>DATJFH010000314.1:0-14558 GCA_035495815.1 Bryobacteraceae bacterium
TTCCAGGTCGCCATGCCCGGCATATTGGCCGCTTCCGTTCCCAGAGCGAGGCCGAATTTCGCCATCTCCTCGAGGCCGGAAAAATCCCAGTCGTCTTTGTATTCGTCCGACGGCTGGTGGTAGCGCTTTTCGTTGTATTCCTTGAAGACCTGGGCGCCGTAATTTTCCGGCTTGCCGGCGAACTCATTGCTTTCGGCGATCGTGAACGAGGGAATGCCCGCGCGCGCGAAGGAGAAGTGATCGGACCGGTAGTAGCTGCCCTGCTCGGGGCGCGGGTCGGGCTTGATGATCAGGCGAAAGCGCCTGGCGGTATTCTGGACCAGCGGCCACAGCGTGGTTCGCTCCGCTCCCGTCACGACTACTCCGGTGGTCCTGCCGACGGGCTGCAGAGCGTCATAATTCAGCGCAACGACAGTCTTTCCGGGCGGGACGAGCGGATGCTGCGCGTAGTATTCCGATCCACGCAAGCCGCCCTCTTCGGCCGTCACGGCAAGGAACAGGGCGGACCGGCGGGGCTTGCGGGGGAGCGCCGCCCAGGCGCGGGCCAGCTCCAGCAGAATGCCGCAGCCGGTGGCGTTGTCCACCGCGCCGTTGTAGATTGCGTCGTTGTTGACCGGAGCGCCGATGCCGAGGTGGTCCCAGTGCGCGCTGAAGATTACAGTTTCGCCGGCAGCCTGGGGATCACTGCCGGGGACGATCGCGGCCACATTTCTGGTGTCCATGGGCCGGATTCTGGAGTGGATCGCTCCGCGGATGCGAATACCCAGCGGAATGGGCTTGAAATCCCGCGACTCGCTGGCCTTGAGCAGCTCGTCAACGGACTTACCCGCCATCGACAGCAGCTTTCCCCCGGCGTCCCGCGTGATCCATCCGGCGAGCGCCAGTTCGGACTCTCCGGATCCCAGCTTCACGAAGGGCTCCTCGCGGCCCCAGGAATTGCGCACGACCTCCCATCCGTACCCGGCGGTCGGGGTGGTGTGGATGATGATCACGCCGAGGGCTCCGTGGCGAAGCGCCTCCTCATACTTGTACGACCAGCGGCCATAGTAAGTCAGAGCGCGGCCTGCGAAGAATTTCGGATCGCTGGAGGCAGGTTCGTTGGTGAACAGGGCGAGGATCCTGCCCTTGACGTCCACGCCTTTGTAGTCGTCCCATTTGAACTCGGGAGCGACGATGCCGTGACCTGCGAAAATGACTTCGGCGTCGAAGGCCTCGGACGCTTTCTGGCGGCGGTTGACACCGACGAACTCCTCCAGCCAGCGAAAGGAAAGATCCTTGCCCGAGCCGGCGTGCGCCGAGAGCGTGGACTCGGGCGCGGTCTGAACTCCGACGAGCGGAACTTTCTGGAAGTAGGTCCCGGCCTCACCCGCGGGACGGGCTCCGGCGAGAGCGAACTGGGTGGCGATATATTCGGTCGCCAGCTCTCCGCCGCGCATGGCGACGCCGCGGCCTTCGAGCAGGTCGCCGGAGAGAAATTTCACATGCGCGCGAATCCGCTCGCCGGAGATCGGCTGGGCCCGGCAGACCGGGATCAGGGCCAGCATGAGAAGCGCCTTTCTCATAAACAGGAAGAAGTATCGCGGCTTGATTCCGGCGCTGCTAGGCCGTCCCCGGCCGGATATTCTGGTTGTGCCGGAAGAAGTTCGCCGGATCGTATTTGGCTTTGAGCGCGGCCAGCCGCTGGTAATGGCCGCGGTAGGCATCCGCGACACGATCGTTTTCGTCCGACCCGAGATAGTTCACGTAGACGCCGCCGGTGCCCAAGGGGGCGAGGGCCGACCAGAGGCCACGCGTCCAGGCCACATTTTTATCAGCATCCGCCGGATCGGTCCAGCGTGAGACCATCAACACGTTGAAGATCCCGTCGCGCTGGCTGAAAGCCGTTTCGTCCTTCCCCACCCGGGCGACCGCCCCGCCCAGATGCTCCACCACGATGGCGGTCAGGGGCGACGGCTTGGCGGCGTGGTAGCCGACGATGACGTCGATCGCCTCGTCGCTGAGCTCCGCCAGAAAGCAGGATTTCCAGTAATTCTGAAGTCCGGCCGGAAAAGGCTCGTCGATCAGCCGCTGCATCGAGGTGTAGGGCATCTGCTGGACGGTGTCCATCACGGGCGGGCCGAACTCGCGCCAGGGTTGCCATGCGCCGGCGGCATGCTCCGCCGGTCCGTGATAGCAGCCGACGATGCCGGCAATCGGTGACAGTTCGGGCGAGGGGAGCAGGCCGGCGGCGGTCATCATCTCCTCGGGCGCGGCATGGCAAGCCTCGCGATGGGCCTGAAGCATCGCTTTCGCGCGCTCGATGGGATGAACCAGCATACCGCCGGTCACCGGGCCGACGTCATGGAGGCGGTATTCGAACGAAGTCACGATTCCGAAATTGTGACCGGCCCCGCGCACGGCCCAGAACAGGTCCTGGTTCTGTTCGGCGTTCACGGTCAGAAGCTCTCCGGCGGCGGTTAGCAGGTCCACCGAAACGAGATTGTCGCAGGCCAGGCCGTGCTTGCGGGCCAGCCATCCGATCCCGCCGCCCAGCGTCAGCCCGGCGATTCCGGTGGCCGACACGGTGCCGCCGGTGGTGGCCAGTCCGAAGGCCTGGGTTTCGCGGTCGAACTCGCGATAGGTCAGCCCGGGCTCGGCCCGCGCCGTGCGGCGCACGGGATCGACGCGCACGCCCTTCATCCCGGACATATCGATCATCAGGCCGCCTTCGCAGAGAGCGTTTCCGGCCACGTTGTGGCCGCCGCCGCGAATCGAGACCGGCACGTCATGAGTCCGCGCGAATTCCACCGCGCTCATGGCGTCGGCGACGCCCGAACAGCGCAGAATCATGGCGGGCCGGCGGTCGATCATCCCGTTGTAAATCCTGCGCGCGCCGTCGTAACCGGCGGCGTCCGGCAACAGCAGGTCGCCGCGCAGGCCCTGCTTCCATTTTTCGACGGCCTCCGGGGTCACGGGGCTCCGGCTTTCACCCATTTGTGCTTTTTGCATCGCTTCCACCTTCCTATTCGGATTTCGAGAACCGGCGCAGGCGGAACAGCTCGCTGAAGGAGATGTAGATATTCACGATCCCGAGGCCGCTGACCGCTCCGCGCAGATAGGGATTGTCCCACAGATCCCGCAGGCTGGGGATCCAATTCGAGAAAAAGTTATTATCCCAATACTCCGACCAGGGAAAAACCAACAGCACGACGCCCACTTCGAGGCAGAAGACGATAAACAGCAGCGCCGTCGCCTTGTGGTACCAGCGATAAGCCGGGGCGGGCGGCGCCTGTTCGACCTGTCCCAGCCGCGGGGGAGTGGAGTCTATAGGCATTCGTGGACGGCCATCTCGTCGAACAGATCCATCTGCTGCTCCGATTCCACCGGGAACAGCGAGTGGCAGCGCACCGGCTCGAAGCTCAGGCGGTGCAGGGGCGTGGGGCCGTGAGAGAGCAGCGCGCCGGAATGCTCCGGCGTGGAGTAGCCTTTGTGACGCGCCAGACCATAGGCGGGGAACACGGCGTCCCATTCGCACATGCAGGCGTCGCGAGTCACCTTGGCGATGATGGACGCGGCGGCGATGGCCTGACAGCGGGCGTCGCCGTGGATGAGCGCGCGCTGGGCAATCGGCACATCCAGGCACAAGGCATCGATGAGCAGGAAATCCGGCCTTGTGGGGAGCTTCTCGACGGCCAGCTTCATGGCCAGGCGCGAGGCGTGGTAGATGTTGATGCGGTCAATGGTGGCGGCGTCCACCGCGGCCACCGACCAGGCCACGGCACGCTCGCGGATTCGCTCCGCCAGCGTTTCTCGGCGCTCCGGCTCGAGCAGCTTGCTGTCGTTCAGACCGCGGATCGGCCGATCTCCGGAAAGTATCACGGCGGCGGCGAAAACAGGTCCGAACAACGCGCCCCGGCCCACCTCGTCCACGCCGGCTACGGATCGAAAACCGCGCGCGCGCACTTCCCGCTCGATCGTCCCATCGCAGCGGATCTTGCCGGCTGGCTGTTCGGCCCACATGGAGCAGTAGCTGGACTCCGGTTTTAGCGCGCGGAGCTAGGTTCGCTCTTTCAATCGCGCGGCCTTGCCTCTCAGCCCGCGCAGGTAGTACAGCTTCGCCCGGCGCACCTTGCCGGTCCGCACGACGTCGATGTGGTCGATCACCCGGGCGTGCAACGGGAAAATACGCTCCACTCCGTGGCTGAAGCTGACCTTCCGGACGGTGATGGTCTCCCCCATTCCCGTGTTGTTCCGGGCGATGAGCGTTCCTTCGAAGGCCTGCAGCCGCTCCTTGTCGCCTTCCTTGATCTTGACGTGAACGCGAATCGTATCGCCGGGGCGAAATTCGGGGATGTCGGTGCGTTTGTGCTTGCTTATAAATTTAGTCAACAGCGCGTTATTCATTTGGCTATTTCCTTATCCATTCTACAGTTCGCTTCGGCTTCCCGCAGCAGGTCCGGCCGCAGCCGTCCGGTCTTCTCGAGCGCCGCCCGGCGCCGCCAGCGGCGGATCTGCTCGTGATTCCCGCTCAGCAGTTCGTCAGGAACGCGAATCCCCCGAAAATCGGCCGGGCGCGTGTACTGCGGACAATCCAGGATCCGGTCCTTCCCGCTGAAGGATTCCATTACGGCGGAATCCTGGTTTCCCAACACGCCCGGAATGCGGCGCGCAATCACGTCCACGACCACGGCGGCCGCCAGTTCGCCCCCGCTCAACACATAATCGCCGATCGACAGCTCTTCATCCGCCAGGTGGGTCGCGACACGCTCGTCCACACCCTCGTACCGGCCGCAGATCAGCAGCAACTCGCCGGCCTCACCCAGACGCTCGGCCGCCTCCTGATCGAAGCGGCTGCCCTGGGCCGATAGTAGAACCACGCGGCGCTCCCGTTCGCCCGGCCTCCGGTCCGGCCAGATCGACTCCACCGCCTGAAACAGCGGCTCGGCCTTGAGCAGCATTCCTTCACCACCGCCGAACGGGCGGTCGTCCACCGTCTTGTGGCGGTCGGAGGTCCAGTCCCGCAGGTTGTAAACCTCGATGCGGACGAGTCCGGCTTCCCTCGCCCGGGCCACGATCCCATGCTCGAAAGGACCGGCGAAAAACTCCGGAAAAATCGTGAGCACATGAAACGTCATGGCCGATTCAAATCCTTCAAACCCTCGGGCAGCTCTACTTCGATCCGCCGGGCGGCCACGTCGATGCCCACGCAGATGGATCGCGCGAACGGGATCAGCAGATCGGGGCCCACTTCGAGCAGCCCCGAAGCGCCGCCGTCGTTCCAGCCGGTGACCACTCCCAGCGACTGCCCGGTCCCGCGCTCGACCACCTCGCATCCGGTCAAATCACTCAGAAAGAACTCGCCCGATTCGAGTTGCACCCGCTCGGAGCGCGGGATCCGGACTTCCGCGCCCCGCCACGGCTCGGCGTCTTCAATCGACTCGATGCCGCGGAATTTCAACAGCATCGAACCCGAAACATTCCGCACGGACTCCAGTTGGTACTCCCCGGGCGGCCTGTCGGCTGCAAACAGATACACGCGGCCCAGCCGCTCGTACCGTTCGTGATGATCGCTGAGCGGGATGGCTACGATCTCTCCGCGGATACCCCAAGGGCGGGTCAGCGCGGCGACCGCAACCCATTCGGAATCCGGCTGCTGGTCTTTCGCCGGAATCTCTACTCCAGAATCTCCAGAGTGAAGCGCCTGTTGAGCTTCATTCCGGCCGCGCCCAAAATCGTTCGAATCGACCGGGCGGTCCTCCCCTGCTTCCCGATCACTTTACCCAAATCCCCCGGCGCCACCCGCAATTCGAGGACGGTCACCTGTTCACCTTCAACGGCATGCACGGAAACTCCTTCCGGGATGTCCACTAGAGCTTTCGCAATATCCTCGATCAACTCCTTCATCCGTGCGCCTCCTTCGTACCTTATGTTAACAGCCGCGGCGTGCCGATTCCGGTCAGGCCGCGGGCACAGAAGCAGGAGCGGGGTTCTTCTCGAGCAGGTGCGCGACCGTATCGGACAACTGCGCTCCGGACTTCTTCCAATAGGCAATCCGATCGTGCTCCAGATGAACCTTGGCGGGATCGGTCAACGGGTTGTAATGCCCGACCACCTCGATGCTACGGCCGTTGCGGGCCTTCTCTTTCTCGATCACTACCACTCGATAAAACGGCTTCTTCTTGGCGCCGAATCGCGCCAAACGAATCATTAACATGTCTCTCCTTGTCACATAAACGGCAACTTCATCTTGCCGAACTTCTTCCCCATCATGCCGCCGGAGAAGCTCTTCATCATCTTCTTGGCCTGCCCGTACTGCTTGAGCAGCTGGTTGACTTCCTGGACGCTGGTGCCGCTGCCGAGGGCGATGCGCCGGCGCCGGCTGCCGTTGATCAGCATGTGGTTGGCGCGCTCCTTCGGCGTCATCGAATCGATGATAGCCACCACGCGCGTGATCTCGTTCTCGTCGACCTTCACGTTCTTCAGGTCCTTGAGGATGCCCACCTGCGGCATCATCGACAGCATCCCTTCGAGCGGTCCGAGCTTGCGCAGCTGGCGGATCTGATCGCGAAAGTCCTCGAGCGTGAACTCGTTTTCGATCAGCTTGCGCTGCATCTCGACGGCCTGGCGCTTGTCGATCGCCTGCTCCGCCTTCTCGATGAACGAGAGCATGTCGCCCATCCCCAGAATGCGCGAAGCCGCCCGGTCCGGGTAAAACGGCTCCAACGCGTCGGACTTTTCGCCCACGCCCACGAACTTCAGCGGCTGTCCAGTCACGTGCCGGATCGAAAGAGCCGCGCCTCCGCGGGCGTCGCCATCCATCTTGGTGAGGATGACGCCGGTGATGGCCAGCCGCTTGTGGAACTCGTCGGCGCTCTTGACGGCGTCCTGCCCGGTCATGGCGTCGGCGACGAACAGAATCTCGACCGGGTTCAGGAGCTCTTTGAGCTGCTGCAATTCCACCATCAGATCATCGTCGATGTGCAGGCGCCCGGCGGTATCGACCAGCAGGACGTCGCGCCCATTGTTCACCGCTTCACGGCGCGCCGACCGCGCCAGGTCGAGCGGCTTCGATTCCTCGGGCGTTCCGGGATAAATCGGCAGCCCCACGTCTTTGGCTACCACGCGCAACTGCTCACGCGCCGCAGGGCGGTAGACGTCGACAGAAACCATCATCGGATTGTGGCCGTTTTTGGACAGCCACCGGGCAAGCTTGCCGGTGGACGTAGTCTTACCCGAGCCCTGCAGCCCGACGATCATGATGACGCTGGGCGGCTCGTTGGCGAAGCGGAGTTTGGATTGATGGCTCCCGAGAATGCGGGTCAGCTCGTCGTTGACGATTTTGACGACTTGCTGGGTAGGGGAGAGCGAGGAGAGCACTTCCTCACCCATGGCCTTTTCTTTAACGGATTCGATGAGTTGCTTGACAACTTTGAAATTGACATCGGCTTCGAGCAGGGCCACGCGAATCTCGCGCAGAGCGGCTTCCATGTTGGCCGCCGTGAGCTTGCCTTCGCCGCGCAGATTTTTGAATACCCGTTGGAGCTTGTCGGATAAGTTGTCGAACATGACGCTTCTGGACTACTTCAGGCCTTTCGGGGTGAGCTGACACACGTCCGGTTGCCGAGCAGTTGCTTTCCACTATTATAGGGCACTTGCTAGCGGATTGCCATTCGCGTGTTTGATGGCGCGGGACGCTGAGTCCGATAAACGCGGCTCGCACCGGCTGCCGGAGCCGTTCCTCGATCTGCGCAGTTGGAGCTCCCGTTGCCGCTCAAGCTCTTTCCCCTTTCGCCGATAGCACACTTGTGGACATTTTCGTTGCGCGGCAAGCCATCTTTGACCAGAACCTTAGTGACATTTGCCGATTACCCGCTGATCGTGGGCGGCCGGGTGACCGGTGTAGCAGGTATATTCGCGCGCCACTCATTTTCCCAACGGCTATCAATGGCCCGGAGCCGCACTTCTTGGGGCGCAGAACTTACTTGAACGACACATAATGGAGCGTACTTCGCGGATGAATGTGGCAAACGGCCCGCAGGACCCGATGACATTGCAAATTGGATCAATCCGTTGCCGTGGCGCGATACTGCTCCCAGGAAGTCAAGAACGCCGTCACGATGCGCTTTTTGAGACCGGATTCTCAAGCTGCCAGCGATTTCTCCTTGATGAAGCGCGAGAGCGCTCGAAAGTACCGCGAGTTCAAGGATGCGAATGAAAACATCGAGCGGCTAACACGCGGGCCTATGTGGACGTTCGTTTGATCAGGTTCGTCAGGTCCGCAAAGGGTGTCCATGAAGTACCGCACTAAAGTTTCGATTGGCCTTGTAGCCCTGGCCCTGATGACCAACGGCGTACTGCTGGCCCTAGTCTACTACCAGGCGCGGACGAGCCTGGTCAAGCAGATGGAGACGACAGTCGTGTCGATCGCCGACACCGCGTCCGCCCTGATAAACGTCGACCGCTATCTGCAGATTCGCGTGCGCGCCGACGAGGACTCGCCCGACTACCGTGAGATCGAGGCCTATCTGCGACGCGTCCGAGACACCAACCGCAGACAGGATGTGCGGCTGAAGTACCTCTACATCATCGCGCAGGACACGAAGAACCCGAAGGCGGCTCACTTCGTTGTGGAGGCCGAGGAGGAAGGAGTAGACAAATCCCACTTTGGAGAGGCGTTCAAATCCATCGATGTATCGACCCTCGACTTCGATGCGGTCTACGTTCCGAAGGGCTTCGTCAAGGACCAGTGGGGCTCCTGGCTCACTGCGCTGGCGCCGATTCGAGATCGGACCGGGACGTCTGTCGGACTCCTGGGAGCGGACATCAATGCCGAGGATGTGCTAGGCCGTCTACGGCGGCTGCTGCTGAGTGGCATCGCGGCGATGATGCTCTCGGTGGGACTTGCCGTCGGGGTGGCGGTCGTGGCGTCCCGCAGGCTGACGCAGCCCCTGACGGTGATCGGCCAGGCCGTTAGGTCGGTGGGCCTGGGACATCTCAACACTCAGGTCGAATGGCGGAGCAACGACGAGTTCGCCCAGCTGGCCAGTGCCATCAACGAGATGGTGGCCGGACTCAGGCAGCGGGAGAACCTCAAGCTCACGCTGGTCCGCTACGTGTCACGCGAGGTCGCGGACGAGATTCTGGCGTCCGGCAAGATGGCGGAGCTCAAGAGCGAGCGACGGAAGATCACCGTCTTGTTTGCAGACGTGCGCGGGTTCACGTCCCTGTCCGAAAACATGAGCCCGGAGGAGGTCGTCAGCCTGTTGAACGAGTACTTCGACAAGATGATCGACGCCATCTTTCGGTACAAGGGAACCCTCAACAAGTTCCTTGGAGACGGCTTCATGGCGATATTCGGCGCGCCGGCCGACGATCCCTTCCAGGAAGAGCACGCGATTTACGCAGCGCTGGAAATGCAGAACGGTGTTCGCGAGCTCCGTGAGAAGTTTGAACGGTACCATGTCAAGGACTTCCGCATTGGCATCGGTATCAACACCGGCGTGGCCGTGGTGGGGAACATCGGATGCGAGCAGCGGATGGAGTACACGGCCGTCGGGGATACCGTCAACACGGCTTCGCGCCTTGAGTCCAAGACCAAGGAACTCAACGTGGATACGCTGGTCAGCGAATATACGTACGTCGCCGTCCGGAATCGGTTTCGATTCAGGAAGGGCGACCTGCTTCACGTAAAGGGCAAAGCCGAATCGATTCAAGTGTTTTCGGTCGAGGGCCCGATTGAGGCCCCTTCAGGGACCGGCCGGAGTTGAAGATTGAAAGCCGGTGTTCCTCGCCGCGTTCGCATCGGATTCCGCGGCGTGGTGTCGCGGATCGGCGAGAGAGTGAGCTCGATCCGAATGGCGTGAGGGCCTACCCCGCGTGGAGCTGACGATTCAGAATCCTGACGGGCTGCTGCGTCCTGGGATGACGGTGTTCGCCCGGGTCGAATTCGGCCGGCGCGCGCTGGCGTGTCTGCTGGCGAACAAGCTCAAGCAGGCCCTGCGGCCGGAATTGTGGATGTTGTGAGCACAGCCTCTACGGCTTGACCGCCGCCTGCCAGTTCACAAACACGTGCAGTGATGAAGAACCGCTGTCCGTCCGCGCTGACATCTCCGGTGCGCTGCATCGAGCGAGGTCACCGGAACGGGCCGGGCCGCCTGACGCCGGGATCGTTTTGCGGGGCGTGAGCCTGCGCGTCAACCGCGGCGAATGGCTGCTCCTTGAAGGGGCTTCCGGGGGACGAGAGCTTTGCCGCGCTCGATCCGGAAAACCTGCGTCAGTGTCTCGAATGCGTGCTGAAGCGCGCCGAAACCGTACTGGCGGGGGCGCACCCCTGAGATAGGATCGATCGATAAACTTCATGAATGCGCGCGCGCGCTACCGGGGGTCGAACGCGGTCCGGCGTGGACGCGCCACTGCGGTAAGACGTGGCCGGCGGCAGTCCTAGTTCACCCTTGGATCGCAGAGAGGGATAGGCTCCGGCACTTCATCACGCGGCGGCTGCCAACGCAGATCCTCTCCGAATTCCACGCCTACCACATACTTATTTCCCGACCGCACGCAGTAACGGACCGAGCCCATACCCTTGACGTTGTATTTATCCGAGTGGAACCGGATCAATAACGGCATTGCCGCCTCCGGCAGCTCGATGGCGATCCCCGTTTCCGATACGTTGAGAGCCCTTGTCCGGGCGGTTTTCATTCGCCCCGTTCTGTCGAGCCAGGACACCTGCAGGAAGGCTGCGTCGACCATGTAGCGGCGGTGCCGCCTGAGTTCCAGACCTCGTTTCAAATTCGTATGAGCCATTCCCGATACCTTGGTCCGTGAAGATGCCTTAGATTATTCTTTAAATGGCAATCTGTCAATAATTTACCAGTCGTACTGGAAGTTTGGCTTCGGAAGACGGTCCAATAGAATCATCAGAATGAGGGACCCATTACTTTTCAACAGCTCACAATAGAGAATCAGTCTTGTAGTTCTAGGTGAGTGACCTTATACTATGGCTACAGAACATTAGGAGCCGCAATGCGACATCCTGAATCGCGCCGCCATGAGCGAATATCTTCCACTGCCACTGTGAAGATCCGCTGGCACGGAGCAGCCGGGGAATCCCATTTCGCACGCGGAAAGATTCTCAACTGTTCCGATACCGGTGTTTGCGTCGAGCTCGTCGAGCCGATCAAACCTCTTTCCTACGTAACGTTGAACGCGCCCGAACTGAACGGGGCCGATTGGGCGGCAGGAGGCGCCGTCCGCTATTGCAACGCCAAGGGTCTGAAGTTCCACGTCGGGGTAGAATTGAGCGCCGGCGCAAAGTGGTCCCAAGCCAGTTAAAGCTCGTCCAACACCTGATCGATCTCGTCGGGCCGGATGTAGAAATGAGGCGCCATCCTTACCCAGCCCTGCCTGGGGGCGGCAATCATTCCTCTCTCCTTCAGACGTTTTACTAAGACATGGCTGTCCTTCGCCGGATGGCGAAAACTGACGATGCCCGCGCCCGTCGCGGGAGTACGGCAGCCCAGGACCTCATAACCTTTTGCCAGCACTCCATCGGCGAGCCGGTCACCGAGCGCCTGGATGGCGGGCGCGATGTTCGAAACGCCCACCTCGAGCAGGAACTCGAGCGCAGCTTGCACGCCGAAGCATCCGATGGTGTTGAGCGTCCCGCACTCGTATCTTCCGGCGTCGGGACGGAGCTTCATGTCCCGGGAAGCATAGTCGCTGTAGTTGGCCACATTGGTCCAGCCGAATTCCACCGGGCGCACCTCGTCCTGGCGGCTCTGCCGCACATAGAGGATGCCGCAGCCTTCCGGACCGAGCAGCCACTTGTGGGAGTCGGCCGACAGCGCGTCGATGTGGGCCTGCTCGACGTCCAAGGGGAAGGCCCCCAGGCCCTGGATTGCGTCCACGAAGAAGAAGCAGCCCCTCCGGTGACAGATTTCGCCGATCGCATTCAAGTCCACGCGATAGCCGCTGAGATACTGGACGTGGCTGATGGCGAGAAGCCGCGCTCCCCGGCAGGCTTCGTCCATACGCTCCAGCGGATCCTGCACCGAGAGCCAGTTAATCCCGACGCCAAGCTCCTCCAGCTTCTTCCAGGGGAGATAGTTGGCCGGGAACTCCTCGCGGAAGGCGACCACCCGGTCCCCTTTCTTCCAGTCGATGCCGGTTG
Organism: Bryobacteraceae bacterium; assembly: GCA_035495815.1. GTDB lineage: Bacteria > Acidobacteriota > Terriglobia > Bryobacterales > Bryobacteraceae > DATJFH01. The sequence goes on from DATJFH010000314.1 coordinate 12,149, forward strand.
CCACCATGGCAATGCCCTCCGACGTGTTCTTGACGATGGCAATCTCCCGGGCACTGGATCCGATCAGACGGGCCGCGGCCAGCCGCACACCTTCATAGGCAGCCATCCAGCGGTCGTAATGAAGGCTGCCGAACCGCAGCGCATCCTCGGCAAGGTGCTTCATGGCGTCGGCGGCCGGCTTGCACAGGGGCGCTACGGCTGCGTGGTTGAGGTAGATTAAAGACTCGGTCACCGGGAACTGGTCGCGGTATTGTTCATGAATTTCGAAACCCATTTTCTCGACTATACGTCAAAAGCACGCATGACAATCCCGTCCATCCGGATGCTGGCGGCTTGCGCGCTGCTGCTGTGCGGCGTCGCGCAGGGCAAAAACAAGAAGACGGATCCGAACGAGATCGGGAACCGGGACATAGGGAAGGGCGTGAATTTCTACTCGATCGAGAAGGAGATCGCGCTCGGGAAGCAGCTGGCCGAAGAAGTCAGACGGCAATCCAAGCTGGTGGAGGATCCGCTCATTGCGGAATATGTAAACCGGCTGGGCCAGAACCTGGCGCGGAACTCGGACGCAGGCATTCCGTTCAGCTTTCAGATCGTGGAAGGAGAGCAATTGAACGCGTTCGCGCTTCCCGGCGGGTTCATATTTGTAAACACGGGCCTGATCGAAGCGACCGAGACGGAGGCCGAACTGGCTGGGGCAATGGCGCATGAGATCGCCCACGTGGCGGCACGCCACATGACCCGGCAGGCAACCCGCGCGAAGATTGCGGACCTGGCAAGCCTGCCCCTGATCCTGCTGGGCGGGTGGACCGGTTACGCCGTACGGCAAGGGGCAAGCGTGGCCATCCCCCTGGGGTTCCTGACTTTCTCCCGCGGTTTCGAGTCGGAAGCCGACATGTTCGGCCTGCAGTACATGTACAAGGCCGGTTACGACCCGACGGCTTCGATCGACCTGTTCGAGCGCATGCTGTCGCTCGAGAAGCGGAGACCCGGCACGATCGCCAAAGTATTCAATACACACCCGATGACCGAGGACCGGATCCGGAAAACGCAGAAGAATATCGATCAGATGCTGCCCGGCAGGCCGGAGTTCGTGGTGACAACCTCGGAATTCAACGAAATCCGGGCGAGGCTGAAAGCCCGCTATGTACCACGCAAGGACGGCGATCCGAACCAGCCGCGCCTGCGGCGTTCTCCGGCGGCAAGCCAGCCGGTTGGGGATGAAGATGGCGAAGAGCAGCCGACTCTCAAGCGCCGCGACCTGGTGGAATGACCAGCCTCTTGCGGCGCTCTCCAATCATATAAAGAAACCATTATCTTCCGCGAAGCGTCTGGAGATATACTGATAGACGGGAGAGATCTCTTGATGAAACGCTTCTCCACAATTACCCTGGCTGTTCTGGTGACGTTCTCCACGGCGGTCGCCAAGGACAAAAAGAAGGACCCGGAAGAAATCGGCAACCGCGATGTCGGCAAGGGCGTAAACTTCTACTCGATCGAGAAGGAGATTGCACTGGGGAAACAACTGGCGCAGGAAGTGGAGCGTCAGGCGAAGATCGTGGACGATCCGGTGATCGCCGAATACGTCAACCGGGTGGGGCAGAACCTGGTTCGCAACTCGGACGCCAAGGTTCCGTTCACCATCAAAGTGGTCGACGCCGAAGAGATCAACGCGTTCGCGCTGCCGGGCGGTTTTTTCTTCGTGAATACCGGCGTGCTGCTCAACGCGGATTCGGAAGCCGAGCTTGCGGGCGTGATGGCGCATGAGATCGCGCACGTGGCCGCCCGTCACGGCACGCGCCAGGCGACCCGCGGCCAGATCATCAACTACGCCAGCATTCCGCTGATCTTCATGGGCGGCTGGACCGGGTACGCAATCCGCCAGGGCGCCGGGCTGGCGATCCCGCTGGGGTTCCTGACTTTCTCCCGTGGATTCGAATCCGAAGCGGATTATCTGGGCTTGCAGTACATGTACAAGTCCGGCTACGATCCGACGGCGTTTGTGGACTTCTTCGAGAAGATTCAGTCCAAGGAGAAGAAGAAGCCGGGGACCATGTCGAAGATCTTCTCGTCGCACCCGATGACGGACGACCGGATCAAGACGTCGCAGAAGACCATTCAGGAGATTCTGAAGGCCAAGCCGGAGTACGTGGTCACCACCTCCGAGTTCAACGATGTAAAGACCCGGCTGATGACCATGCACAATCGCCGCAAGCCGGACGACAAGGACGTGAACCGTCCGCGTTTGCGCCGCGCACCGGGCGGCGGAACGATTCCGGTCGACGAGAACGGCAACGAGCAGAAGCAGAAGGAAGATCAGGACGAGCGTCCGACGCTAAAGCGCCGCGACCAGTAACGGATACGCCCGGCGCGCGACCACCAGTTCTTCATTGGTCGCCAGCGCCAGGACGGC
>DATJFH010000315.1:0-13945 GCA_035495815.1 Bryobacteraceae bacterium
ACTCGCTGCCGGGCGACCCGCTGCGGATCTTCATCGACACGGCGGCCGAAGTGCAGCGCGCCATGGGCTTCCAGAACGAGAAGGACCATCCGGAAGTAGCGCCTTCGCAGTTCGAGATCAATTACGGCTATTCGGAAGTGGTGGCTGCCGCCGACCAGATCCAGATCTACAAACTGATCTGCCGCCAGGTGGCGACCAGGATGGGGCTCTCGGCCAGCTTTTTACCGAAGCCGGTGGTAGGCGTGAACGGCAGCGGCATGCACACCAATGTTTCGGTCGGCAAGAACGGCAAGAACATCTTCTGGGATCCGAAAGGTGAAGAGAAGATCAGCAGGGAAGCGTGGGATTTCGTGGACCGGATCCTCTCGCACGGCAATGACATCTGCCTCCTGCTGAACGCGAGCGTCAACGCGTACCGCCGGCTCGATCCGCATTTCGAGGCGCCCAACCAGATCATCGCCTCGGCGGTCGACCGAGGGTCCATGGTTCGAATCCCGATAGGCAACGAGCGTAGCGCTCGCGTCGAAGTGCGCTCGGTGGGTCCGGACGCGAACCCGTATATGGCCCTTTACTCCATCTTCAAGACCGGGCTCGACGGCAGCATCGCGAAAATCGAGAACCTCCGCTCAGCCAAGCGCTTCCTGCCGGATAACATCTACGACGCGATGGACAATTTCAACAAGTCGGAGTGGACCACCGAAATCCTCGGCGAGGATGTGAAGAGCAGATACATGGAGCTCAAGAAGGCGTCGGCCGACCGGTGCGCGCGGCTGCTGGGAACAGTCGTCAAACCACCGGAGGTCCAGTTCCATCACGAAATCTACAATCAGTATCTCTGGAATATGTTCTAAGCAGTTTTTTGAGAAGCAGCCACATCCGCCGCGGGGCAAACCCGGCATGACGCCCGGCGGCGGGTGTGGCCCATGGAGTGTGCGACCGCTACGGACTCGTCACTTTGACTTGCCGCTTCTTTCACCCCGGCGCGCTGCGGAACGGCCTCAATCTCGGCGCCATTACTTCCTGCTCCCATGCGGCCAGCTTCGCCCGAAGACCCTTGGCGATCATCTCGGCAGTGGGCAGCAGATTCCTTTGCTCGAGTTCGTCCTTGGCGAGATCGTGGAGTTCCTCTCCCTCGTCGATCACCAGCTTCAAATCGCCCACGCGAACGGCCTTTCGCACCCGTGTTCCTCGTTTGGCTCGCCAGAATAGCGTGCGTGGATAATTCGGTTTCAATCCCTCCAGCACGGGCAGCAGATTCACTCCATCCAACGGACGACCCGACGGCGCGGCAATGCCTGTGGCCGCCAGCATCGTGGGCAGCAGATCCATCGAGACCGCCACCTGGTCGATGGTCTTGCCCCCCGGAATCCGGCCCGGCCATCGCATCATACAAGGTACCCGGATGCCGCCTTCCCACAACGATCCTTTCTTGCCGCGCCACGGATCGTTGCGCCCGTTCGGATCGCCGCCGTTGTCGCTGGAGAAAATCACCAGCGTTTCGCCGGCAGCGCCCATTCTGTCCAATTGGGACAGGATGTCGCCGACGCGCCGGTCCAGCCGCTCGATCATCTTGGCATATGTCGGCCGATGGCCCTGGCGCACCGGCGCAGCGCCGGTTTTCGGATCGTAGCCGTCGGGATCCTGGATCGGCGTGTGGGGAGAGGTGAACGGAACGTAGAGGAAGAACGGCTTCGACCGCTTCCGTGCCAGCCAGCTCACGGCCTCCTCCGCGATCAGATCGGTTGTGTATCCCTTCGCTTCGACCGGCTTACCGTTGCGGTAGAGAACGTTGGTCCCGTCCTCCTCCCTGTGGGTGAAATAATCGGCGTTGCCGCCGAGAATCCCGAAATATTCATCGAATCCATGGCGGTTCGGGGAGAACTTGTCCGCGTATCCGAGGTGCCATTTTCCGAAACAAGCGGTATCGTAACCGGCGTTCTTGAAGATGCGCGCCATGCTCGTTTCCGACACGGGAAGGCCGAGTTCCCCCTGTTTGGCCAGCCACTCGGCGTCGTCATACCGGCCGACATTGCCCACTCCGATGGCGCATTCCAAACCTCCGACACGCGCCTGATAACGCCCCGTAAGGGTAGCTGTGCGGGTTGGCGAGCAGTCCGGCGCGTTGGTGTAATACTTCGTCAGCCGAACGCCTTTGGCCCCGATCGAGTCGATGTTGGGCGTCCGGATGTCCGGACAGCCATAGGAGGAGAGGTCGCCATAGCCCATGTCATCGGCGAGAATCAGCACTACATTGGGCCGCCCAGCGGCGCGGGCTCGAGAAAAGGGCGCGGCGCCGCACAGACGAAGAACCTGTCTACGAGTGATTTGCATAGCCAAGTAATATAGTATCCTCCTGCCGAAATGTAGCCGATCCGAATAGAAACGGGGGTAGCAGGTTCCAGTCGCGGAACAGGCTGAGCTGGATACACCGGCGAGCGGGCGCGCCCATGACCGTCACCAGGACCGACGCGGCTGAGATGCGGATCCTTGAAACGCTGCCGCAACCGGGCGGCGGACGGCAGCTCCTTCCCATAGAGCGGACGACGGATCAGTCAGCCCAGCACATCGACGCCAGCATTGGTATGGGAACGGCGGCGATGGACCGGACAACCACGGGTCCTGGGAGAACGAAGGCGCGAGCGCGGCCAGCGCTGGAGCATCGGTGTTGAAGACGATCCAAGCCGTACCATCCCCGTGAGCACGGCGATGACACGAACGCCGGCGGGTATGACGATTCCCCGCCTGGCGCGGTGAGGAGAAGGGGGACGAGCGAAACGCCTACGGCGCCGCAACCGGAGCCACGCCTGGCGCTGCTCGAATCCGGACTCGAGCAGTACATCCAACGGGTCAGGTTAACGGCATGACGCAGTGATGGCTTCAGCCAAAGACTAGCGGCTGGTTTTCAGGCCGGGGTGTGCGCGCATTCCCGTTGTGGCTGTGGCCCGTATCGTGACTGGCGCGCTGTCGGGAGCCGCCATCGGCGCCGCGGCCGGGTCGCTGCCCGCAGGGTTGGTGGCCGGCGCGCTGGGCGGGGTCGCCGGAACCCTGGGCGGCTACGAGTTCCGTTCCCGACTGGTAAGAGCGATCGGAGGAAAGGATCTGCCGATCGCTTTGCTCGAGGATGCCATCGCCCTCGTGGCCGCGTTCCTGATCGTCTGCCATTCTGCCTGAACGCCGCCGGAACCGTACCACGTCCTGTGGAATATTTTGCCCGATACGTGGCGGCGGTCGAGTACCTGTTCCTGCGCGGGCGGATTCTTCGAAACCCGGCCGTCGGGGACATCAGCTACGGGAGCGTGGCCCCGGCCTACCAGCATCGGCATTTTTTCATAGATTGCGGCTGCAAGACCGCAAGATGACCGACGGCGTCAATACTACGGCATTCCGTCCATGGATTCATGGCGGAGGTCCGCTTTCTCTCGTCGAACTTCGAGAGTGAGTCGCCGGTACCGCCGGGTATCGAGATCGCAGGCGAGAGAATCCGACGTCCTGAATTGCCGCGCTCAACCGCGCTCCAAAGCGGCTGCACCGACCGGTGACGGGCACGGAGATCCGCGGGCAAGCGCGGCAGCCGGCGGAAGAAAAGTGCACCGCTCACAGGCTGCAATCGCCATACCAGGATCAGTCCGGCCGCTCACTCGAAGAGCCGGGTGGCAGGAAAGGTGGCGCGCGGCGCCGTCAGATTTTTGCTGAGAGCAGCGGCCACATCCTGCCGGCAGACCATGACCGGAGCGCTCCGGCGGAGAGCCGCGCCGACCAGCGAATTCCCGGCGCCTGCGGGCAGCCAAAGTGCAAGCCAAAAAAGTGGGCCTGGCAGTTGGCAATCGGGCGGTCCTGCGCCATAATGGGTATTCGCATCGCCGCAATGCAAACCGACATCCACTCGAACAGGGGACACCAGGCCGTAGCCCGCGCTAACCGGAAGTAGCGACGGCCCGTATGCCTCAGATCTTTCATCGCAGCACGAACACGTTCTCGAAGGTGAGTATTTTCGGGTCTGTGTTTATCCTGGGGTTCCTGCTATGGCTTTTCGGCGCGTGGAGCCGTTCGTCGTGGGCGACGCAAGCCAATGTGGCGCGGGAGCAGCCGGTGCCTTTCAGTCATGCTCACCACGTAGGTGACGTCGGCATCGACTGCCGTTATTGCCATACGTCGGTGGAGACGTCGGGTTTCGCCAACATTCCTCCGACCAAAACGTGCATGAACTGCCATTCGCAAATCTTCAATACCAGTCCCACGCTGGAGCCGGTGCGGGAGAGCTTCCGCACGGACCGGTCGATTGCCTGGACCCGCGTGCACGATCTTCCGGATTTCGCTTATTTCGATCACAGCATCCATGTGAACAAGGGAGTGGGCTGCGAAACCTGCCACGGGCGCGTGGACAAGATGCCGCTGACCTGGCAGAAAGCATCGCTGCAGATGGAGTGGTGTCTGGACTGCCATCGCTACCCGGAGCGCTACGTGCGCCCGCGCGAAGAAGTGTTCCGCATGGGATACGAGCCATCCGAAGACCAGGAGACGATGGGACGCCGCCTTGTGAAGGAATACAGGATTCAGAGCCTGACCAGTTGCTCGACCTGCCACCGCTGATGACTCTCGAACGCAAGACCGAACCCCTTGATCTGGCCGCCATTCGCGCTCGCCTGGCCGGCGCGGAAGGGCCCCGTTTCTGGCAGAGTCTCGAAGAGATCGCCGGAACCGAAGGGTTTGGGGAGTTTCTGTTCCGGGAATTTCCCAGGCAGGCGTCGGAGTGGGAAGACGATGAGCCGGGCCGGCGGAAATTTTTGAAGCTGATGGGGGCGTCGCTGGCGCTGGCCGGGCTTACGGCGTGCACGCGGCAGCCGAACGAAACCATCATGCCGTACGTGCGGGCGCCGGAGGAGATCGTTCCGGGCAAGCCGCTGTTTTTCGCTACCGCCGCGCCGCTGAGCGGGGTCGGCGCCGGCATCCTGGTCGAGAGCCACATGGGCCGCCCGACCAAGATCGAGGGCAACCCGCGGCATCCCGCCAGCCTGGGTTCGACCGATGCGCTTACGCAGGCGACGGTGCTCTCGCTCTACGATCCGGACCGCTCGCAGACGCTGACGCACTACGGTGAAATCTCCTCCTGGGCCGGATTTCTGGGCGAATTTCGAGGGGCCATCGCCGATCAGAAAGTCAAGAGGGGCGCCGGAGTGCGCATACTGACGGAGACTGTCACGTCGCCCTCGATGGCGTCGCAATTGCGGGGGCTGGCCAGGGATTTTCCGCAGGCCAAGTGGCACCAGTACGAGCCGGCGGGCGCCCACTCTGCGCGGGCCGGGGCGCGGCTGGCGTTCGGCGAAGCGGTGAACACGTATTACCGGGTGGAGAACGCCAAGGTCATCCTGTCGCTCGATTCCGATTTTCTGACGTCCGGCCCCGGTCAGGTCCGTTACGCGCGGGAGTTCGCGCAGAGCCGTACCGCCGAAGGCGGCGCGCGGTTGTACGCGGCCGAGAGCACTCCGACCAACACGGGAGCGAAAGCGGATCACCGCTGGCCGATGCGCGCTTCAGAAATCGGGGACTTCGCCGCGGACCTGGCGAGGCAGCTCAACGGATCCGCGGGGAGAGTACCCGCCGCACTGGTCGCCGATCTCAAGCAGCACGGCCGCGAGAGCCTGGTCATTCCGGGCGATCATCAGTCGCCCGGCGTCCACGCCCTGGCGCACGCGATCAATCAGACATTGGGGGCGGTGGGACACACCGTGGTGTACACCGAGCCGCTCGAGACGAACCCGGTTGATCAGTTCGAATCGCTGCGCGAACTGGTGCGGGACATGGATTCGGGCGCGGTGGAAATGCTGCTCATTCTGGGCGCGAATCCGGTTTACTGGGCGCCGGCCGATTTCTCCTTCGCCGAGAAGTTCAATAAGGTGAAGCTGCGAATCCGGCTCGGGCTGTACGACGACGAAACCTCCGAGCTCTGCCACTGGCACGTTCCGGAAACGCATTACCTAGAGACCTGGGGCGACACGCGCGCCTATGACGGCACGGTCACGATCCAGCAGCCGCTGATCGCGCCTCTCTATCGCGGGAAGTCCGCGCTGGAATTGCTGGCCGCATTCAGCGATCAGCCGGAGCGGTCGAGTTACGACATCGTGAAAGGGCACTGGCGCGAACAGAAGCCCGCGGCGGATTTCGAGGCCTGGTGGCGGAGGTCCGTGCACGACGGCTTCATCGCCGGATCGGCTGCGGCCGTCAAAAGCGTTTCCGCCAAACCGCCCGCCGCCGCAGCGGCCGAGTCCGCCAAGGCGGGGCTCGAAATCATCTTCCGTCCGGATCCCTGTATCTACGATGGCCGCTTCGTCAATAACGGCTGGCTGCAGGAACTGCCCAAGCCCCTGACCAAGCTGACCTGGGACAACACGGCGCTCATCAGTCCGGCCACCGCGCAACGCCTGAACCTGCAAAACGAGCAGGAAGTGGAACTGCGCTACGAGGGCCGGACGGTGAAGGCGCCGGTCTGGATTCTGCCCGGCCACCCCGCCGACTCGGTCACGGTGCATCTGGGCTACGGCCGGACCCGCGCGGGGCGCGTGGCCAAGGGCGCGGGGTTCAACGCCTACCGGCTGCGCACGTCGGCCGCGCCCTGGTTCGGATCCGGCCTGGAGATACACCCGACGGGCGCCTCCTATCCGCTGGCCTGCACGCAGAATCACTGGCGCATGGAAGGCCGCCATCCAGTACGCTCCGGTACGGCGGCCGAATTCAAGACCGATCCCGAGTTCATCCAGAAGATGGAGGAGACGCCGCCCAAGACGCTCACTCTCTATCCTGAAGTGAAGTACGAAGGCTATGCCTGGGGCATGGCGATCGACCTGAACGCCTGCACGGGCTGCAACGCCTGTGTGGTGGCGTGCCAGTCGGAGAACAATATTCCGGTGGTCGGCAAGGAACAGGTGGCGGCCGGACGTGAAATGCAGTGGATTCGCGTGGACCGCTACTACGAAGGCGCGGACCTCGATCACCCGGTAACGCATCATCAGCCGGTGCTGTGCATGCATTGCGAAAACGCCCCCTGCGAGCTGGTCTGCCCGGTGGCGGCCACCGCCCACTCGAGCGAAGGCCTCAACGACATGGTGTACAACCGCTGCGTCGGCACGCGCTACTGCTCGAACAACTGCCCGTACAAAGTACGCCGGTTCAACTTCTTCCTGTACTCGGACTTCACCACGGAGAGCCTGAAGATGCAGAAGAACCCGGACGTCAGCGTGCGCAGCCGGGGCGTAATGGAGAAGTGCACCTACTGCGTGCAGCGCATCAACGCGGCCAAGATCGAGTCGGAGAAAGAAGACCGCGCGGTGCGGGACGGCGAGATTCAGACGGCGTGCCAGCAGTCCTGCCCCTCGCAGGCCATCACTTTTGGGAATATTAACGACAAGGAGAGCCGCGTCGCGAAACTGAAAGCCGGGGAGCGGAATTACCCGCTGCTGGGCGAGTTGAACACGCGGCCGCGCACGACGTACCTGGCGTCGTTGCGCAATCCGAACCCGGAGCTGGAGAAAGCGTGAGCATGGAACCGCCCAGGCCGCCCGTGGAACTCCCCGCGCCGGAGAAGCGCGACGAGGTCATCGAGCCGGGACACACATTTTCATCGGTCACCGACAAGATCAGCTCGATCGTGCTGAGGCGGAAGACGCCGCTCGGCTGGTTCCTGGCGCTGGGAGTCTCCTTCAGCATGCTGATGCTGCTGCTGTACGGCATGGGCGTTCTGTTCCTGCGCGGCATAGGCGTCTGGGGCGTGAACATTCCAGTCGGCTGGGGCTTCGCCATCATCAACTTCGTGTGGTGGATCGGCATCGGCCACGCCGGTACGCTGATTTCGGCCATTCTGCTGCTGCTGCGGCAGAGGTGGCGCACCTCGATCAACCGCTTCGCTGAAGCGATGACGCTGTTCGCCGTGTCGTGCGCCGGGCTGTATCCGATTCTGCACCTGGGGCGTCCCTGGCTCGCCTACTGGCTGTTCCCGTACCCCAATACGATGTCGCTGTGGCCGCAGTTCCGCAGCCCGCTGATCTGGGACGTGTTCGCGGTGTCGACGTACGCCACCGTGTCGCTGCTGTTCTGGTTCGTGGGCCTGATTCCCGACCTGGCCACGCTGCGCGACCGGGCGGTCGACCGCGCGCCGCGGTTCATCTACGGCATCCTGGCCATGGGCTGGCGCGGCTCGGCCCGGCACTGGCATCGATACGAAACCGCCTCCCTGCTGCTGGCCGGTCTGGCCACGCCGCTGGTGGTTTCAGTGCATACCATCGTCAGCTTCGACTTCGCGGTATCCATCGTCCCCGGCTGGCACGCGACGATCTTCCCGCCCTATTTCGTGGCCGGCGCAATCTACTCCGGATTCGCCATGGTCATGACGCTGGCGATTCCGCTGCGGTACGTCTACGGACTCGAAGATTTCATCACCATCCGGCATCTGCAGAACATGGCGAAGATCATGCTGGCGACCGGCCTCATCGTGGGATACGGATACATGATGGAGACGTTCATGGCCTGGTACAGCGCCGACAGCTACGAGCAGTTCATGATCCACAACCGCATGACCGGCCCCTACTGGCCGTACTACTGGGCGCTGATCTTCTGCAACATTTTGACGCCGCAGATCCTGTGGTCGAAGAAGATCCGCATGAACGTGCCGGTGCTGTTCGCGGTTTCACTGATCGTCAACGTGGGCATGTGGCTGGAGCGGTTCGTGATCGTGGTCACCAGCCTGCACCGTGATTTTCTGCCGTCCTCCTGGGGTATGTACCATCCGACGCGCTGGGACTGGATGACCTACGTCGGCACCTTTGGCCTGTTCCTCAGCCTGCTGTTCCTGTTCATCCGCTTCCTGCCGATGATTTCGATCTTCGAAATGCGCACCATTCTGCCGCAGGCAGAAGTCGCGGAGCAGAAGGAATGACGAAGCCGCCCATCTACGGATTGATGGCCGAGTTCCGGAACGTGACCGCCCTGGTGGAGGCTACGCGCGCCGCGCGGGACGCTGGGTACAAACGCATGGACGCCTATTCTCCGTTTCCGGTGGAAGAGCTGTCGGACGCGCTGGGCCATCATCATGACCGCCTGCCGCTGCTGGTGCTGATCGGCGGCATAGCCGGGGGAGCCGCGGGCTTTTTCCTGCAGTATTACGCCGCGGTGATCGACTACCCGTTGAACATCGGCGGGCGTCCGCTGCTGAGCTGGCCAGCGTTCATCCCGGTGACATTCGAGACGACGATTCTGGCGGCGGCATTCGTGGCTGTACTGGGGATGCTGGGGTTGAACGGGCTGCCGGAACCCTACCATCCAGTATTCAACGTGGAGCGCTTCGTGAACGCGACGCGAAGCCGGTTCTTCCTGTGTATCGAAGCCAGGGATCCGAAGTTCGACCGCGTGGACACGGCGCAATTCCTGGAGAGCCTGGAGCCGCGGGGGGTATATGAAGTCGCGCACTAGCCGGCATTCAGGCGGGGGGTCCGGGGAAGCGGAAACGCCGGCAGTCCGCTCATGGGCAGAGACGAGCCTGGGCGCGGCGCGCATGATGGCGTGCGCAACACTGCTGCTGACCAGCGCCTGCCGGCAGGACATGCACGACCAGCCGAAGTACCAGCCGCTCGAGCGCAGCGCCTTTTTCGAGGACGGCCGCGCGTCCCGGCCTCTGCCGGCGGGCACGGTGGCGCAGGGCCAGCTTCGCGAGGATGAGCAACTCTATACCGGCAAGTCCGGCGACAAACCGGTGACCGTCTTTCCGTTTCCGGTCACGAAGGCGGTTCTCGAGCGCGGCCAGCAGCGTTTCAATATCTACTGCTCCCCCTGCCATGACCGCATGGGCACGGGGCTGGGCATGGTGGTCCGGCGCGGCCTCCGGCAGCCGCCGTCCTACCACATCGACCGGCTGCGCGATTCACCCCCGGGCTACTTTTACGACGTGATCACCAACGGATTCGGCGCCATGCCGGACTACTCGGCGCAGATTGAGCCGCGCGACCGCTGGGCGATCGTGGCCTACATCCGCGTGCTGCAGCGGAGCCAGAGGGCGACACTGGCGGACGTTCCGCCCGATCAGCGCGCCGCGTTGGGAACCCCGGAGGTCCGCCGATGACTCCCGAGTTGATGGCCGATTTCGACCGCTTCTCGCACCGCGCACTAATGATCGGCGCCGCCGGGCTGGCGGCCTGCGCCTTGGGATGGTTCCTGAATCCGGACCAGTTCTACCGCTCCTGGCTGATCGGCTTCATGTTTTGGAACGGCGTGACGCTGGGCTGCCTGGCCATTGGCCTGCTGCACCAGCTTTCGGGCGGCGCCTGGGGCGTGGTGATTCGCCGCATCCTGGAATCGGCCATGCGCATGTTTCCGGTGACGCTGGCGCTGTTCCTGCCGCTGCTGTTCGGCATCCGCAGCCTGTACGTGTGGTCGAACCCGGCCACGGTGGCCGCCGACAAGGCGCTGCAGCACAAGGCCGCGTATCTCAACGTGCCTTTCTTCATGGGGCGGGCGGCGCTGTACTTCGCGGTCTGGATGGCGATCGCGTACTTCTTCAACAAGTGGTCGCTCGAGCAGGATCGGCGCGGCGCCGAGCCCTGGGCGAGCAGGCTGGAGCTGCTGGGCGGGCCCGGGCTGCTGCTGTACGGGGCGACGGTGACGTTCTCCTCGATCGACTGGGTGATGTCGCTCGATCCGCACTGGTATTCGACCATTTTCGGCATCCTGTTCATCGGCGGACAGGGCGTCTCCGCGCTGGCGTTCGTGATCGCGACGCTGGTGCTGGTAGCGGCGCGTCCGCCCATGGCGGACGTCATCACCGATAAGCATCTGCGCGATGTGGGAACGCTGCTGTTCGCGTTCATCATGTTGTGGGCGTACTTCAGTTTTTCGCAGTTCCTGCTCATCTGGTCGGGCAACCTTCCGGCGGAGATCCCGTTCTACTTGAAGCGTACCCAGGGCTGGCGGATGTGGGCGGGTTTGTGCGTGGTGGTATGCCACTTCGCGCTGCCGTTCCTGCTGCTGCTCTCGCGCGATTTCAAGAGCAACCGGCGGCTCATGGCTCGCATGGCCGTCTGGGTGATGGTGATGCGGGTAGTGGATTTGCTCTGGGTGACCGGCTTCGAGCTGCACTGGCTGGACGTGGCCGCCCCGGTGGCCCTGGGCGGAGTGTGGCTGGCGGCGTTCTTCCGGCAATTGAAGCAGCGCCCGCTGCTGCCGCTGCACGATCCGGAACTGGAAGAGGCATTGGAACATGGCAGGGAGTAACCACGAGACGCGCGACGTCAACGTCCGCGCGGTAACCCGATTCGGCCTGGGGCTTGTCGCGGGAATCATCCTGGCGGTATTTCTGATGTGGTATTTGTTCGACCGGTTCGCCTTGCGCGAGACGCGCCGCAGCCCGCGCCCGGAGACGATGGCGGCCAGCAATCCCCGCAAGGAGCCGCCCGAGCCGAGGCTGCAAAAGGCGCCGGTGCTCGATCTGCGGGAGTTCCGGGCCGGCGAAGACGCGGTTCTCCACACCTACGGCTGGGTCGATCCGGAGAAGGGCGTGGTGCGGATTCCGGTGGAGCGGGCCATGGAAATCGTCGCCAAAGAGGGATTGCCTTCGAGAAAAGAAGGAGGCGGCAAATGACGACGGCCGTCTCACTCCGGCTGGCGCGCATCGGTTGCCTGGTTGTGGCCGCGGTCCAGCCGGTTCCCGCCCAGATGTTCCGCGAGCCCACCAATCCGCCTTCGACCGTCCGGCCGCCCGGACTCAAAGACGTCGGCATCGATCAGAAGCTCGACAACCGCCTGCCGCTCGATCTCCACTTTCGCGACGAAAGCGGACGCGACGTGCGGCTGGGTGACTTCTTCTCCACCAAGCCGGTGATCATCACCCCGGTATACTACGGGTGTCCCATGCTGTGCACCCAGATTCTGAACGGTCTGGTGAGCGGGCTCAAGCCGGTCTCCTTCAACGCCGGCCAACAATACGACGTGCTGGCCGTGAGCTTCGATCCGTCTGAAACTCCCGAGCTCGCCCTGAAAAAGAAAGACAGCTACGTGCGCCGGTACGGCCGCGCCGGAGCGGAGAACGGCTTCCACTTCCTGACCGGCGACCCGCCTGCGATCAAGGCGCTGACCGATGCGCTGGGGTTCCGCTACAGCTACGATCCCAAGAGCAAGCAGTTCGCGCACGCCAGCGGGCTGATGGTGGCCACGCCGGAGGGGCGCATCTCGCGTTACCTCTACGGCGTCGACTACGCCCCGCGGGACCTGCGCCTGGCGCTGGTCGAGGCGGCCGAGCGAAAGATCGGCACCCCCGTGGACGAGCTGCTGCTGTTCTGCTACCACTACGATCCGGCCACGGGCAAATACGGCGCGATCGCCATGAATTTTTTGCGGCTGGCCGCCGCCGCGACGGTCCTCGGAATCGGAGTGTTGCTCACCCTCCTGTTCCGCCACGACCTCAAGAACAGGACGAGTTGATGGGCTCTTCACTTCAATTATTTCCGGAGCAGGCCTCGACCGTCGCCCCACAGGTGGACGCGCTGTACTTCTTTCTGATCGGCGTGGCCATTTTCTTCTCGGTCCTGATCGCGGGACTGGTCGTCGTGTTCGCCGTCAAGTACCGGCGGCGTTCGGAGCAGGAGCCGGCTCCCGCGCCCGCCACCGGGGGAACGGCGCTCGAGATCGCCTGGTCGGTGATCCCGCTCGGCATCACGATGGTGATCTTCGGCTGGGGCGCCAGCGTCTTCTTCAAGATCAACCGTCCGCCGGACGACGCGACCGAGATCTACGTGGTGGCCAAGCAGTGGATGTGGAAGCTCCAGCACATGGAAGGTCAGCGGGAGATCAACGAGCTGCACATTCCCGTGGGGCGTCCGGTGCGCCTGAAGATGACCTCCGAGGACGTCATTCACAGCTTCTATGTCCCCGCCTTCCGCACCAAGCACGACGTGCTGCCGGGGCGTTACACGCAGACCTGGTTCCAGCCCACCAAGCCCGGCAAGTATCACCTGTTCTGCGCCGAGTACTGCGGCACCAAGCACTCCGGCATGATCGGCTGGATCTACGTGATGGATCCGCCCGATTACCAGGCGTGGCTCAGCGGCGGAACGGCCGAGGGCTCACTGGCGTCGCGGGGAGACAAGCTGTTCCAGGATCTGGCCTGCGTCAACTGTCATAAAAAGGACGGCAGCGGCCGGGGCCCGGCTCTCGAAGACCTGTTCGGAAAAACCATCGAGATCGAAGGCGGGCAGAAGGTCGCGGTGGATGAGCAATATCTCCGGGAATCGATCCTCAGCCCGCAAGCCAAGATCGCCAAAGGATTCCAGCCCATCATGCCGACGTTCCAGGGACTGGTCACCGAAGACCAGCTTCTGCAGCTGATCGAGTACATCAAGGCCTCCGCCAAGAAGAATGAAAAGCCAACTCCCACGCCGGCCCGAAAGGAGGCGCGCTGATCCCTATGATTACCGAAGCGCCGGTTGAATCCAAAAATTACATCACCGCTCAATTCGGCATCCGGTCCTGGCTGCTGACCGTCGACCACAAGCGTATCGCTCTGCTATACCTGATCGCCATAACGTTCTTTTTTTTCCTGGGCGGGGCATTCGCCGTGATGATCCGGCTCGAGCTGTTGACGCCGGAAGGCGACCTGTTCCAGTCGGAAACCTACAACAAGCTGTTCACCAGGCACGGCATCATCATGGTGTTCTACTTCCTCATTCCGTCGATCCCGGCCACGCTCGGCAATTTCCTGGTGCCCCTCATGATCGGCGCGCGCGACCTGGCGTTCCCGCGGCTGAACCTGGCGAGCTGGTACATCTTCATGGTAGGCGGGTGCTTCACCGTCTTCGCCGCCATCTTCGGCGGCATCGACACGGGCTGGACTTTCTACACGCCCTACAGCAGCACGTATTCGAACACCTGGGTGCTGGTGACGGCAGTCGGCATTTTCATCACGGGCTTC
>DATJFH010000316.1:0-2726 GCA_035495815.1 Bryobacteraceae bacterium
AGCCGCAAGGTCACCGGGAACATTGTCTCGACGATAGTACTTCGTTCGCGAAAGTACTACGCAGAGTCCTGTGAGTTTTGGATGCCGGCGTAGGGAAGGGACCTAGACGGGTTCTCCGTCAGCCACTAGTTTCGAAAAGTACATCTGTACTATTTTCTTTTACATAAGTCGATGTTATGCTCTTTTCGTACCCCGGTTAAACATTGCCAAGGAGAACGGTTTAACGATGAAACGTTTGATGGAATACGCAGTTCGGCTCCAGATCTGGAAGGACAACAAAGGGCAGGACCTGATCGAATATGCTTTGATGGCGGGTTTCGTTGCCGTCGCTGCCGGTGCGATCATGCCTGGTGTCGCCAGCAGCATCAACATCATCTTCAGCAAGGTCAACTCGGTCATGGTTGAAGCCGCTGCGAGCTAAGCCCAATAAAACCTCCGGCGCGGCCAAGACGAAACCGGCTTGGCCGCGCTGATTTTCGAATTGACTTCAACCCCCAAAGTCATGGATCCAATATGCGCGGAATGCCTTCGGCTGCGTGAGCTGTACCGGCGAGCCACCCGAAGTGAATTGGACTTAGCCGTTCTCGCCGATCAGGCCGTCATCCAGAACGATCCCGATGCGCTCGCGGGACTGCAAAGCTCCCTCGACGTCATCCGGGTCGCCCGCGCCGGCGCCAGCCAGGATATCCTCCACCACGAAGCCCAGCACGCAGCCCCGCCGTCGCCGCCCAAACACTACGCCACCCACCAGATGAAGTCAGGGCGCTGAACCCGAGCGCCTGCCGGAGAACGGCTCTCGATTTGCTCGCCTCATTACCGCGCGCAGACGCGGTCGGAAGACCGCCGCGCGAGGTCAATGCCATGAAAGCTCCCTACCTTGCCGGACGCTTCCTGTTCGGCGGCTTTTTCGTCTATAGCGGCCTTCACCATTTCCTTGATCGCAAGTCGATGGCGGATTACACCAGATCGAAAGGTGTCCCGGCCCCTGATGCGGCTGTGGCCGTGACCGGCGCCCTGTTGCTGGCCGGCGGCGCGAGCATCCTGCTGGGACTCAAGCCGAAGCTGGGTGTAGCGGCCATCACCACGGCGCTGGCTGGAATATCGCCCCTCATGCATGACTTCTGGCGCGTCCAGGATCCCCAGCAGCGTATGAATGAAATGGCCAACTTCCACAAAAACCTGGCCCTTGCCGGCGCCGCCCTGGCTCTGACGGGAACCGGGGAACCCTGGCCTGCCAGCCTGCCCGCCCTGACCGAATCCAAGACCCGGCGGAACCTGCGTCGCGTCCGCCGTCTGCTGGCCGGGTAAAGCTTACTGCAGCGTGCAAAAAACACCGCTGCCGCGCTAGGCCGCCAGCGCGTCTTGGCGGTCTCGCCGGACCCCCGCTGCCGGAGGGGTTTCCACCACCAGCGACGCCACCAGGCACGCCGCCGCAATCACGTCGAGGACCGCCCGGACCGCATGCGTGTATTCCCATTGATTGCGATAACCGGTCCAATCCGCCGGGATCGTGGACGGAGTCCACGCCGCCAGCACGTAGTTTGCCGGCGCGATTAGCGCGAACCACAGGGCCAGACCGGCGGCCCAGCAGATTGTCCCTGCCAGCGTGAGCTCGTACGCCGGACGGCGGCCGCGAATCAGCCAACACAGGATGACGGCGAATATCAGCCCGCCCACCTCGACCGGCGCTCCGATCACCGCGAAATAGCGATACAACGTGTGGGTGACCGCAAGGTACATCGGCGCGTCGTAGCTCATCTTCTGCGGCATCTCCAGAAAGTGGGCGAACGTCATGCCCGTCGTGAGCGAAGCCAGCATTACCGTCACGAACCGCCACGACTTGAGAAAAACGCTCTTCATGGCAGATTGCCTCGCCGGAAACAGAAGCAAGAATGCCTCCACGCCGGGCTTTATTCCCAGGGGCCCTGATCGTTCCGGTTGCGGCCCGAGATCGACTCCGCCTCGATGAAAATGTATTTCACCTCCGGGTGCTTCGACCTCACCGCCTTCTCGATGCGGTCCACCGACGCTTCCACGTCGTCCGCCTTGAGTCCTTCGCGGAACTGGATGTCCATGTTCAGCAGCACGGACATGGGACCGAAGTACGAGGTGAGCAGCCGCCGGGCTCTCTCCACGCACGCGTCCGCCTCGGCGATCGCCCGCACGCTCGACAGCGTTTCCCGGTCGATGCCCTCGCCTACCAGCAACCCGCGGCTCTCGAGCACCAGCACGACGGCCACAGCCATCAGGATCAGGCCGATCACCACCGACGCCGTGCCGTCCATGTACGGATTGTCCAGAGTCTGCCCGAGGAAGATGCCGAGAAACGCGGCTACGATTCCAGCCAGCGCCGCGCCGTCCTCGATCAGCACCGTGAAGGTCGAGGGATCCTTGCTGGACTGGATCGCCCGCCACAGCGATTGGCCGGGCTCCTTCAATCGAAACTCCGACAGAGCCACCTTGAACGAGATCGACTCCGAGATCGCCGCGACTCCCAGCACCACATAGCTCCAGGCAGGGCTTTCAAGGGGCTTGGGATCGATCAGGTGCAGGATGCCTTCGTAAAGCGATATCCCTCCGCCGCCGGCGAAGATCACCACCGCCACGATCAGCGTCCAGAAGTACAGCTCCTTCCCGTGACCGAAGGGATGCGACTCGTCCGGCGGCCTGCGGCTGCGCTGCAGACCGAGCAAGAGCAGCGCGCCGTCGCCGGTGTCGACCAGCGA
>DATJFH010000317.1:0-7528 GCA_035495815.1 Bryobacteraceae bacterium
CGGCCGGCTTCTGGCTCAACCGGATCCCGAGCAGGAGCAGGCTGCTGTTGCCCGTGTCCACGACGGAGTGGATCCCCTCGGAAAGCATGGCGGAGCTGCCGCTGAAAAAAGCGGCGACGAATTTCGAGACGGCAATAGCCAGGTTTGCGATCAGCGCGGCATAGATCGCCTTCTTCGAGCCGGTTTCCATTTTGGAAGTTGAAACTAGCTGAACAGTGCCGCCACCGGCTGTCCGTGGTCCGTGATCGGCACGGGGCGCGAGCCGGAGTAGAGATTCTTGTGCGGGTCGATGCCCAGCGCGCAGTGAATGGTGGCGTGGAAATCGGGTATCGAGACCGGATGCTCGACCACGCTCTTGGCCAGCTCGTCGGTTTCTCCGATCACCCGTCCGGTGCGCAATCCACCGCCCGCCAGAACGCCGCTGAAGGCGCGCGACTGATGGCCGCGGCCCCCGCCGCTGTCGAATTCCGGCGGACGGCCGAATTCGGTCGCGATCACCACCAGCGTCGTGTCGAGCAGCTTCGACCGCTCCAGGTCCCCGATCAGCGCCGCGAAGGCTTTGTCCAGGTCCTGGATCAGCAGGTGCTGCTGCAGCTGCGCCCCGTTGTGAGTATCCCAGCCGGCGCCGTTCAGGAAGTTCAGGTTGAAGGAGACTTCGACGAAGCGCACGCCGGACTCCACCAGCCTGCGCGCCAGCAGACAGCGCTGTCCGAATTCCCCGCCGTAGGATTCGCGCAGCTCGGGGGATTCGCGCTTGAGATCGAAGACGTTCAGGAAGCGCGGACCCGCCAGCCGGAAGCCCTGCCGGCTGATGTCGGTCTGCGCCTGCACGAACGAGTCGCCGGGATGGCGCTTGGCGAACCCCTCGCGCAGCCCCGCCAGCAGCGTCTCGCGGCGGTCCTGGCGCGTGGCGTCGACGTCCGGCGGGCGAATCAGACCGTTGGGTCCGGTTTCAATCTGCGTCAGGTAGATGTAGCCGTATTTGGACCCCAGGAATCCGGGATCGCGGGTGATGTTGGGATAGCCCATCACGACGTATGCGGGAACGTCTTCGGACTTGGTTCCCAGCTCATGCGAAACGATGGAGCCGATCGACGGGTAGACGATGGTGCCGCTCGGCATGCGGCCCGTGTGGACGAGGTTGGCCGCGGCCGCGTGTTCGCCGGAGATCGTGTGATGGAGCGAGCGGATCAGGACGCAGCGGTCCATCAGCGGCGCGGAACGCCGCAAGTGCTCGGAAACACGCGCGCCCGGTATCGCCGTCGCGATCGAGTCATAGTAGGAGCCGGGCTTCTTCTTTCCGTCGCCCCTCACCTTGGGGTCGAACGTGTCCATGTGGGCCGCCCCCCCGCCCAGCCAGAGGAAAATGCAGGCGTCGGCTTTGCCCTTGGGCGTCTTCACGGCCGCCGGAAGCGCCGCCGTTCCCAGCGCTGCGCCGGATTTGAGCAGATCTCGTCGGGTCATCATCACCGATCTCCTTTCAAGGAACCATCACGAACTCCGGCGAGTTGACCATCGCCCAGAGAGTATCTTCGAAGCGCTCCCGGAACTCGGGCGTGAGCCGGCGCGTGGGCTCGTCTCCCATGCGCAGGCGCCGTTCTTCTTCCATGCGGATCAGCGTCGCTTCGGCGCTGAGGTGGTTCGACCAGGACACGCGGTTGTCCGTCTTGAGGGCGGACGCGGTGAGGCCCGCGTTTTTCACCCGCCGGGCCGCGTAGTAAGGCTGCAGCAGCTCCCGGAAGGACTTCGATTCCTGCGCCGCCGGAGGCCGCGAGAGCACGCGCAGGAAGGTCTCCTCGAGCAGCCGGTCGAGCGGCAGGTCCTGCAGCGCCAGCTCGGTGAAGGCGCTGTCGTCGGAGAGGCGGACAATGCGCGTCCCCATGATGCCGTTGGCCAGGATCAGCGTCTGCATGGGCGAAGCGGCGTCGTCGCGCGTGGTGGCCGGGTTCTGGCGGGACTGCCGCCATCCGAACGTGGTCATCACGTCCACCAGCGACTGCGCGATGGGCAGCGCCAGCGCGGGCCGGTCGCGCTCGTTCGAAAGCGCGGTCAGCTGCCAGGCGCGGCCCGGAGATCCCATGTTGAGAAACTGCCTGGGCGGCCGGTCGCCCGCCGGGTTCAGGTTCAGCTCCTCGCAATCGAAGCGCTTCCCCACGCTGAGGAACAGGGAATCCACCACCTGCTCGGCGGTGAGATTGCGCCGCATGGGCCCCGCGAACAGGCGGCCTTTCTCCGAAGGATCCGGCTGCGCGGTGACCGGCTTGCGCTGGTAGGCGTGGGAAGAGAAGATCAGCCGCGCGATGTGTTTCAAATCGTAATCGTGCGTCATCAGCTCGCGCGCCAGGTAGCGCAGCAGCTCCGGGTCGGACGGCTTGGCCTGCGACCAGTCGTCGGCGGGCTCGACGATCCCGAGGCCCATATAGCGCTTCCAAACGCGATTCACCACCACCTGCGCGAAGCGTTCGTTGTCCGGGGAAACCACCAGCGCGGCCAGCTCATGGCGGCTGGGCACGGAACTCGAGCCGGGCAGGGGACCGCCGCCGGCGTGGTCTATCAAATCCTTGAACGGCCACTCGGGGGCAATCGACTCGCCGGGCTTCAACGCGATCTTCACGGCAGGGACGCGGCCGCCCGGCACGAGCGGCACGGTGCTGGCCGCAGGCAGCGTCAGCGGCTTGCCGTTCATCATGGCGGCCAGGCTGAACAGGTCCTTCTGCTTGAAGGGATGAAACGGCGCGTCGTGGCAGCGGGCGCAGCCGAGCTTCTGGCCGAGAAAGGCCTGCGCGATGATGTCGGCCTTGGCGGCCATGGGCGCGTCGTTCAAAGTGGCCTGGGCGAACGCGGCAGGAGCCCCCTGAGTCAGGCTACCGTCCATTTCGATCAGCTCGGCGGCGATTCGGTCGATCGGCAGGTTGTCGGTGAAGGACTGATGCAGCCACCAGCGGAAGGGGCCGGTGTTGTTGAGATCCGGCTTGAGGATTCCGGGGTTTTCGGCCAGGACATCCTGCCAGTAGCTGACCCAGTTGTCCGCCCAGGAAGGGCTGGCCAGCAGCCGCTCGATGGCGCGGGAACGGCGCCCGGCCACGGGGTCGGCGAGAAACGCGCGGATCTCGGCGGGGGTGGGGATCAGGCCCGTGGCGTCGAGTGAAACGCGGCGCAGGAATTCCAGGTCGGAGGTAAGCCCGGTGGGCGCGGTTTTGGCGGCTTCGAGCCGGGCTCCGATGAAGCGGTCGAGGTCATTGTAGGCGGGCGTGCGCGGCGAGATTTCGGGAACCCGCGGCGCCGGACGGCCCGCCAGCGAATTGCGAATCGCGGCGTGACGCGCCTTCCATTCGGCCACCGTGGACGCGCTCTCCGCGCGGCGCCGGGCCGTGTCGTCCGCGGTATGGCGGGTGTTGACGCGGGCGACGTAGGCGTCCCACTCCGCGTCCGTCAGGTGCGGCGCGTTGTCCGCGCCCAGCAGCCGTTCGAGTTCTCCCGGAGCGGCGAAGCTGACCGCCAGCTCGCCCGGAGTGGGTGAGAGTCCTTTCCCTCCGATGATGGCGATGAGCGCGAACGAATGCCTGCCGGCCGCCAGATTCAGCTTGACGACGGCGTCCTGATGCGGATACGGCGCCGGACGGAGCGGGGAATTCTCGCGGACCACAGGGGGAGGCACGGGGTCGTCGCCGGTGGTGTTGGGCGCCTGCGGTTTGGTTCGCGCGACGATATTTCCGTCCACCATGAAGACGGCGGCGCCGCGCGCCCGCAAGCGAAACTGCTTTTCACCGGCGGGCAGGTCCCGTTCCGTTCTGGCGCGCAACACGAACGGCGTGGAAAAATCGAGGGGCAGGGCATTCGGAGAATACTTGACGGGCACGCGGACGAAGCCGAAAGCCTCTTCCGCGTATTGAAGGGAAGGCTGCTTACCCGCGAGCTCGAATTCCGAGCCGGCCGGGAGATTCTCGAAAAGCTCCACCCGCACCGAACCGGCGAAAGCAAGCTGTGAAACTACGACGCCAAACGAAAGAAGCCGACAGCGGCCCATCGCGCACCTCTAATAAATCATATTCCATTTTCGCGCCGCCGGGTGCGCAGTTCCAAAAGCCGGTCAGCGGCAGCGGCAGGCTCGCGCGAGCGGGCCAAGTACAATGGGAATCGAATGCGCCGTGATATCGACAAAGTGGTGTTCGAGCGCGCCAAGGCAGGCCGTACCTGGGCCAGCAAGACGCCGCGCCCCAATCGCGTGGCTCTCGATCCCGCCGGCGAACCCCTCGACGACCGGACCGGCCCCATTCGGCGCAAGCGCCAGAAGATGCGCAACAGCCATTACAACGCCGTGGAGCGGTTCCTGGTCCGGAATGTGGGAAGGCCCTGGGCCAAGGTGTACGCCGAGATCTGCGCCGCCGCCGACGGGCGCACGCGGCTCGGGCGCGAGATTCGCGACTACGCCGAAAGCCTGGTGGCCACCCGCTGCTGGTTCGAGGGCGCGAAACTGATGAGCCACTCTCTTTGCGGGCCGGATCGGGAGGCGCGGGGACTCTATGTCCACCCCGCCAGCGGGCTGCTGCTGCGGACGGGGATTACGGGTTCGGCTTCTGGTCCTCGGGCGTAGCTTTGCGCCAGCCGCCTTTCGGGGCTGCCGGGGCAGTCTCGCCGGAAGGCGTGGTGTCACCGGCCGCGGGCTTCTCCGCGGGTTGATCCGCCTCCCTCCACACCCCCTGCGCCGGCGCTGGCCGGGGCGAAGAGCGGGGAGGTGCAGCTTCGGCCGCGCCTCCGCCCAAGTCGAGCGGACCCCGCCGCGACACCGGCGTGTCGCCTACAGGCGGACGGCGCCTCGGGCCGGGCTCGCGGGAACCCTCGGCAGGCGCCTCCGTGACCGTTGCCGGCTCGCCGCTGGCCGGACCGCCATCCACCGGCGCCAGATAGAGCCGCCGGTACCGCACTTCGGCGAACGGATACCGCCGGCGGGCAGCGTCGGCGAGGCTGACTTCGATCGTTCGCTGCTGGCCGCGCTTCACCCCGGGTGGGAGGCTGAAGTAGACCGCGTAGCGCTGCCGGATGCGCGCCAGGGTGTTCTCGAGCGAGTAGGAATCCTCCACGCGCATGCTGTCGCCGCCCGACTGCCGCGCGATTCCGGCCGTTCCGGCGGACCGTGTCTGCGAGCCCCGGCCGATGGCCGGACCGCCTCCCCCGCGGGGTCCCAGAATCACGCCGCCGCCTCCCCAGGGACCGCCGCCGCTGCCCGGCCACGATCCACCGCTCCGCGGATAGCGGCCGCCCGGCGCGCCCATCCGGTACGACTCGTCGGGAGCCAGCAGCGCGCACAGCACCGCGTCGGCGCGGATGAGAGCGCGTTCGACGCCCTCTTCATCGCGGTTGAATTCGGTCTGATCGTCGGTGAGGATCACGATAGCGCGCCGGGCGTCGCGGCGGGCCTCGCGCGACACGTAACCGGCGGCGTCGTAAAGCCCGCGCGTGATGTCGGTGCCGCCCCGGAACGTCTCCTGATCGAGCAGCAGCTCGAATTCCCGCTCCACGTCCGACCGGCTCTTGCGGAACGGCAGGCGCAGGCGGGAGTGGCGGTCGAAAACCATGATCCCCACCCGGTCCTCCGGTCCGAGAGCGCGCAGCGCCTGGTGAGCCGCGTCGGCGATGCGCTGGACATGGGGCCGCATGCTGCCGCTGACGTCCAGAAGCAGCAGCACGTCGACCGGCATGTTCTCGCTCGCAAAGTTGCGGATCGGCTGCGCGCGGCCCTCTTCCCGCAGCACGAAATCGGTGGCGCGGAGCCCGGTGATCGCCCGGTTGTCGCGGTCGACGACCTGCGCATCCACGCGCACCAGGGAGACATCGCTGCGGAAGACCACGTCGGGATCCTCAGCCGCGAGAAGCCCGGCGGAAGCCAGGGCGGTCGCCAGAAAACAGAATCGGCTGGTCATGGCTCGCTCAGCCTTTCCTACGCGGGCGGTGGCCGTTCGGTTACAAATGCCGTCCAAGACCAAAGATAGCGCCGGCGGAAGTAGGCCGAACCTCGCCGGCTAAGCAAAATCCCTAGTCAGTGCTCCATCCGATCTGGTATTTTAATTAATATGGAGAATCTCGGCGGGTATTCTCCGGCATGGGACGGTGGCCGCCCTTGGTTCGCCTTGCGAGGCAAAACCAAAGGCTGGTACACTCTAAGTGTATTTGAATGTCTCGCAAAGCTCGGCCGAGAGCGTCTCGCGAACCTCGTTCGTCCTTCGTATCTGCCCCGAATAGCCCGCTTTCAAATCGCTAAGGAGAAGACTTGAAAAATATTTTTGTTGGCAACCTCGATTTCAGCGTTCGTGAGGAAGCGATTCGATCGCTCTTCGAAACATATGGCACGGTGGAGCGCGTGAGCGTCATGACCGATCGTGAGACCGGCCGGTCGCGGGGCTTTGCGTTTGTGGAGATGACGAATGAGGGTGAGGCGGAGCGGGCGATATCCGCGTTGAATGGTACGAATATGAGCGGTCGGGCGCTGAACGTGAACGAGGCGCGGCCAAAGACGGATCGAGGACCGAGGCCGGGCGGCGCCGGTCGAGGGTTTGGCGGCGGTGGAGGCGGCGGCTTCCGCGACCGGGAAAGCGGTGGCGGACATGGTGGCGGGAGGCAAAGACGGGAACCGCGCTGGTAAAATTTCGCATGGAAAACCGGCCGGGTGTGGAAGCCCGGCCGGAATGAAAAGGGGGAGGATTCTATGGCTGGTCGATCAAGCACAACATTCAAGAAGCGCCAGAAAGAGTTGGCTCGCCAGGACAAGCAGCGTGAAAAAGCGGCGAAGCGGGAACAGCGCAAGCAGCACAAGATATTGCACGGACCTGACGATGGAACATACATCCCCGACGAGGACGATCCTTTTGCTCCGGTGACCCACCTGGACAATGTCGAGGAGCATCAGGAGCCCTGAAGTACGGTTCCGGAGACGCGTCTCCCCGGCGGGGGGCGCGTCCGGAACGCACTGGTATTCGCTCCGCACCACGCGTTTTTTCCTGCTTTTATTTTGAATCGGCGGCTTCGCTGAGCTGACTACCCGCCGCGGGGAGAGTCGGAGCGCGGATGCCCTATTGGGCGATACGCATCTTCGAAGAGGCCGTCACCGTAATATTCCCCATCAACCAGCCAAGTAGAGGAGGAATCGGGTAACTCACGTTGACGGTGACCGTATTGCCCGGCTTATTGTCCGGATCGTAGACGGTGGTCACTGAGATTTGACTGGTATCCATAGCGACTGACTGACCCCGGATCACATCCCGGACGACATTCGAGGTGGCCTGACTGCAGGGACTCTGGCACTGGGAGCCTCTCGTGGACGCATAACGGGCTCCTTCACGAGCAGCGTAGGACACGAAGTTGTAGTTGAAAATGCCCCACCCGAACTCCATGATCCCGAGAAAAATGGTCGTGAACAGCAGGAAGCACAGAGCCGTCTCGATGATGGCGTTTCCTTTGCGGGCGCCGAACAACCGTCTCTTGGTCATCATTGTACCCTCACAACCGAGATTCCCCCAAGATCGAGGCAGGC
>DATJFH010000318.1:0-3216 GCA_035495815.1 Bryobacteraceae bacterium
AATTTCCCGGGACCTTCCAGAATGCCGCGCGCTGCGTTGCCGAACGTAAACTGCGCGGCCGGCACGAACGCCAGCGGGTCGAACCAGTGATCGATCGACCGCTGATCCGAACGCAGATTGCCATCGAGGACGCGATTGGGACGATCGGCTGAGCCGCCGGCGGAATTCGAGACGGCCGTCGATAGCGTAGGCGTCACGTGATCGCCTGACAGCATCGACCAGATGCCCGTGACCGTCCAGTTCCCGACCGCGTGCGCCAGAATCCCGTGATTCACAAACTCGCGGCCGATGCCGAAGGGCAGCTCGTAGGAGTGATTCACCACCAAGACCACGCGGCGATCCTCGGGCATGGGACCCCATTCGCAGTTGAAACAGCGCGCATCCTGAGGGGGACCGTTGCCGCCGCCATTGATATGCCCGCTGTTCGAGAGATATTTCGCATAGGTAAATGCGGCCGACACCGTCAGCCCGTGGGCGTAGCGCTTCTGGAGCCGTCCTTGCAGGGAATGAAATTTCGCTGATCCGTAATTGGTCTCATACGTGACGTTGGTCACCTGCTGGTTCACCGGAAACAGCGGACGGCGCGGACCCTGCGCGCCCGGCCCCGGATAGGACTGGTTGATGTTGTAGCCGAAATTCAAACCGTTCGTCCGCGATCCCACGTAAGAAACATCGAGCAGCAGGTCCGGCAGCAGTTCGCGCTGGATGCCGAAGCTCCACTGCATGACCTGCGTGGCCTTCATGTTGAAATCCCAGGCGTTCGGATTGCCCGCTGAAATCTCCGCTTCATTGTTGAGGTTCGGAGAAGTCGGCACGGGCAGACCGTCGCTGAGGCGCAGCGGCGGCGCTCCATTCTGGTCCGTGGTGATCACCTGCGAGAAATAGAAGGGAAGATTCTTGTAAAGCTGACCGCCGCCCTTGCCGGCCTCCACATAAGAGACGCCGAATCCCGTGCGCAATACCGTCCGGCGGTCGCCTGTGAGTGCGTATGTGAGGCCCATGCGCGGCTCAAAATCGCCGAAATCGAAATTGCGCAGGCGGCGGCTGTTCCCATTGCTGCCCGCGAGCAGCAGCTTGCCGGTGATCACGTTGAAGTTCGACCAGTGGTCGTGGACTTCGTACGGAGGCGCGTAGAGCTCGTAGCGCAAGCCGAAGTTCCAGGTCAGCCGGTTGGTGATGCGCCAGGCGTCGTCGGCAAACCCGGAGAGGCTCCAGATTCGCATCCCGAACGTGCCCACCAGCACATTGCGGCTGACCGCGTCGGGAACGCCGAGCGCGAAGTCGGCCAGCGCGGTTTGCGCGCCGCTCGTGCCGGTCTGGCGCGTGTACTGGCCGTTAAAATCGTAGGAACCGCTGGTCGGGAAGGCAGAGAATCCATTGAACCGGTTGCGCATGTACTGGGCTCCGAACTTGATGGTGTGCGATCCGCGGATCATGGTGAGGATGTCCTGATATTGAAACGTGGTGGTCTGGCTCTGCTCGGGGTAAGTCGAGCCGTTGCCGATCACCGTATAGCCGCTCACCGTCATGGACGGCAGCCCGCCCGATTTGTCGTTGATGTTGATTCCCGGTATCCCGATCGCGGCCGCCGTATTGAAAGGATTGCTGAGCGGCAGGATGTGCTGGTTCCAGCGCACGACGCCGAGACGGACTTCGTTGATGGTGCTGGGGCCGATCACCTTGACGTAGTTGAAGGTTCCCGACTGGTTGCGCAGCGGCGTTCCGGTGCCGCTCGAAGTTCCATTCGCGGAGAAGTACGGACCCACGCCGGACTCCGCGCCTGCGGCCGGCGGAAGCAGTCCGGGCGTTAAGTAATACGTATCGTCGAAGCTGTATTTGAAGAACAGCCTGTCGGAATTTCCGACGTTCTGATCCAGACGCACATCGAATTGGTCGGTGCGCTGGTCGATGGCGGGATTGAAAATGAAGTTCCGCGTAGTGGCGGAGGTTTGGGGCAGAGGCCACAGGCCAATCAGCTTGACGGCCGCCGGATCGAGCCGGCTGGCCGGGATGAGCTTGCCCGGGAACGCGTTCCGCAGGCCGCCGGTGACGCTGGCTGGATCGAAGATGGCCGCGCTCTGCCCGCTGAAGTCTCCGGTAGTAACCATCGCGCGCTGCGCCAACGTGGGGATGGTGGAGGTGAGCGTTTGCGGCAGCAGCAGGCGAATGCCCTGGTAATCGGCGAAGAAAAAGGTCTTGTCCGTGCGGATCGGCCCGCCGGCGGTGGCGCCGAATTCGTTCCGGCGGAAAGGCTGCCGGGCGACACCGGCGCGGTTATTGAAGAAGTTGTTCGCATCCAGCTTGTCGTTGCGCAGAAATTCATACGCCGACCCGTGCAGCTGGTTCGTCCCGGACTTGGTCTGCACCACCGTCACCGCGCCCGCGGCCGCGCCGTACTCCGCCGAATAGTTGCTGGTCATCACGCGGAATTCCTGGATCGAATCGATCGTCGGGACCATGATCAGCGTGCTGAGCCACAGATTGCGGTTCACCATGCCGTCGATGAGGTAGCTGTTATTTTGCGCGCTCGAGCCGTTCACGCTGTAGTTAGTGCTGCCGCGGATGGCGTATTGCGAGGTTTCGAGGTTGCCGCTCGATCCGGTGTAAGCGCCCGGCGAAAGCAGCAGCAGGGAAGTGAACGTGCGCCCGTTGAGCGGCATCTCTTCGATCTGCTGGTTCGTGATCAACTGCGATACCACGGCGGTCTGCGACTGGAGCAATGGCGCGGAAGCCTGTACCTCCACGGTCTGCTGCACGTTGCCCACGGCGAGCCTGAAGTCGATCGAAACCGTGTCGGCGGCGGTGAGCTCGACTCCGTCGCGGACCAGCCGGCCGAAGCCTTGCATCTCGACGGCGATAGAATACGCGCCGGTCGGAATCGAGTAGGCGACGTACTGGCCGCTGGCATTGGTCTCCTCGGTCCGAACGAAATGCGTGCCCTGGTTGGTCAGGACCACTTTCGCCTTCGGGACGACGGCGCCGCCTTCGTCGGTGACGGTACCCACGATGGTTCCACTCAGCGCCTGAGACCACAGACGGCAGGAAAAGACCAGCAGCACGGGGAGTCCGAGATTCCTCATGCGGAAATTATACGCGAACCGGGGGAAGCCGGCCGGGGAATGAGCCTTCCGCTAGTTGCTTAGCCCCCGCGCATTCGCGTGACACAGGAGGCATGCGCCTTGAGGATCCTTCGTAGCCGCGAACGCGATCGAGTAT
>DATJFH010000319.1:0-5784 GCA_035495815.1 Bryobacteraceae bacterium
GTCGGGCTCCGGCATGAAATGCGATTCCAGTTCCGAGATCGAGAGCGACGCCGGATGCAGCGGAAGCGCCTCCACTCCGGCCCTCTGTTCCGCGGCCAGCGTGTCGAGCTTCAACGGGAACGGATTTCCCAGCGTCCGGCACATGTCGATGAGCTGATCGAACGACATCAGTTGATTGATCGCCGCCAGCGCGCCGGCTACGTTGCCGGCGTTGAAAGGAATCGCCAGAAAATTGTAATTGCCGATGGTCCCTTCCGACAGGACGAAGGTGCGCGTCGTGGCTGGAAATTCTCCGCGCTCGATCGCGACCGCCGCGAAATTCGGACCGTAGCTCATGGCGAAATCGACTTCCTGATTGGCAAACAGCCGGTTCAGCTCCTTCAGCGTCGCCGGGTAGGTTTCGCCGCGCCGCCACAGATACGGTTTGATTTCGTTCAGGAATTCCAGGGCCGGGCCCGCTGACCTGCTGTACAAGTCCTCGCGGAAGCCGTCCCGAAATTCCCGCGGCCCTCCGCCGAAATGAATCAGAACGTGCCGGATGAAGGCCGAGCCCGTATAGTCCGGCGGCGCAATGTAGGTGAACCGTCCGGGATGCGCCTTGATCCAGGAGCGCAGGCCGTCGAGTGACCGCGGCGGATCGGGTGTTCGCGCCGCGTCGTAGGCGAACACGAATTGCGACTTTTGCCAGGGTGCTTCATACCCTTCGATAGCCGTCCCGAAGTCCCGCTTGCGGACTTCCGGATCATAGGAGCGCACATTGGGCAGCGCTTCGGCAAAGGGTCCCCACAGGACCTTCGCCTGTTTCGCCGTACGGAAGTTTTCGCCGTTGATCCAGATCATGTCGATCGAACCATTCGCCGTTTTGCCCGCGCTCCGCTCATTCAGCAGCTTGTTGACTAATTCGACGGTATCGGCGCAAGGCACGATACTCAATGTGATCCCGAACTTCTGCTGGAGAAGATGAGCCACGGTCGTTTGAAAGTACCGGTTGCGGTTGTCGTCTCCGGCCCACATTCCGAAGTGGACCACGGACCCTCGCGCCCGCTGCGTTATGGCGTCCCAGCTCAGCCGGGTAAGATCCCCCGGGGCCGGGCCTGAATCCACCGCGCCTTTCCGCGCGCAACCCGCCAGGGTGAAGACCAGAATCAGGGCGCCGAACCCGCGTTTCATGCCCCGGACTCCCGCTCCGTCAGGAACCGCGCGACGGCGACAAAGACGAGCACCGCCGGCATCAGGTAAATCAGCGACAGGGCTGCCGTGACGGACTCGTCGCCCCCGCGCTGGAAATTGACCAGCAGCAGCGGAAGAGTGATCACGCGGCCGCCTCCGATCAACAGCGTTAGCAGGTATTGGCTCCATGAGATCAGAAACGAGAAGGCGGCGGCGACGCTGAGTCCCGGAGTGATCGCCGGCAGCGTGACGTGAAGCCAGGTTGCGGTCGGGCTCGCGCCCAGGGTCCGCGCCTGCGCTTCCCAGATGGGATCAAAATGCGAGAAGCTGCCAGTCAGCATGAGAGTCGCGTACGGCGCGGCTTGAATCAGGTGCACGAGGACGATACCAAGGCTTGTCTCGGCCAGACCAATTCGAAGGAACAGCGCATGCACTCCCATCGCGGCGGCCAGCGGAGGAGCGAGAACCGGGGCCAGCAGCAGAAACAACACGGCGCGTTTGCCCGGAAAATCCTGGTGTGCCAGGGCGCGCCCGGCCGGGATCGCGACCGCGACACTGAGCGCCGTTACGAGGAGCGCGATCAGGACGCTGCTTGCCAGTGCGCCGGCGATGCCCGCCTCCGGCGCCGCGGCGTAGGTCCACGCGCGGGGACTCCATTCCCGCGGCAGCAGCGCGGGCCAATACCATCCTTTGGCGAACGACCAGAGGCCGAGCAGAGCCACCGGCGCGGCCGCGGCCGTTACCGTTGCGATGATCGCTGCCCGAGCGGCTATCGAGGTTTTTCCGTGGGCTCCCATCGTTGTCAAAAGATCGTCGGCCGCTCGACGCCGATAGCCGCGTGCGCGATCTTCAAGTACATCCAGGTCAGCAGGGCCGTGATCACCGTCATCAGGACGGCAATGGCGATCGCCTCGGGCCGGTCCGCCAGATCCATGCTCATGTATCTTCTCTGGGCGACCACTCCGAGCATGGCAGGGTACTGCCGGCCGAGAATGAAGGGAACATCGAACGCGCCGAAGGTGAACGCAAACACGATCAGCGACGCCGAGATCGCGGCAGGCGCAAGCATCGGCAGCGTGACGTAGCGAAGCCGCTGCCCCGCCGACGCGCCTAACGTCTGGGCCACCGCTTCGTAATCCTTTCCCGTTCGCGCCAGCAGGGCCAGCGTCATCACCGCGACGAAGGGCGATTCTTTCAGCACATACGCCAGCACGATCCCGAGTCCGAAGCGGTCGTTCACCAGAACCGGAAATCCGGCGGAGGTGTGGATCAGCCCGGTGGAGAAGGCGATTCTCGCCACCAGACCACTGGGCGAAATGAAGTGGATCAGCGCCACCGCGATCGCCAGGTGCGGAATCGCAATCGGCGTTTGCAGGAAGGTCTGCAGGATCCGGCTGCGCGGGGCGGCATCCCGCAGCGCAATGGCAAGCCACAATCCGGCGCCTGCTGAGAGCAGGGTGGAGACGGAGGCGAGCAGGAAACTCAGAAGCAGGGAATAGCCGAACTCCTTATCGGCCGCCAGCGAGGCGTAATGCCGGAGCGTGAATGCGGACTCGCCCGCCGGCGCGAAGTAGCCAAGGCTTTGGGCGGCTGCCAGCAGCAGTCCGCCAAGGAACAGGAGAACGATTACCAGCAACACCGGCGACAACGCCAAGGCGAGGGAAACCGGCTGCTTCGAATTGGGCAATTGGAACCTATTGTAATCCGCTAAGGCAGCCCGAAACACAAAATATTAGGGCCCGCCGCGACCGCGACGTACTGCTTCCCGCCCGCCATGAACGTCATGGGGGACGCCCGCCAGCTGTGCCCGTCGCCTAGTTCAGTCGACGCGTTGGTTTGGATTTGCCAAAGATCCTTGCCCGTCTTGGCATCCACCGCCGCGAACGCCCCGCTGTCCTCTCCGAAGAACACCACGCCTCCCGCGGTCGAAAGCACGCCACCCCAACTGTCCGCCGGACCGATCTGCGGAACTTCCCAAACCCGCTTCCCCGTCTCGATATCGATCGCGCGCAGAAATTTTTGCCCCGGCTCGAGCGGAATCACCTTCGGATTCCAGCCCGGCGGCTTCACGTAGATCCCGCAGGCTTCGAGCGCCATCAGATAGAACAGCCGCGTCGACGGATTGAACGACATGGACATCCAGTTCGTCGCGCCCAGAACGGATGGGCAGGCTTTCGTCCCTTCCCTCGTCGGGTCCGCGCCAGGCAGCAGAATGGGGCGCCCGTCTTTGCCGATCCCGCTTGCCCAGGTCAGCCGGTCCACGAACTTCTCCGCGAGCAGCAGTTCGCCATTGGTGCGGTCGAACACATAGAAGAACCCGTTACGGTTCGCCTGGATCAGCAGTTTCCGGTCCTGTCCGCGATAGCGGGTGTTGACCACCATCGGAACCTGCTGGCCGTCCCAATCATGCAGATCGTGAGGGGTGAACTGATAATGCCATTTCAGCTCGCCGCTGCCCGGCTTCAGCGCGAGCACGGACGTGCTGTAGAGGTTGTCGCCCTGGCGCTCATCTCCGTTGTAGGCCGGGTACGGATTGCCTACGCCCCAAAACAGGGTGTCCGTCTCCGCATCGTAAGTCCCCGACATCCAGGTGGCCCCGCCTCCGCCGAACTTAGGAAGCGCGGTCCCCTTCCAGGTTTCAGACTTCGGCTCGCCCGGCGCCGGAACCGTCCAGAAACGCCACGCTCGCTCGCCCGTAGTCACCCGGTAAGCCGAGAGGAACCCGCGCACTCCCTGGTCCCCGCCCGCCACGCCTCCAATCACCAGATCCCCCACCACCAGCGGCGCCGACGTGCTCCCGTAATTGTTGTTCTGCGGACCCTCGGGCATTTTCGAGTCCCACAACATGGCGCCCGTCACGCGGTGCAGCGCGACCATATGGGCGTTATCGGTCAGGAAGAATACGCGATCGCCCAGCACGGCCACGCCGCGGTTGGTGCCCTTGGCGGGGTCTCCGGTGATCTCCTTCGAGCGTTCCCGCCGGTAGTGCCAGATGGTTCGTCCCGACTGCGCATCGATCGCAAATACCTGGTTCGGCCCGGTGACGAACATCACCCCGTCCACCACCACCGGCGTTACTTCGAGCGCGAAAAGATTGATCGGATAAATCCATTTCACGCTCAGGTTCTTCACATTCGACGCGTTGATCTGGTCGAGGGAGCTGTGCCGGTTGCCGCCTATGTCTCCGTGATAGGTTGGCCAGTCGCCCGGTTTCGGATGCACGACCTGCTCGAAGCTCAGCCCGCCCGACGGGGCCATCGGCGCCGCCTTCGTCCCAACGGCCATCCCGGTGAGCGAACTCAGGAACGCCTTCACGTCGCGGCACTCCTCCTCGCTGCAGCGCGCGGCCGGCATCAGGGAACCCGGCTCGAGGGTCGTCCGCAGGATCTGCTCCTGCTTCATCAGGTGAAACTGCCCGGTCAAGTCCTGCACCTGGATGTTGTAGCGGCTCTGATTGCGCGCGAATCCGCGCACGGAGCGGCCGTCGCGCAGTTCCACCGTGACCACCTTGTACCCCGGCTTGACCCTGGCGGACGGCTGGCGCACCGCCTCGTCGATTTCAAGGAGCGTCATCTCGCGGCCCACTGTCGAAAGATCGGGCCCCACGGCTTTGCCGCGGCCGAGTGCCATATGGCAGTTGGCGCAGCCGCCCTTTCCAAAAAAGAACTGCTCACCGGCCGCCGCGCTGCCCGGCGCGCCCGCTTCCGACGCCGACGCGCTCATGGATCGTACGAACGCCGTCAGCGAATTCAATTCCGGCGCCGGCAGGTTGAACGCCGGCATGCCCGCCCCCGGTACGCCGTCGCGGATCACCGCCAGCAGTTCCGCCGCCGACCGGGCACGCACGCGGCGGCTATTCGCCAGGTTCGGCCCGCGCTCGGTCCCGTGTCCGTCCCCATGGCACACCGCGCATCGCGCCGCGAACAGCTCTCTGCCTTCCTGCGCGAACGCCGCGCCGGTCAGGAACAGAATGTAAAAGGCCGTCAGTCTCATATTATTTAGGTTTTCGTTCGATGGGCTGAATCGGACCCGTCAGTTCCATCCTGCCCCAGGTGGAATCGTCATCCCCGCGCCCGTAAATCAAAAAGTGGCCGCCGTAGTCGCCGCCGTCGGGATCTGTATGGACAATCTCGATGCCGTACACGTCCCCGATTCGCGGAGCGTGCCAGCGCGGGCTGCTCTTTCCCAGAGTCGGCGCCATCGCGACCCGGGCTTCCAGAATGAAGTCGCCAGGGCTCCGGCTCCAGGGATTCATGCGGATTGCGTAGTCCACCGTGCCCCCGGGCAACGGCTCCTCGATGTAGCTCTTGCCGGGAGCGCCATGCCGCCACCAGGCCCCGTAGGAGGGCTTTCGCGCGTCGATGACGAAGCAGAAAGCGTTGTCCCCCTCGCCGAATTTCTTGGCGGCGTCTTCCCGCGGCGCCTCGATGAACCAACAGATCGCATCTTTGTAGTACCAGCGCTTCGGCTCGTGCTGAGGATCGGTAACGTCGTTCACGTTGTCCTTAACCTCCGCGCCCAGGTACAGATACTTGTCGTCCCAAGCCGTATAGTAGCGTGCTTGCAGGTCCTCCTCCGGCGGAGGCTCGTTCGTGTGGTCGGTGAGCCGGTTGA
>DATJFH010000320.1:0-2831 GCA_035495815.1 Bryobacteraceae bacterium
CGGAGGCAGCAGTCTTTTCTGGATGGGATTCGCGCCGTTGCCCTGATCTCTCTGCCGAAGGATCATCAGCGGTGCAGACACAGAATCTGGTTCTGCGCGGCCAGCCGTCGACGCAACGCCGCCACATCGACTCCCGCGAGCGGCGTCTTGCTGCGGACCGCGAGCGCCGCCGCCACCCCCGCGGCATTGCCTGCAATCATGTACTGCGGCTCCATCCGGAAGGACGCGTAAGCGACGCTGGACGCGGAAATACAGGACGTCACCAGCAGGTTGGCGCACTGGCTGCGCTTGGGGAGAAGCGCCCGATACGGCAGATCATACGGCTCGACCGGCATGCTCACGTAGCCTTCCATAAACACTTCCTTGGCCACCTTGGGGAAATGGTAGACATCGTGCGCCACCCACTGGACCTCACGAATATCGATGTTGTAGCCGCCCATCCCGATCGAATCCTCCTTGTGTCTTGCGCTCTGCAGATCCTTTTGGGTGAGCACATACTGGCCCAGCATCCGCCGGCCTTCACGCACGTAGAGCTGGTGCGGCCAGTGCCCGGTATCGGGAAATTCGTCCTTTGCCAGTCCCCACTCGCTCATCTGCTTGCGCAGCCGCTCCGGCACGGCCGCATCGTTGGCCAGAAAATAGAGCAGTCCCTGAGCCCAGCTCAAATGCTCACGCCAGATTTCCTGACGGCGTTCGTAACCTGCTTCCGGATACTCCCAGCTCGCGCCCGGCAGATTGGTGGATACCGCTCCGCCGCTGTTGATGTCGGTTTTATCGTTGGGCAATACCGAAATGCCGAGAAAATCGTTGAGCCGCGCGCTGTCCCCGAGCGCCGCGAGATACGCGCGGGCCAGCCGGTACCGCGCCGCATCGTAGCCCTCGGGACGAGGCAAAGGCAGCCGGTTGTCTGGATTGCGAGTCAGGCAGATCCGGAAACAGTAGGACTGAAATTTGGGCCCTCCTTCGCCGATGTTCTCCAGCGATTCCTGTGCCTGGACGTAGGGCAGCAGCTTGCCATCGGGGCCGTAAGCGGGCACAGGCGCGTGAAACTGGTGGCTGCCGGAAAGGAAGTCCTGCCTGCCGGCCAGCGACTCTCCGTAGAGCGAGCGCGACTCGCGGCCTACCGCGTAGGAAACGCCGGCGGCCTTCATCAGGTCGCCTTCATAGGAGCTGTCGATGTAAACGGGTGCCGCGAACTCCTTCCCGCCGACGGTTCGCAATTCCACGATCCGGCCGGACTTTTTGCGGATTCCGGCGAGGCGCTGTCCGAAGAACACCTGTACTCCCGCCTCGCGCAGCCAGTCGTTCAGGATCCGTTCGGCGACGCTGGGCTCGAATCTCCAGGCGACGCGCTCGCCGTAATGCTTGCCGGCCCGCTCGAAGAATTCGCGGGCAAGCCCGCCGATCACATTTTCCTGCCGGTCCATGTCAGTCTTGCCCAGACCGCCGGTGAGCACGCCGCCGACATGACGTCCCGGCTCCAACAGGGCCACGCGCATCCCTTCGCGGGCGGCGGCAATGGAAGCGATGGCCCCTCCCGCGGTCGCCCCGTAGACAACCACGTCGTATGGCTCGGCGCCTTGCAAACGGCAGGCTGCCATCAGCAGAGGGAATAACTTCCACATCGGTATCCACCAGTATACGAACCGGGTGGCGTACGGCTTGTATGGGACAACTACCGCCGATACTTACCGCCGTGAGCGCCAAGTCGTTGTACAGCGGGTTACCTATTTCAGAGGCGCGCGTGCCTTGACCGGTTTTGCGACCATCCTTGCTGTGGGCCGCTCCCCCACATACAATTACGTCAGGATGGTGTTTTCCGGCCGAATCTTGAGCGCATTCATATGGGCGGGCGTCATCGCGCCGGCGCTCGCGCAGGCAGGCGAACCCCTCGAGAAGCGGGCACAGCAGATCCTCTCCGTCAATTGTGAAGCCTGTCACGGCCAGGCCCGCATGTCCGGGTTGGATATCAGGGATATCGGCGGCATCCTTCGAGGCGGTAAGCGTGGTCCCTCCGTCGTTCCCGGAAACGGTTCCACCAGCCTCCTCTACCAGGCCATCTCCCAGACGGGCGATCTCAAGATGCCGCCGGGTAAAACACCGCTGTCACGTGCGGACGTGGAGACCGTCCGGCAATGGATCGACACCGGGGCCAAATGGCCGGCAACGGCCGTCAACAGCAAGGAGCCTGCCTGGTGGGCCTTCCGCACGCCTCGCCGGCCCGGCCTTCCGGAGGTCGGGAACAAATCCTGGGTCCGCACCCCGGTCGATGGTTTCATTCTGCGCAAGCTGGAAGATCAGCGGCTCAAGCCGGCTCCGCCCGCCGGCAAAGCGACGCTGATCCGCCGCGTCACCTACGATCTGACGGGGCTGCCGCCTTCACCCGCCGAGGTCGCGGCCTTTCTCGGCGACCCGTCGCCCGATTCTTACGAAAAGCTGGTGGAGCGCCTTCTCGCCTCCAAACAATACGGCGAGCGCTGGGGACGCCACTGGCTCGATGTCGTCAGGTATGCCGATTCCACGGGGCACGAGAGCGACCTCTTCTACCGGAACGCGTGGCGCTATCGCGACTACGTCATCCAGTCCTTCAACAGCAACAAGTCTTACGACCGCTTCGTGCAGGAGCAGATCGCGGCCGACGAAATCTGGCCCGACGATAACGAGCTCGCGGGACTTTACATCCTGCCGAAGAAGAAGGCGGAGAACCTGGAGCGGCGCATCGGGACCGGAATGTACACGGTCGGTCCCTTGGATCCGTCTTCCGGGCTGGATGGCGCGCAACTGCGTTACGAACAACTCACCGACATGGCGGACACCACGGGCGCCGCCTT
>DATJFH010000321.1:0-26543 GCA_035495815.1 Bryobacteraceae bacterium
GAGAAAGTGCGCCGGCTCATCGACGGTCACACCCACGGTGGAGGCGAGCGCAATCAGACAGGCCAGAAATGCCGCCGTGATGGCGCAGACCGCAAGCCGCTCTAACGCGCCGATCGTGTTTGGCGCAGAGGCAGTCTCTGGTTGTGCAGGTATCGCAGTCGTAGGCGCCGGGCACATGGGCGAGCCGAGACAACGATTCTAGAGGACGACGGTGGGGTCAACAATACAGGACTTTCTGTATTCAATTCAATTGGTTCGGAACGGGCTCGGAGAGGGCGGAGGTTTGACTCGATCGAGGACCAGTTCGTCCTCGCGCTGGAACACGATTTCCCACTCGGAGAAGTTCCGGACGAACAATCGAACCGTCTTTCCGGCCTCGGCGCTGGTTTCCCCCGGACCGGTTCCCAGTACCCAGGGATACCAGTCGTTATAGTCCAGGATCTTGACCGGCGTGCTCCACGAAGCCGGGTTGCTGATGTCCGAAGTTGTTGTTAAGTAGATGCCTTCCTGTGGCCATCCGGCTGCGCAGCAGGAACGATTCATGAGGATCACGAACTTCTGAAGATAGGTATTCCAGTGTATCGACGGACCCCAGAACGAGTCGGTACTGGAGCCCTGCCACGGCGATATGGCCTGAAACACGGGTGTGACTTGCCCTCCCAGACCAGGTTCGGACCAACGGCCGTTATAGTACTTCCACACCTTCCCAACGGGATCCGCAAGGTCGTTGATCGACATACGCATGATCGCCACACCCTGCTCGGAAACGTCCCCGCCATAAGCGCCGGTGAGAAAGTAGAAGTACCGGCCCTCGCGGTCGAGAATCACCGAGAAATCGCCGTGACCGTTGGCAAAGTACCCGTTCTGTGCGGAACAGTCCTTCATGCCGCTCGAACGAAGCACGATGCCGAGGTCGGAAAAGCTGATTCCGCCGTCGTAGGAGACCAGGGCTCCGATCTCCGGGATCGTCAGCTCGGTTCCCGGGCAAACCCCCACTTTTTCATGGTGATACCAGCCGTAGAGCGTGCCGTCGGCGGCCTGCCATACGGACTCGATCCACATCGGGAAATGGGCAGTGGAATCGATCTGAACCTCCGACGTCAGCATTCCGTCGTCGATGGTGGTGATCATTGGCCTGCCCGATGAGCTGAAGAAACGAAAGCTCAACCCCTGCCAGAACCCAGCCGTATTCGAATCGATTACGAGCGGGATCGAGACGGGCTCCGCCAGGCGGACCTGAAAGCCGTCCTGCGCCATCAAAGCGCGTGGTTCGGCGGTAATAAGAAGGATGCTTGTGTAGATTAGACTTCGAAGCTTGCAATACGGCAGATTCTGTACCCGAATTAGCAAACACAGCTCGAAACCGGATGGCCTTCCCCAGACGGATTTCTTGACGATGTTTTACAATTCACCGCTGCCGCCGGGTAGCCGAACCGGGCGCGGCAGCGTCTTCACAGACAGGGTCTCGTGAACGCTCCATCTTTTGTTCTCATTACAGTCCTGTGCTTATGGACAAGCCCGCCCGGTCAGGGGCAAGTCACGGTTATCCAGCCTACGTATGAGATAACTTATCCGGCGCCGACCGTGGACGGGAACAGTCCCGCCTTCTGGGAAGACGGCAGAATGAAGGTCTTTACCTCCACCGGGTTTCCCGTTTCCATGAGCGGTAACAGCCTCTTTGACCTGTGGATGGATGAAGATCCGGCGGTGACGCCGGATTCCCATTACCCCCTTTGGATCGAGGCCGTCTGGCGTGACCAGGATGGGCGTGTCTACGGCTGGTATCATCACGAGCCGCCCGGGCTCTGCGGAGGAAAGCTGTCAGCGCCGCAAATCGGCGCGGTGGTGTCTTCCGACGGCGGCCGCACGTTTCAGGATCTCGGCATCGTCCTGGCCTCGGGCGATCCCATCAACTGCTCGGCGCGCAATGGATATTTTGCCGGCGGCCACGGGGACTTTTCCGTGATCCTCGACCAGGAGCGGCGATACTTTTATTTCCTGTTCACCAACTACGGAGGACCGCCCGAGCAACAGGGCGTGGCCCTCGCGAGGATGGAATTCGAAGGCCGCGAACGCCCGCTGGGCCGCGTAACCAAGTTCTATCAGGGCAGCTGGAACGAGCCTGGCATCGGCGGAGCCATGACTCCCGTCTTGCCGGCCAGAACTGCGTGGGAGCGCTCCGATACGGACTCGTTTTGGGGTCCGGCGGTGCACTGGAATACTTATCTCCGGCGTTACGTGGTCGTGTTGAACCGGTCCTGCTGTAGCGCCAACTGGCCCCAGGAAGGCATCTACATCAGTTTCGCCACGGACTTGGCAGACGTTTCCAGTTGGACCGCGCCTGCCCGGATCCTCAACGCCAGGGACATCGGCTTTGCACCCGGCTATTATCCTCAGGTTTTTGGAACCAGGCCCGGCGAGACGGACTCGCTGGCCGGCCAGTCGGCGCGGCTGTTTGTGAAAGGCGTCTCCAAGTGGCAGATTTCGTTCTCTCTTCCGGAGCCGGATTCGCCGGCTCCGGTGGAACTGCCGCAAGACCGTTAACCGCTCAGTTGAGCAGTTTGCCCTGCCTCAAATAAGCCGGTGTGTCCAGATCGTCGGCGTCGAAACCATTCGGCTGTTTCGGCGGCAACGGTCTCGAGGGGGCGGCGTGCACGGGCGGCGCAGGCTCCGGCTCCATCTCCTCGATGTACTCCGGTTCGGGGATTTCGACCGGCGGGGGCGGCGGAGCGGCGGCCGCCGGACGCGTCTCCACGAAGGCTTGCGGACGCCGCGGCTTCGGTTCGTTCTCCGGCTGGAATCCGGTGGCGATCACCGTAATCTTGACCGAATCCTCCAGCGCTTCGTTCAGGATCACCCCGAAATTGATCATCACGTCTTCGCAATCCGCGGCTTCGCGGATGATCGAGCACGCTTCGTTCACTTCGTGCAGGCCCAGGCGGCTCGATCCGGTGATATTGATCAGGACACCGCGCGATCCGCGGATCCGGGAGTCTTCGAGCAGCGGGGAATTGATGGCCTGCTTG
Source organism: Bryobacteraceae bacterium (assembly GCA_035495815.1). Lineage (GTDB taxonomy): Bacteria > Acidobacteriota > Terriglobia > Bryobacterales > Bryobacteraceae > DATJFH01. Next base: position 3,027 of record DATJFH010000321.1, read on the forward strand.
GCCGCTTCGACGGCGGCGTTCTCGCCCTTCGCCGTGGCCGTCCCCATCATGGCGTAGCCCATGCCGGACATGGTGGCCTTGATGTCCGAAAAATCGCGGTTGATCATGCCCGGCGTGACGATGATGTCGCTGATGCCCTGCACGGCCTGCCGCAGCAGATCGTCGGCGATGCGGAACGATTCGAAGAAGCCCGCGCCGCGCGGCACCAGCGCCAGCAGCCGGTCGTTGGGGATGGCAATCACGGTGTCCACCGTGGCAGCCAGTTCGGCCAGCCCGTTGTCGGCCTGCTGCATCCTCTTTTTGCCTTCGAAGCCGAACGGCTTGGTGACCACGGCCACGGTCAGCGCGCCCAGCTCCTTGGCCAGCGACGCGATCACCGGCGCGGCGCCCGTACCCGTTCCGCCGCCCAGGCCGGCGGTGACGAACACCATGTCTGTGCCTTCCAGAATTTCCAGAATCCGCTCGGTATCCTCGAGCGCGGCGCGCCGCCCGACGGACGGGTCCGAGCCGGCCCCGAGGCCGTTGGTAATTTTCGACCCGATGTGCAGCTTGTTCGGCGCCGGTGAAGAGTTCAGCGCCTGCAGATCGGTGTTGATGACGTGGAACTCCACGCCTTCGAGGCCCTCGTCGATCATACGGGCCACCGCGTTTGAGCCGCCGCCTCCTACTCCCACCACCTTGATGCGCGCGCCTCGGAATTCGTCCTGTATCTCGTACTTCAAATCCGCGTCCAGCAAGCTCATGAATCTCCTTTCCGCTACCGCAACATTCGTCCCAGGAACCCCACGGCGCGCTGCTGCGCTTCGTTGCGCGCCTTCAGCTTCGCCGAAAACATCATCAATCCCGCCACCGTCGCCCACACCGGATCGTCGATTTCGTCCGGCCAATCCTGAATTCCGAGCGCCAGGCCGTTGCGCGCGTTGCAGTTCAGGACGCGCTCGGCCATGTCGCACATGCCGTTCAGGCGCGACCCGCCGCCGCACAGCACGATGCCTCCCATCAGCGCCTGGTCCATTCCCACCCGCGCCAGTTCCCTGCGCACCAGGCGGAAAAGCTCCTCCGCCCGCGCTTCCAGAATGTTATTCAACAGCCGGCGTGGCGCTTCCCGCGCGCCGCGATCCTCCGAAGACGGAACCTCGATCAGGGTATGATCGCCGGTCAGCCCCAGCACGGCGCATCCGTACTCTTCCTTCAGCCGCACCCCGTCCTCGTACGTGGTGCAGAGCCCGCGAGCCACGTCGCGCGTAAAGTGGTCGCCGCAGATCGGAATGCTCGACGCCAGCTGCAGCGACTCTCCGTAGTAAACCGCCAGCTCGCTCGAGTGCACCCCGATATCCAGCAGCGCGATGCCTTCGCGGCGCTCATCGGGCAGGATGGCGGCGTAACAGGCCGCCAGACCCTCGTGCACGGTCTCTTCCGCCGCCAGGTGAGCCTGGTTCATGGCGGTGACCAGGCAATCGTGCTCCTGCGTCGACGCCGTGATCAGGTGCATGTTGGCCTCTACCCGTGAGGCGACCATGCCGCGCGGGTCCCGGTGGCCCGGGTGATCGTCCACCACGAAGTCCTGCAGCAAAGCCTGCAGCAGCATGCGATCCTCGTGAAGCTGTACGCGGGACGCGTGGTCGATGACGCGGGCGACGTCCCGAGCCTCGATCTCCCGCTTTCGCCCCACTTCGATCGCCGCCCGGCTGTTGGCCCCGCGGACCGTCGGACCGCCCATGCCGGCCACCGCCGATTCCACCGTCACCTGCGCCATCGCCTCGGCCTCGCGTACCGCGCGCAGAATCGAGTCCGAAGCCGCGCGCTGGTCGGCAATCCGGCCCTTGACCCAGCCCTCCGATTCCGACTCCCCGAGTCCGATCAGCCGCAATCCCGACGGCTCCAGAACTCCGATCGCGAATCGGGTTCGAAGACTCCCGGCGTCCAGCCCGACTGCATAAACAGGTTTTCCTTCCATCTTCTTTACTGTTCCCTGGTCGTAATCCGGTCATCCAGCCGCAGGTCGAACGAGGACGACCCGCCGGATTTCCTGCTGATCTCGGCGTAATTGTCGAGAAAATCCTGTACTCGCTCCTTGAAGTTGCGATCCCCGATGCTCAGGTCGATTGCTTTTCCCTGAATTCCCAGGCTGACCCGCACATTGTCCTGGACGCTCACGTCCACCTCGGACAGCCGCTTTCCCAATTCCCCCAGTTCGCTCATCAGCCGCATATAGCTCCGTACTCTTTCGGCCCGCTGCAGTTCGGTCTGGCTCTCGGAAACGCCGGACAGAATCGGCGAGGAGAAATCCAGTTTCTGCGGCCGGTCGAGAAGCACGCCGTATGCGTCGATCAAGGCCAGCCGGGCATTCTGATTGCGGACGCCCGGCGGCGTCAGATTGACGTAGGCTACCGGCGTCCGCTCCCAGACCCGAACAATCAGCCGGTTCGGCCACACGCGCGAGACCGATGCCCGCTCGATCCAATCGACGGCCATTAGCTTCCGCCGCCGCTCGTCGATCGGGATGCTGAAAATATTCTTGCCGAAATCGGATTCGAAGACGCGCGCGACCCGCCAGCGCGAGGCGTGGTTCAGGCCGAGAACGGTGAAATCCCGGCCATTCATGGTGACGCCGGCGTCGCGGTCCAGGACGAAGTGCGGATCGGACTTGGCCAGCCGGGTCAGTGCGCGCGCGCCGATCGCGGTCGCCGCGGTCAGCGCCGTCCACATCCCGGCCCGCAGCCACAAGCGCCAGTTCCATTGCGCAATCCGAATCGTTTTCGCCATCAGCCCGCCTCCTGGAGCGCTTTCAGGATCCGGTCGCCGGCCTGTGAGACGCTGCCCGCGCCAAGGGTCAGGACCACATCGCCTTCCCGCGCCGCTTGCACGATGGCGTCGATTCCGTTCTCCATCGAACCCACGTATTCGACCGAGCGGTGTCCGAAGCCGCGCGCGCGCCCGGCCAGGACCTCGGCCGTCACCCCTGCGATCGGCTTTTCCGAGGCGGCGTAAATATCCATCAGGTAGAGCTTGTCGGATTGGTTGAAAGCGGCCGCGAATTCGTCCATCAGGAACTGCGTGCGCGTGTAGCGGTGCGGCTGAAACAGCACCAGGATGCGGCCGTATCCGCCGAGCCGCGCCGATTCTAACGTGGCCCGGATCTCGGTGGGATGGTGGCCGTAATCGTCGACTACGGTTACGCCGCGCTCGGAGCCCCGAATCTGAAATCGCCGGTCCACTCCGTTGAAGCCCGCCAGCGACTCGCGAATCGCGTCCGGCTTCTGGTCCAGCTCGAGCGCCACGGCGACGGCGGCAGTGGCGTTGAGGACGTTGTGCGCGCCCGGCACTCCCAGGCAGAACCGGCCCAGATCCACGCCCCGCTGCCGCAGACGGAAGCTGCTCGACGCGCGCTCGCAAACCGCCTCGGAGATTACCAGGTCCGCCTGCGCGCTCGAGCCGTACGTGATCGTGCGGCGCTTGACGCGCGGCAGGATGCTTTGCACGTTGGCGTCGTCCAGGCAGAGGATGGCCGCGCCGTAGAAAGGGACCTTGTTTACGAACTCGACGAAGGAGGCCCGGATATCGTCGAGCGAGCTGTAGCAGTCCAGGTGCTCCCGGTCGATATTGGTGACCACGGCCACGATCGGCGCCAGCTTCAGGAACGAGCGGTCGCTCTCGTCCGATTCCACCACCAGGAAATCGCTGTGGCCGACACGCGCGTTCGACCCGCCCATCGAGCCCACCCGGCCGCCGACCACTACCGTCGGATCGAGTCCGACGCCATTCAGAATCGTGGCCGCCATGGAGGTGGTGGTGGTCTTGCCGTGGCTGCCGGCCACCGCGATCCCGAACTTCAACCGCATCAGCTCGGCCAGCAGCTCGCCCCGCGGGATCACCGGAATCTGCAGCCGGCGCGCTTCCTGCACCTCGGGATTCTGCTCGTCCACCGCCGAGCTGACCACCAGCGCCTTGGCCCCGAGCACGTTCGACGCCGCGTGGCCTTCGAAGATTTTGGCGCCCATGCCGGCCAGCCGCTCGGTGATCGGCGTGGATTTCAGGTCCGAGCCGCTGATCTTGTAGCCGAGGTTCAGCAGCACTTCGGCGATCCCGCTCATGCCGATTCCGCCGATACCGGTGAAGTGGAGATGTTGTGGCCTAAAAAACATTTCCTTCGTGTATTGTTCCGGGTTTCCGGTCAACTGTCAATCCATTCTTCAAGCAATTCCGCGGTACGGCGCGCCGCCCCCGGTTTGGCCAGCGCGCGCGCGGCTTTTCCCATGCGGACCGTCTCGGCCGCCGCCTCCGTCACCTCCCGGAAAAGCCTCTCCCCGCTCATTTCCCTGTCCGGAACCAGCCGCGACGCCCCGGCCCGCTCGAACGCCTCGGCGTTGCGCAGCTGATGCTGGTCGGCGGCGAAAGGGAAGGGAACCAGGATGGACGGCTTGCCGGCCGCCGCCAGCTCCGCCACCGCTCCCGCGCCGGAGCGCGAGACGATCAGGTCCGACGAGGCGTACGCCTGCGGCATGTTTTCGATGAACGGGACCACCTCGCCCTCGAGTCCCGACCGGGCGAAATCCGAGCGGATTTCATCGAACGCGTCGCGGCCGGTCTGGTGCAGGATAAAAACCGGGAATCCGGCGGCGCGGAACAAAGGCCAGCTCTGGCGCGCGGCCTGGTTCAGGGTCCTCGACCCGGCGCTGCCTCCGGTGATCAGCAGCCGCAGGACCGTCTCCCTCGGCCGCTCCGGAATGGCGAAGAACTCCTCCCGCACAGGCAAGCCGGTCACCTCCGTGCGCCCCGCGGGAAAGTAGCGGCCCGTCTCGGGAAACGCCAGCAGCGTCTTGCGGACGAACCGCCCCAGCCGCAGATTGGTCATCCCGGGGACGGCGTTCGGTTCCATCGCCAGCACCGGCACGCCTGCCAGCACCGCGGCAAGCACCGTCGGACCGGCTACATATCCCCCCATGCTGAACACTCCGCCCGGGCGCGCCGATCGCAGGCGGCGGAAGATCCGCAGCGTGCTCGCGGGCAGATCCCAAAGCGTCCGCAGCATCCGAGCTGCTCCGACGCGCTTCAACCCCCCGATCTCGATGTATTCGATCGGAAATCCCCTGGCCGGCACAAGCCGCGCCTCGATCCCTTTTTTCGTGCCGAAAAACAAAACCGAATGCCCTCTCTTCTTCAGCTCGTCCGCCACCGCGATCAACGGCAGGACGTGCCCGCCCGTTCCGCCCCCGGCCATCACGAAACAGCCGGTCCGGCGTGGACCTTGAGTTGCCGGCCGCATGGCGCCTTCAGCAGTGGCTCTCGCTGACGTTCATCAGCATCCCCATCAGCGCCAGCGAGGCCAGCAGGGAATTGCCGCCGAAGCTGATCATCGGCAGCGGGATCCCCTTGGTCGGAACCATCGCCAGCACCACGGTGATGTTCATGAACGCCTGCACCACGATCAGTGTAGTGACCGAAAGCGCCAGGTACTTGCCGAAATCGCTCTCCGCCCGCGCGCTGGCCCGGATCCCGCGCCACAGGATCAGGCAGAAGGCGCCGAAAACTCCCAGCGATCCGAACAGTCCCAGCTCCTCGCAAACCACCGCATAGATAAAGTCCGTGTGCGCTTCCGGCAGGTACAGCAGCTTCTGCTTCCCCTGCATCAGACCCACTCCCAGGGGACCGCCCGCTCCCACCGCCAGCTCCGACTGGTACCCCTGGTAGTTGGTGTCGTGCGAGACCAGCGACTTGCTCAGGTAGAGCCGCAAGTGCCCCTTGGGATCGATCCGGTCGACCAGCTTGTATTCCGGATCGAAGTGATGCACCACGCGAGCCAGCCGGTAGGGCTTCGACACGATGGCGAATCCGCCCGCCAGCACGGCCACCAGCGCCAGAAACGCGCAGTAGCGCCATTCCAGGCCGGCCACGAAGAATACGACTCCCGCCGTCACCGCCAGCACCACCGCCGTCCCCAGGTCGGGAATGCCGACCAGCAGAATGACCAGCCCGACCGTCATCACCGCGGGCCACAGCGTGTGCTTGTCATTGATGGCGGGCGCCCGATGGGCGACGAAATACGCCAGGAACAGCACGATCGCCGGCTTCGCGAGCTCCGCCGGCTGGATATTGAGAAGGCCCAGCCGCACCCAGCGATGATGGTCCGGATCGAGGAAATAGACCGCAACCAGCAGCATGATGGACACTCCCACCGCCACGAACGCGACGGCCGGGTTTTGCAGCTTCGAATAGTGCTTCCACTTCAGGAACATCATGAGCAGCAGCGCCGGGGCCAGGTAGATGGCGTGCCGGGCCACGAAGTACGTGCTCGAATGGTAGCGCGGGCTCTGCAGCGCCATCACTGAAGATGCGCTGTAAACCATCACCAGGCCGAAAAACACCAGCAGCACGGTAGTGGCGAAAAGAGTCTTGTCCGTCTTCGCTTGTTGCGGCATCTCAACCTTCCAATTCCCCGACGATCTGCTTGAAGACTTTCCCCCGGTGCTCGTAATTGTCGAACTGGTCGAAGCTGGCGCAGGCGGGCGCGAGCAGCACCGTGTCGCCGGCGGAGGCGCGGGCGCGGGCTTCATTCACGGCCGCCAGCAGGGTTCCGCAATACAGCATCGGTATGGCCGGATCGAGCTGCTCGGCAATCTTGCCGGCGGCCGCGCCGATCAGCAGAACCGCATGCGCCTTCTTCAGCAGAGGATTGCCGAGTGGACGGTAGTCGCTGTCCTTGTCCTTTCCGCCCAGGATCACCCACAGGCCGCCGTCGAACGCGTCCAGGGCTTTCAGCGCGGCGTCCACGTTGGTGGCCTTGGAGTCGTTGTAGTAAGCCACTCCGCGCGCCGTGCGCACGAACTCCAGCCGGTGCTCCACGGCGCGGAAGCTGCGAATAGCATGGGCGATGGCTTCGAGGCGGACGCCCGCCAGCCTCGCCGCCGCCGCGGCCGCCATCGTGTTCTCGAGATTGTGCCGGCCGCGTATGGGGACCTCGGAGGCCGGCATGAGAGGCGAGCCGTCGAACCAGAGCCAGGCGTCTTCCAGCCACAAGCCGGGCGTAACGGCGCGGGTCGAACTGAACCAGAGCGGCCTTCCGGCGGTCAGCGAGGCGTACCCGACGCAAGCCGCGTCGTCGGCATTCAGCACGGCATAATCCTCGCCGTGCTGCGTCTCGAACAGACGTCCTTTGGCCGCCGTGTAATTCTCGAGCGAATGATGCCGGTCCAGGTGGTCCGGCGTAACGTTCAGGCAGATTCCGATCTCGGCCCGGAAACAGCGGATGGTCTCGAGCTGGAAGCTGGAAAGCTCCAGCACGTTCCACTGATCGGCCCGCGAAGTGGCCACCAGCGCCGCCGCCGCCGTTCCGATGTTCCCGCCCACCTGGACCGGAATCCCGGCCTCCCGCAGGATGTGGCCGACCAGGGCAGTGGTGGTTGTCTTTCCGTTCGAGCCGGTGACGCCGATGGTCTTTCCCTTCAGATACCGCCCCGCGAGCTCCACCTCGCCGATAACTTCCACCCCGCGCCGCCGCGCCGCTTCCACCGGTTCGAGATCGGCGGGCACCCCCGGGGAGAGGACGATCCGGTCCGCCTGCTCGAACACCGCCGGCGACTGGGGCGCGAAGGGAACCTCCAGCCGCTCCAGCAATCCGGCTGCTTTGGGCATCTGCGAGAGCGGGCGCGAATCGGTGGCCAGCAGCTGGTCGCCCTGCGCTTTCAGCAGTTCGAGCGCGGCCAGTCCCGAGCGTTCGAGTCCCACGACGAGCGTCTTCATCGCAGTTTCAATGTGGTCAGCGCGAACAGCGCCATCACCAGGCCGGCGATCCAGAAGCGGGCGATGATCTTGGATTCCTGCCAGCCCAGCGCTTCGAAATGATGATGCAGCGGCGCCATCTTGAAAATCCTCTTCCCCCGCAGCTTGTAGCTGCCCACCTGCAGGATCACGGAAAGGGTTTCCAGCACGAACACGCCGCCGATGAACAGAAGCAGGATCTCCTGCTTGATCAGGACCGCCACCACCGCCATCCCTCCACCGAGCGAGAGAGAGCCGACGTCCCCCATGAAAATCTCCGCCGGGTGGGCGTTGTACCAGAGGAAGCCCAGGCTGGCGCCGGTCAGCGCCCCGCAGAAGATCGTCAGCTCGGCGACGCGCGAGTTGCGGTCGAGCTCCAGGTAGTTGGCGAAGACCGCGTGGCCGCTGGCGTAGGTGAGCATGGTCAGCGCGCCGGCCGCCACCACCATCAGTCCGATCGCCAGGCCGTCGAGCCCGTCGGTGAGATTCACCGCGTTCGAAAAGCCGACCACTACGATCGTGACGAAACCGACGAAGAAGAACACGCCGGCAAGATACGTCCAGGGACTGTTGAGCAGAAAATCGATCAGCAGGTCCGGTTTGAACTGCTTGAAGAAGGGGACGTTGATGTCGGTCTTGTAGGTTCCGTGTCCGTGCATCAGCAGCAGCACCGCAGAGATGAGGAAGCCCATGACCACCTGGGCCCCGAACTTCTGCCGCACCGTCAGTCCCAGGTTTCGGCGCTGGACGATCTTCGAGTAATCGTCGAGGAAGCCGATGAAGCCGTAGCCCGCCAGGCCGAGCAGCGCCACCCAGACGTACGAATCGCGCAGGTCCGCCCACAGCAGCGTCGGAACCACCACGGAAATGATAATGAGTACGCCGCCCATGGTCGGGGTGCCCGCCTTTTTCTGGTGCGATTTGGGGCCGTCCTCCCGGATATGCTGCCCGATCTGGAATTCGCGCAGCTTGCCGATCAGCCACGGCCCCAGAATGATGCACAGAAACAGAGCCGTCAGGCTGGCGAAAGCCGTGCGAAAGGTGACAAACCCGAAGATCCGGAAGGGCCGGATGGCGGGAAAGAGGCGCTGGTAAAAAAGATAGTACAGCATTTGAATTCCCGGCTAGCAGGCGCCCGCCAACAGCCTTTCCATCGCATTTTCCACGGCTACGCCGCGGGATCCTTTAAAGAGCACGGCGTCGCCTTCGCGAGCCAGGTCGCGCAGAAAATCCCCCGCCGATGCGGAATCCTCGAAAAAGTACGCGGCGCCCGACATGCCCGCGCGCACGGCCTCATCGACCATGTGACGGGAAGCGCCGCGTATTCCAAGTAGCACATCAATCCCGCGGCCCGCGACATATCTGCCAATTTCGCGGTGTAGCGGCTCGGCCGAATGGCCAAGTTCGAGCATCTCCCCCAGCACCGCCAGGCGGCGACGCGCGGGAGTCGCCCCCAGCACGTCCACCATGGCGCGGACGGCTTCTGGGTTGGAGTTATAGCAGTCGTTGAGAATCGTAATACCGTCTCGGACGATGCGCTCGCCGCGCATCTTGCCTGCGCTCAGCGAACGGGCGGCGCCGGTCAGCCTCTCCGGCGGAATTCCGTAGACACCGGCCACCGCAATGGCCGCCAGCGCGTTCATCACGCCGTGACGCCCGGGGAGGGGAATTTCGAACGGCACGGCGCCCACCTTGAATCGCGAGCAGCCGGGGAACAGTTCCAGGGACTCGGCCCGCACTCCGGCGTCCCGGCTGAATCCGAAAGTCACCCGCCGCGGCAGCTCCCCGGTCCTATTCTCCAGGAATCTGGATACTCTCGAATCGTCCGCGTTCAGCACGGCGGTTCCGCGGGCCGGCAGCGCGTCGATCAGCTCCCGCTTGGCCGCCGCCACCCCGTCGATGTTCTCGAAGAACTCCGTGTGGGCGTATCCCACGTTGGTCACCACTCCCACGTCCGGCCGGGCGATTTCCGCCAGCGCGCGAATCTCGCCCGCATGGTTCATCCCCAGCTCGAGCACGGCCACACGGCAATCGTCCGGAAGCCGCAGGATCGACAGCGGCGTCCCTACGTGATTGTTGAGATTTCCGATGGTCTTCCCCACTTTCATTTCCGTCGAGAGCAGCTCCGCGACCGCATCCTTGGTGGTCGTCTTGCCCGCGCTGCCCGTCACCCCGATCACCTCGCCGCCCCACTGCTTCCTCGCCCAGGCGGCCAGGGACTGGAGGGCCTGCAGCGTGTCCCGCACAACCAGCGCATCCCCCATGCCGTCCACCGGACGGTCCACCACCACTCCCGCCGCGCCTTTCCGTATCGCGTCTGCCACGTAATCGTGTCCATCGTGAGACGGGCCCCGCAGGGCGAAGTACAGATCGCCCGCCTGGAGCGTCCGCGTGTCCACGCTCCATCCCGACACCTGCCCGCCGGTCCCGCGCGCCGCTCCCGTCTCGGAAATCCACCGTCCGACATCCAGCCTCATTTCCGGTAGCCGAAGCTGGTGAGCATTTTGCGTGCCACCTCGCGGTCATCGAACGGAATCGTCCGATCCTTGAGAACCTGATAATTTTCGTGGCCTTTGCCGGCCAGGATCACCACGTCGCCCGGCTGCGCCTGCTCGATCGCGCGCTGGATCGCCGTCCCGCGATCCGGTTCGATCAGGTGGGGTGTGTCGTACCGGCGCAGCCCGACCAGGGCGTCGTTCATGATGGCCAGCGGATCCTCCGAGCGCGGATTGTCGCTGGTCAGCACCACGAAGTCGCTCTTCTCGGCGGCCGCCTGCCCCATCAACGGACGCTTCGAGCGGTCCCGGTCTCCTCCGCATCCGAATAGCGTGATCACCCGGCCTGCCGTAAGCTCGCGCGCCGTTGCCAGGGTGTTCCTCAAAGCGTCGTCGGTGTGGGCGTAGTCCACCACCACGGCGAATGGCTGGCCCTGGTCTACCCGCTCGAACCGACCGGGCACGGCGCGGCAGGAGGCAATCCCGCGCGCAATAGTCTCCGGGCTCAATCCGAAACTGAGCCCCGCCGAACAGGCTGCCAGTATGTTGTAGACGTTGATCCGCCCGGTCAGCGCCGATTCGATCGGGATTCGCGCCGCTCCGTGCTCCACGTCGAATCGCAGCCCGCCGATCGTCGAAGACACCCCCGTGGCTCGAACCTCGGCATCAGGGCCGAGCCCGTACCACAGTACCTCGGTCTTATCCGATTGCCGGATCTGGCCTCCGTACCCGTCGTCGCGATTCAGCACGGCGAATTTCGGCGGAGGCGCTCCGGCTCCCTCGAACAGAAGGCGCTTGGCCGCGAAGTAATCTTCCATCGTCGAATGAAAGTCCAGGTGATCGCGGGTAAGGTTGGTGAAGATGGCGGTGTGAAACCAGAGCCCGTAGACCCGGCCGAGGGCCAGAGCGTGCGAGGACACCTCCATGGTGGCGTAGCGGCCTTGAATGCTCTCGAGCTCCGTCAGGATCCGCATCAGGTCGAGCGATTCGGGAGTCGTGTTGACGGCTGGAAGAACCCGCGAGCCCAGGTGGTATTCGATGGTGCCGATCAGCGCGGTCGTCTCGCCGGCGGCGCGCAGCACCGAGTCCACCAGATAGCAGGTGGTCGTCTTGCCGTTGGTGCCCGTAGTCCCTGTCATGCGAATACGCTCGTCGGGCTTGCCGTAAAAATTCCGGGCCGCCACCGCCATCGCCCGGCGGCCGTGCTCCACCTCGACCCACGCCCCGGAGAACCCGTCCGGCCGCGGCGGCTGGCTGACCACCGCCAGCGCGCCCAGCCGGATTGCGTCGGCGGCGAACCGGCGTCCGTCCGCGTGTTGTCCCTCGAACGCGAAGAACAGTTTCCCGGCGGTGATGCGGCGCGAATCGTACTCGATCCCGGTGACGGTCGATGCGGCGAGATCCGGCGGAAGAGGGGCTCGCAGCGCGACCCCGTCGAAGACCTCGGCAACTGTCATAGTGAAACGTTCCGGCGCCGCCCCGCGGGTCTCAGGCCGCGCCGGCGGACTCTCCCGGACGGCCCTTCAATTCCTGAACTGCACCACGATGCGCACGCCCGGCGGCAGCACGGCGCCGGGAGCCGGAACCTGCATCCGCGCCACTCCCCGCCCGTCCAGCGAAACCGGCAGTCCCCTTGCGCTCGCTTCCTCTACTACCGCCCGCACCGTCATTCCCTGAAAATTCGGCACCCTCGGCCCGGTCGCCTGAGCCACTTTCGGCTTCTCCGCCGGCGGCGGCTCGGGACCGAAAACCCGCGGCTTCTCCTCCGCTTCCTCGAGCGGCGGCGGTTCGCTCAGATCGGCGATGGCCACGTCGTTCTCGTTGACGCGATCCTCCGGCGGCTGCGACTCTTCCTCGGGGTCCGGAATATCCTTGGGAACGTCCAGGACGCGCAACGCCTCCATCGCCACTGTTCGGAAAACCGGCGCCGCCACGACACCCCCGTATCCTGCCGACGTCTGCGTGCCGTTCAGCGTTACCACCACCACAATCGCCGGATTGGTAACCGGCGCGAAGCCCATGAACGAGGCGTTGTAGGTCTTCGTGTAGTGACGCGCGGCGTAGTCATAGATCTGCGCCGAGCCCGTCTTTCCGGCGGAGCTGTATCCGTCCAGCCGCGCCCGCCGCCCTGTTCCGTACGGCAGCAGCACCACACCTTCCATCATACGGCGCATGGTGAACGCCGTCTCCGGTTTGAGGATGCGGACCGGCTGCTCGGGCTTGACGTCCTCCATCGGGCCCCCCGGCTTCTGCCGCTTCCGGATGAGCCGCGGCTTGACCCGCAGACCGCCGTTGGCGATCACCGAGCAAGCCTGAGCAAGCTGCAGGGCGGTGACGCTGATCTCGTGTCCCATCGGGACCGAGCAGATCGAGCCGGGCTGCCACCGCTCCAGACGCCGCAGCATGCCGCCCGATTCCGCCGGCAGTCCCGTGCCCGCTTTCTGCCCGAACCCGAACCGCCGCACGTATTCGTACAGCTTCTCCCTGCCGATCTTCATTCCGATCTGGATCGCGCCTACGTTGCTCGACCGGGCCAGCACGTCCGACATCGGCATGGCGCCATACGTGTTGTGCGCCTCGTGAATCACCCGGTGGAACATGCTGATCGTCCCGCAGGGAATGATCGATTCGGGCCGCAGGCTGGTAGTCTCGAGAGCCGTTGCCAGCGTGATCACCTTGAAAACGGATCCCGGCTCGAACGGCGCCGCCACCGCGCGGTTCAGCCGGGCGAAAGGCGGCTCTCCTTTATGAGGGGGCACGTTGGGATCGAAGGTCGGGTAGCTGGCCATCGCCAGAATTTCCCCATTGTGCGGATTCATCACCACCACCGTTCCCGTGCGCGCCCGATTCTTCTCGACCGCTTCCTTGAGGTCCTTTTCCGCCGCGAACTGGATGCGCTGGTCGATCGTCAGCACCAGGTTCGTGCCGACCTTGGGCTGATCGTACAGCTTCGACTCGATGCCGCGGCGGTTCACGTCCGTCAGCACCCGCTCCCGTCCCGGCTCGCCGCGCAATTCGGCGTCGTAGCCCAGCTCCAGACCGGCGTTTCCAGCCTCTTCGTGATCCACCGAACCGATCACGTGCGCGGCGATGCTGTTCTTCGGATAATGGCGCTGGTTTTCCGTTTCGAACTCGATCCACGGCAGGCGAAGGCTGCGCAGATTGGCCGACTCGGTGAAGGTGATCTTGCGCTTGATCCAGCAGAAGCCGTTCCGCTTGGGATCCTGGTGCGCGGATTTCAGCCGCCGGTAGAGCTTTTCCGCGTCCAGGCTGAGGACCGGGGCGATGATGTCGGCCGCCACCCGCAGGTCGGGCAGCCGCTTGGGGTTCACGAAGACCGAATCGATCGGCACGCTCATGGCCAGCGGCTCGCCGTTGCGGTCGTAAATGGAGCCCCGCGGGCCGGGCACTTCAATCATTTTCAATTGCTGCGCCCGCGCCAGCTTGGCGTAATGCTCGTGCTTCAGTACCTGCAGGGAAAGGAGCTTGCCGAAAATGGCGGCGCCCCAGATCGCGGCGCCGCCCGCGAGAATCGTAGTCCGCGTGATGCCCTGCGTTCGCTCCGGGGAGTCCATCAAGCTTTCCTTCTGCCGGCGGGCGGGTCCTGCGTGCGCCGGCTACTTCTTGGCCTTCCTGGTTACGTTGAACGCCACGGCGCCGTCGCGTGCGGCCGTGTTGAGGTTGACTACCTGGTCAGGCTTCGGGCTGACCATGTTCTTTTCCCTGGCGAGCTGCTCCAGAAATTCCGGACCGCGCAGCTTCGCTTCCTCTACTTCGAGACCGCGGCGTTCGTTGAGCAGGCGTTGCCCTTCCTGCTTCAGCGCCTCCACCTGGTAGCCGGCCGTGATGCCCGCTACTCCCGGAGCAAGGGAGGTGAGCAGCACCGCGGCGATCGCGCAGACCGCGCCGATGGTCGACCAGCACTCGGTTTTCGCGCGCGGATCGGGCTCGCGGACAAGCCGCGAATTGTCCACCCGCTTGGTGTAGAAGAAAATGTCTTCGTTCGGTAGGGAACGTAACAGGTAGGGGTTGGGACGCGCCGCTTCGAACCGTCTCGGTTCGGCGGCCGCCCTGTCGAACTTTCGTATAATCGTCGCCAGCGTTGCCATTTTCTTTTGCGATGCCTCAGTTCATTTCCAGCGCGCGCATCTTTGCGCTCCTCGCCGCTGGGTTGGCTTTAATCTCTGCTTCGGTTGGCCTCAGCGGACGCCTGGTTATCGTTTCCGCGCGGCCCTCTTGTTGCAAACTGCGAAACTTCTGCTTCACCTTCCTGTCCTCCAGGGACATGAAGGAAATCACGACCACCCTACCCTTGGATTTCACGATCTCCGGCGCCAGTTCGAGCAGACTGTCCAGCTCCCCCTGCTCATTGTTCGTGGCCATTCGCAAGGCCTGGAACGTCTGCGTCGCCGGGTGTATACGGCCCGTCCGATGCGCGGCCCGCTCCACGACATCGGCCAGATGACGTGTGCTCCTTATGGGCCGCGCTCGAACGATTGCTCTGGCTATTTTCCGCGCTCTCCTTTCCTCACCGAGTTGGTAGATCAAATCGGCAAGCTGCCTTTCGGCGGTGTAATTGACCAAATCAGCCGCCGTAGCGCCCTTGCTTTGATTCAGACGCATATCGAGAGCCGAGTCAGTCAATATCGAAAACCCGCGAGAAGCGTCGGTCAATTGAAAACGGCTCACTCCCAGGTCGGCCAGTAGGCCGTCCACCTGTTCGACTCCGTTCTCCCGCAGCGCTTCACGCAAGTTTGAAAATTCTCCGCAATGAAACCGTATGCGACCGGCGGCGTCCGCCGTATTCTTCCGGGCCATTTCGAGCGATTCCGGATCGGCGTCATTGGCGATGACAAAACCCGTAGTCAACCGCCCTGCAATCGCGCCGGTATGGCCCCCAAGACCGGCGGTCGCGTCCAGATAAATTCCCTCGGGCCGGATTCGCAGATGCTCGAGCGCCTCTTCGAGCATCACCGGCACGTGCATTTACATCATTCCCGCGCGTTCGAGAGTGTCCAGATCTTCCTCGGCGGAAACCGCAGCTTCGCGCTTCTGCTCTTCGTACATCGCCTCGCTCATGATCTGGATCCGGCCTTTGTACGCGTATAGCCGGACGGTCTGGTTCTCAATCCCCAACTCGCGCCGTAATTCCGGCGGCAGTTGGACCCGCCCCTGCGAGTCCATTTCCGAGTCTGCCCCCAAGTCCTGCGCATTAAAAGAGATGCGCTTTGCAGCCTTGGGATCGGCCCGGAACTCTGCCAAAAAATCCTTGTTTCCCCGCCAATTTCTGATAGGATACAGTTGCCCGATGCGTCTATCGAGACTGGTCACGAACAGCTTCTTCTCCGGCAAACCCGCAATGTATGCCTGGAAACAGACCGGCAGCTTCAAACGACCCTTGTCGTCCACCCGGCCCTTGTACATCCCGTTCGGCGGCTCGGATGTGGGCTCGATCGGTGACTCCCCCGGCTTTGAACTCTCTACTTCACTACCGGGTTCCACTTAAGCTCCACATTCTATCCACCAAACAAAGCTATAGTAGCCCGGTGTAAGAAGGATTGCAAGAGGTTTTTTTTCAATCCTTTTTTGTTTATTGATAGTTAGCCAGCCGCGACCCGTCTTAAAGTTGAAGGAGGCGCCACTAGATATAGTGGGGTTGTTCCAGAGTCTAACGGCAACGCTCAGTGTTGGACGGCCCCGGGGAGGGATAAGGTGGAATTCCGCCAGCCACGATTGGTCCACTTTGACTTCGGCCTGGCCTGTTTCAGGCTGCTGATGGGAGTGTTGGCACTTCACGCAGGGGCACCCGGCGTTCACGGCCGTTCGCTCGGCAGGCCCTCCCGGTCCTCTTCGCCAATCAGTCTCAGAAAGCGGCTTCACGTCAACACGCTGATCACCGACCCGGGAACCGCGGAAGTGGAGTGGGGAAACGATTACTCTTTTACATCAGTTACTTACACCGTGCCTTCCACCCTGAAGTACACCCCCGAAGGCAGACAGATCCTGTGGGGCCGGACCGAGTACTCGGCCAGCTTTGACACCGTATCCAGCACCGTTCAAAACGATTCCCGAATCGCTCACTTCGGCGATCGCCTGACCTTCACCGCCACAAGTGTAGTATTTGACGGTGAGAAGCTGGACATCGCTATCGTGCCGCAGGCGTCCGTTCTGCTGCGCGGGGATTCGGGATGGCGGGCGGGAGCTACGGCGATCGTGCGCTACGACGTGGGTCGGAACAGCGCCGGGGTCACGGCCGGCTGGAGCGGAGCCACCGCGTCGACGGCCACGAATCCCGCCGGAACTTTCAACGTCGGCGCCGGCTATGGCCGCAGGCTCGAAGCTTCCGGGCTGCTGGGGCACTTCACTCCGCACACCAACGTCATCTATGAAAGGTCGACGGGAGCGGGCCGGCTCGTGTCCATTTTCGAGGGGTTGGAGTGTCAGATCACGGAAAAACTGGCAGTCGACCTCTCCGGACAGCACTTCGACGTTGTCGGCGGGCAGATCGACCACCAGATTGTAGTCGCCTTCACCATAAACCTGGGCAGGCTTGGACGGCGCAGGCGGTAGACCGGCAAGTGGCGATGCGACGTTCGCCACAGCTGCAAGAAGAAGGAACCGCCAGCGGTGTCGGCGCGCGTCGGAAGGATCTTCAAAAGCTGGAGGTAACGCTCAGTGGGATTGGCGGCGGCGCGCGTCTTTGGGCAAACAGAGGATGATCCGTGGGCGGGCCGAGGTTTGCGTCAGCGTGGCGATTTCATGATTGGGCAGCTGCCGGTTGGGGGCATGCCCTTGGTCTGTTCTCGCCTCGGGTTGCGAGGGAAGATGGCTGGAGCGGGGGCGCTGTGGCTGGCGTCGCCGTTGTCTGCAAGCAGCGGGCAGACCTGCTTTCGAAATAAATCGACTCCGGAATCCGCCGCGGATGCCGACGCGATCAGGAGCACGCCGCGGTGCAGGTCCAGCATATTTCAATCCAGCCTCTTCACCAATCGAATCTCGGTTCCGTAAACCCGGTAGCCGAGCTTCCCGTTGACCGCCCGCATCGCGGGACTCGCGGTACCGGTGGTCAGCGCGGTGATACCCTGCTCCTTCGCCAGCCGGAGAGCGCTTGCCTTCAGCGCGGTGGCGATTCCCTGACCACGGTACAGGGGATGCACTGCGGTCCCGAACGCCAGCAGACAGCAGGCTCCTACATACAGGTTCCTGGCTGTGGCGATGAAAAATGTTTCGCGACGCTTGAATTCGTTCTCGGCACGCCGGCGGAAATCCTCGAGAGTAACAGGCCGGACACTGCCCGGACCGGAATCCGGATCGGGCCAGTCCGGCAAGGCCGCATTGTACAGTTCGCGCAGTCTGGACAGCCAGTCTTCACCCGCGGCCTGCTCCTGCTCGAGCGTTGTAATGACGATCCCGTTCCGGGCGAGGCGATCGACTAGAGGCGACCACGGCGTGTACTGAAAGCCGGCGGTGAGTAGCTCGAGAGCCGACATTCGCTGGGTCTCGGCGAAGCCCCGGCGGGCCAGGAAATCGGCGGCCTCCGGATGGTCGTCACGGACGCGGGCCTGCAGCGTGGCCGCTCCGCATCCGGCTGCGTCGGACAGAAGGCGCGTCAGGAGCGATTGACCGGCGCCCCGGCGGCGGCGGGCAGGGTGCGTCATCAGGTCGAAGCGCAGCTTTCCCGGCCGGCTCTCCCACAGGGAGGCGTAGGCGAGTACGCCCTTTTCGGACGCCAGGTAGCGCCCGATGCAAAGCCGCGGCGCGCTCCACTGCGAGGCCGGCTGCCAGCGCCGAAGGTAACGGACGCCGTCAGCCGCTGCCTGGTATTCCGGGTAGGTGGCGGCGTGGATCTGTTTCGCTGCGTCCAGGTCGGCCGGGCTCCAGAGCCCGGATGTCACCTTCATGATCGCCGTACAGTATAGCCCGCCCGCGCGAAAAGGTGCGTCACTTGGCGCAGAGAATTGGCGCCGGGATTGCTCCCCGTGTTCGCGAGATGACGTGTTCGACGCCGGGACAATTCGTCGTGCTGCTGGCAGAGGATGAGCAACTGGTGAGGAACGTGGTGCGAGCCATGCTCACCGAAGCCGGGTACCGGGTACTCGATGCGGTCGACGGAAAGCACGCGCTGGAAGTATCCCGAGCCTATGATGGATCCATTCACCTGCTGCTCACGGACGTCAAGATGCCGCGAATGGACGGGCTGGAGCTATCCAGCCACATCACCAAAGAACGGCCGGGGATCAAGGTCCTGGTGATGTCGGGAAAGATGTCCGGCGAATCTCTCGTGGTGGGGGATTCCATTGACTTCCTGCGGAAACCATTCCTCCCCAGAACACTGCGCCAGAAGCTCACCCAGATTCTGGATGCGTAGCTAATCGCGCCGGGTCCAGCTTGCCCGTAAAAAATCCTGATTCATTCGCGCAATGACCTCCAACTTGATGAGTTTTGGGCAGACTGCCTCGCATTCGCCGATATTCGTACAGCTCCCGAACTCTTCCCGGTTGGCGGCGGCTACCATCCTCAAAACACGGTCCTTACGCTCTGGTTGTCCCTGAGGCAGAACGCCCAGGTGAGTAATTTTTGCACCCGTAAAGAGCGAGGCCGAGGCGTTCGGACAGGCGGCCACGCAGGCGCCGCAGCCGATGCAGGCGGCCGCGTCCATGGAGGTTTCGGCATCCGGCTTGGGAACCAGAATGGTGTTGCCGTCCTGAGGACTGCCGGCGGGAACCGAGATGAATCCGCCTGCCGCGATGATGCGGTCGAAGGCGCCGCGGTCTACTATCAGGTCCCGCAAAACCGGAAATGCCTTGGCGCGCCAGGGCTCGAGATACAACTCGTCGCCATTCTTGAAGTGGCGCATGTGAAGCTGGCAGACAGTCGTTCCCCGCTGCGGTCCGTGCGCCACGCCGTTGATCATGAATCCGCACATGCCGCAGATACCTTCGCGGCAGTCGTGATCGAACGCGATCGGCTCCTCGCCGCGGGCCAGCAGGTCCTCGTTGAGGACGTCCAGCATCTCGAGAAACGACATGTCCGTGTTGACGCCCTTCGCCTCGTAGCGGACGGTTCGCCCCGTGTCCGTGGGCGATTTCTGGCGCCATACGTGGAGGATCAGGTTCATTCCAGAAAGCTCCGTTTCTTCCTACTTGTAACTTCGCTGCGAGGGGTGAACATAGTTGAATTCGAGGGGCTCCTTGTGCAGGCTGGGCGGGACGTTCGGCCCCTGATACTCCCAAGCCGCCACGTAGCAGTACTCGTCGTCGTTCCGCAGCGCCTCGCCCTCGGGAGTCTGATACTCTTCCCGGAAATGGCCGCCGCAGGATTCATTCCGGTGCAGCGCGTCCAGGCACATCAGTTCGGCGAATTCCATGAAGTCGGCTACGCGTCCGGCTTTCTCCAGGGATTGGTTCAACTCGTCGCCCGAGCCGAGGACCCGCACGTCGCGCCAGAACTCGTCGCGCAGCGCGGGGATTCGCGACAACGCCTGCTGCAGGCCTTCGGCGGTGCGGCCCATGCCGCAGTAATCCCAGAGCAGCTTTCCCAGCTCCCGGTGGAATGAGTCGACCGAGCGGCGCCCCTGAATCGAGAGCAGTTTTCCCGTGAGTTCGACAGCCCCCAGCACCGCCTGCCGGGCGGCGGGATGCTCCACCTCCGCTTTCTCCAGCTTGGTGGAAGCCAGATAATCGCCGATCGTATAGGGCAGGATGAAGTAGCCGTCAGCCAGCCCCTGCATGAGCGCGCTGGCGCCGAGGCGGTTCGCCCCGTGGTCGGAAAAATTCGCTTCCCCGATGACGAACAGTCCGGGGATGGAGCTCATCAGCTGGTAATCGACCCAGAGGCCGCCCATGGTGTAGTGAATGGCCGGATAGATGCGCATCGGCGCTTTGTAGGGGTCCTCTCCGGTGATGCGCTCGTACATCTCGAAGAGATTGCCGTAGCGCTCTTCGATCACGTTCGCCCCGAGGCGCTTCAACGCACCTGAAAAATCAAGGTACACTCCCAGGCCGGACTCGCCGACGCCGCGCCCTTCATCGCACACGGCCTTGGCGTTGCGCGAAGCCACATCGCGCGGCACCAGGTTGCCGAAGCTCGGATAACGGCGCTCGAGATAGTAATCGCGCTCGGCTTCGGGAATCCGGTCGGGAGAACGCGAATCGCCCTTCTTGGCCGGCACCCAGATGCGGCCGTCGTTCCGGAGCGATTCGCTCATCAGCGTGAGCTTGGACTGGTACTCGCCGGAAACCGGAATGCAAGTCGGATGAATCTGCGTGTAGCAAGGGTTCGCCATGGCGGCGCCCCGTTTGTACGCGCGCCAGATGGCGGTGCAATTCGACCCCTTGGCATTGGTGGAAAGGAAGAAGACGTTACCGTAACCGCCGGTTCCGAGGGCGACCGCGTCGGCCAGATGCGCTTCGATCTTCCCGGTGACCAGGTCGCGGGTGACGATCCCGCGCGCCTTGCCGTCGATCACGATGAGGTCCAGCATCTCGGTGCGCGGAAACATGCGGATGGCGCCCGCGCCGATCTGGCGCTCCATGGCCTGATAAGCGCCCAGCAGAAGCTGCTGGCCAGTCTGCCCGCGGGCATAAAAGGTGCGCGATACCTGCGCGCCGCCGAAAGAGCGGTTGGACAGAGTTCCACCGTACTCGCGCGCGAACGGGACGCCCTGGGCGACGCACTGGTCGATGATATTGAGGCTGATCTGCGCCAGCCGGTACACGTTGGGCTCCCGCGCGCGGAAGTCGCCGCCCTTCACGGTGTCGTAGAACAGTCGAAAGACGCTGTCGCCGTCGTTCTGATAATTCTTGGCCGCGTTGATGCCGCCTTGCGCGGCGATGCTGTGGGCGCGGCGCGGGCTGTCCTGGAAGCAGAAGCACTTCACGTTGTAGCCCAGTTCGGCCAAGGTGGCGGAGGCCGCGCCTCCCGCCAGCCCGGAGCCCACGACAATGATGGTGTACTTGCGCTTGTTCGCCGGATTCACCAGCTTCATTTCGAACTTGCGCCTGTCCCAGGCCGTCTCGATGGGGCCCGAGGGAAGTTTGGAAACTAATTGCATATGATCCTAGGAAACGAGCCCTGTCAGAACCGCCACCGGTACGCAAATGAAACCGGCCGTCACCACCACGGCAAAACCGAGAGCCACCTTCCGCAAGGCCTCCGAGTAGCGGGGATTATCCAGGCCAAGCGACTGAAACAGGCTCCAGAGTCCGTGTTGGAGGTGCATCCCGAGCAGCGCCATGCACAGAACATAAAGGATGGAAATCGGCGCCGAGCGAAAAGCGGTCAGCACGTTATCGTAAACACGGCCCTCGTGAAAATCGGGATGGACCGTGCCGAGCGTAAAGTGCAGGACGTGGTAGACGATGAACAACGCCAGAACCGTCCCGCTCCATCCCATGATGCGAGAGGAGAGCGTGGAGCCGATGGCTTTCCGGCGCTTGTATTCGACCGGGCGGGCGTTCTTCTTGAGGGCGGTGAGTTGGATGGCGGCGAGGATGTGCAGCAGGAACGCGGAGATGAGCGCCAGGCGGATGGCCCACAGGAGTCCGGGAGTCCGGCGCAGAAGCACGGCGTAGTGATCGAAGGGCTCCTGCCCCAGAAAGATCTGGAGGTTGCCCGCCATGTGGACGAGGACGAAGCCGAAACCGATCAGGCCCGTGAGCGCCATGATGACTTTCTTGCCGATGGGCGCGTCGTAGAACTCCAGAACGCGATTCAATCGCTTGTCGATGGCTGTCGCAGTCATAGTAACGCCGGGGTCAGCGCGTATGCGGTCTGAAGATGATTTGTGTATCCGAGAACCAAACCAGGCGAGGAAGGCCTCAGGCGCATCACGCGGTCGTATTCGCCCCTTAAGAATCCAGTATATCAAGGCGAGTAGGAATCATGACATTCCCCCATCACAAGGTTGAAGACGAGTCATTAGTTCGCTCCGCCGGGGCCGCGCGGGACAGGCTACATTCGCGGGCGCGTGCTTTCGAACTTCTTGCCGCCGTGGGTGAGCTGAGTGAAGGTCTTCGACTCGAGATCGACCTTCCAGATTTCCCAGCTTCCGTTGCGGTCCGATTCGAAAACGATGGTCTTGCCGTCGCGGGAAAACCAGGGATGGCCATCGTTGCCAGGTGAATCGGTGAGGTTGCGGGGATTCGATCCGTCGATATTGGCTAGATAAATCTCGTCGTTCTTGCCGTTCAGGTTGGTCTGCCAGGCGAGTTGCGTGCCGTCGGGAGAGATGGCGGGGCGGCGGTGGAGGCTGCGGTCGCCGGTCAGGAACTGCATTCTCGCGCCGGCGTCGTGCCCCCACATGCGCGCCAGCGACACGAACCGGTTCCCGGCGCCCTTATTGATCTCATGCATGAAGATGATGCTGTCCGGCAGGGCCACTCCGTTGCTGGCGGCGGTGGTGACGCGGTAAGCTCCGGGTCCCCAGCCTACCCACTGTTCGTGGTCCTTCCCGCAGTCGCGATGGTAGGCGAGCACGTTGCCGACCGGCGACAGGGATGCGTGGTGCAGCCCGCAGCCGGGCTCCTCGGCCTCGATTTCACGCGCGCCGGTATAGATGTCCAGCTTGATGAGGCGTGCGCCCTGAGCCGGCTTGAACTCCTTGCTGGTGAATTCGGAGTAGAGCACGTGGCGCTGATCGGGGTACATGGACGGATGATCGTCGTAGCATTCGCCGGTGGTGAGCTGGCGCTGGTGGGAGCCATCGCGTTCCATGATCCATATTTTGGAGTGGAGCAGGTAGCGGCCGGTAGCTTCGTCCTGATGGCCGCGTCCGAACACGACAGGGTCGCGGTAAGTGTAGTCGGCTGCCTTTGAAGAGCTTGCAAGAGCGAGGAAAACCAAGAGAGCCCGCATGGTGAACACTGCACCACGGCGTAAGCGGGCTGTCAAGAGCTGCCCACCAAAACTGCCCAAAACCGACAAGCTGGCACGCCTGAGCATCCCCGTGAATCGTCGCCTCCGGTAATGCATGCCGTGATCCCGCGGCAAACCAACCGCCGAACATGGGCGAGCAGGCCGATGGTGAATCAGCCCGTGCCCCAGATTGGCCAAGGTGAGCCGGACGGCGATCTTCTTGCCAAGCTTCACGCGTGCCGGTACCGACGCGATCTTGCAAGGGCGCCATAATCGTCCCATACTGACAGCATGGACGAAGTTTCCCGCCGAAGTCTTTTCGTCGGAGCCGGATCGGCGATCCTGCCGATGACTGCCCGAGCTTATAGCCGGATCCGGGGCGCCAACGACCGGATTCAAGTGGCCCAGA
>DATJFH010000322.1:0-13593 GCA_035495815.1 Bryobacteraceae bacterium
GCTCACTTGCGTGCGGCCTTTTCCTGCGTATGCCAGAATCTGCCGGGTCAGATTCGCCGCCTGCTCGCTGGCCTGGAGGATGGTCTCAGCCAGCTCGAAGTTGAGAGTCTCCCGGGGCAGCTTCTCCATGAGCAGGCTGGATGAACCCATAATGCCGGTGAGCAGATTATTGAAATCGTGCGCAATCCCTGCCGCCATCAGGCCCAGGCTCTCGTATTTTTGAGCTTCCAGAACCTGAGCCTCCAGCTTCTTCCGCTCCGTCAGGTCGATGGCGAACTCGATCCACGAATCTCCCGCGGCATCGTCCAGCCTGGCGGCGCCCACCAGGGCCGGCGCCCGCGATCCGTCCTTCCGCACGTAGTATTTCTCGTAGGGAGCACTCTCGCCGCTCAGGCGCCGCTCCTCGCTGGCTCTCCTGTCCGGCTCGGCCGATTCGGGCGCGGTGACGGCCCGGTAGCTGAGCGGTCCGGCGGCCGTCTCGTCATCCGCGTAGCCGAGCATGCGTAAGAAGGCCCGGTTGACTTCGAGTACCCGGTCCCCTTTTCCGGACGTAATGCCGATAATGTTCGAGTTTGCCAACCTGCGGAATCGAGCCTCGCTTTGCCGCAGCGCCTCTTCCGCGCGGCGCATGCGAAGCAGCGACCGCACGGTGGCCACAAGCACTTCCGGTTCCACCGGCTCCACCAGATAGCCGTCCGCCCCGCTCTCGAGGCCTCTCACCTTCGCCTGCGCGGATACGTTGGTTGCCGAGACGTGGAGGACCGGCACATGACTGGAATTGGGGTCCGCTTTCAGCCGGCGGCAGATTTCGAAACCGCTGACGTCCGGGAGATTGACGTCCAGGATCACCAGGCTGAATTGCTTGGAAGCCGTGATGCGCAGGGTTTCGGCGCCGGTTGCGGCCTCATCCACCTGGAACCCGGCGCTTCGCAGAATCCGGCTCATCGCATAACGCCCCGCCTCGTCGTCGTCCACGTTAAGTATGGGTATTTCGGCGCTCGCCGCGGCGATGTCGATGCTCGAGTGAGCAGTCATACAAACCTCACATTAGACGCTGAAGAATTCCACGCACGTTCTCGCGGGAAACATCCGACTTGAAAACCACGGCCTCCGCCTGTGCGGCCGATTCATTCCCATCCACTTCCCCGCGAGGCACAGAAGTGAAAATTACCACGGGTATGTCCTTCGTCGCTACATCCGTTTTCAACAACCGTAGGACCTCATAGCCGCCGATGTCCGGCATCATCAGGTCCAGAAAGATCAGGTCCGGTTTCTCCGACCGCGCCATCGACAAACCCTGCCTGCCTCCTTCGGCTTCCAGAATTCGCCAGCCCAGGTCATTCAGGTTCTGCCGCAGGGCGTAGCGGGCGATGCGGTCGTCATCGATAATCAGCAGGCTCAGCCTCGCCTGGGGCGAACGCATCACCGGAACTTCGCCGGAAGCGGTATAGCGCACCGGTATCGTGGCCGTGAATACGGAACCGGAGTTCGAGGCGCTGGCGACCTCCAGCGTTCCGCGCAGCAGCTCCGCCAACCGGCGGGAAAGGTGCAGGCCGATACCGGCCCCTCCGGCGCTGTCGCCGGCGTCCAGTTGCACGAATTCATCGAAGATTCTTTCCTGGTCCTGGGGAGCGATCCCGATGCCGGTGTCCCTCACGCTGACGGCCACCACCTCCCGCGACGGGTCGAAATTCGCGCTCACGCGTATTTCGCCCTCATGAGTGAATTTCAGCGCGTTGGAGATCAGGTTTCGCAGAATCTGCGCTACTTTGCCTTCATCCGTGGACATCAGCGGAATGTCGCGCGTCTCCTCAAAAATCAGGCTGACGGACGGATTCTGGAGCAGCGGCTTGAACATGCCGCGCAGCGCTCCGAAGATCTGACCGATCGCGAACTCCGAGACGTGAACCGCCACCTTGCCTGCCTCCACCCTGGCCACATCCAGTTCGTCATTGACCAGGCGGATCAGGTTCTCGGCGGATTCACGGATGAAGGTAACCTGTTTTTGCTGCTCCGGGGTCAGATCTCCGTCCAGCCGGTTGAGCAGGATCCTGCTCAGGGCGAAGATCGAATTGACCGGCGTGCGGATCTCGTGGCTGAAACTGGACAGGAACCGCGATTTCAACTCGCTGGCGCGGCGCAACTGCTGGGTCCTTTCGTCCAGCTCCGAATACAACGCCATCACGCCCGCATTGGTCTCTTCGAGCTCCTGGCTAACCTGCTCCAGTTCTTTCTGCCGCTTTCCCAGCCGGTCCAGCGCATACAGCAGCTCGCGATCCTGCTCCAGCATCTCATCCACCAGGTTGACGGATTTCCCGGCCCGCAACCGGGCTTGAAAGCGCGAGCGAATCTCCGGCGTGAGCCCCGCCCCGGCCGGCAGCTTCATACGCACGCGCACCGTCGATTCCGGCGGCGGGTCTATCTCGAGCGAGTCCGCCAGCGCGGCCGCACCGTCCATATCCACACCGGCGCCGCCCGCTCCCGAAACGGTGGCGAGTAGAGTTGGCGCAGGCTCCTCCTCCACCTCGAAACACAGCTTCGCCCCGGAGCGCGCGGCCATGGCGCGGCGCGCCAGAATCAGAATCAAAGTGGAGAGGGCAGTCTGGCCGGCCTCGTCGAGCCCCAGCAATCCGGCTGCGCTCCGGGCCTCGCGGCGGGAAACCAGCACGTCTCTCTCGGATTCCAGTGTGGTTTCGAAGACTCCGTAACGCATTATCCACCCGCGTCGGCGTTTGCCGATCGCCTTCCGACGGAAACCACGGTCACATCGTCGCGGCCCCGCTTGAAGTCCCGGTATAGCACGGCGGCAAGCAGCGTGGGGTGGCAGTTTCCCAAGCCGGGATACGCCGACAGATTCCAGTGCGTCGCCAGCCCGTCCGAATGGAAGATGGCCACCGCTCCCTCCGGGAACGGATAGGCGTATTCCTGCACCGTTCTCATCACCACGGCCATCCCGGCGGTGCCGTTGTGCGACAACACGGAATGTTGCCTGCCGTCTCTCCCCACGATTACCCCGGACGTGTTCCCCACGCCCGCGAACCGTAGCTCGCCCCCCGCCAGATCGATGCGGGCCGCGCCTATTGCCGCTCCACGCGTCTTCTGCAGGCCCTGATGGATCGTCTCCACCATATCCTTCGGCGCCAGTCCCGGGTGCCGACGAAAGATTTCGACTGCGGCGCCGGAAGCCTCGGCAGCTCCCGGTCCGTGACCCAATCCGTCCGCCACCAGGAGCTCGACAGTATCGCCGTCCTGCCGGGCATCCCAGGCATCTCCACAAACCTGCTCGCCGCGTATCGGGATAGAAAGACCGCCAGCGGCCGCACGCGCCCACGTACCGTTCGGAGCGGGATGAAATTCCGCAAAAGCGGTGGTTCCTTTTTGCGGCGCGGTGTAAACTTCCAGCCGCGTCGCCAGCCGCAAAACCGCTCCCAGTCCGGAGCCGGTACTGCCTGCCGTCGAGTAACCGTCCTCGAGACACTGCCGGACGTCTGCCATTCCCGGCCCTTTGTCCAGCGCCACGATTTCCAGTCTTCGCTGCCGTTCACCCCACGAAATCAGGAGCAACTCGCCGCCCCGGGCGTGTTTGAGAAGATTGGTGGCCAGTTCGGTTGCGACAATCGAAACCTGCCCCACCTCGGTCTCGTTGAATCCCCCGTCGCTCGCCATGCCGGCCGCCACGCGCCGGCCCTCGGCAACCTGGCTCTGCTCCTCCACCAGGACCTGACGGCTGATCATTTCCACCTCGTCAACTCGACCCGGGTCCCTTCCCCCGGGCGGGATTCGATCCGGAACTCGTTGACCAGCCTTTTGGCTCCGCCCAACCCTAATCCGAGACCGGTTCCGGTGGTGTACCCATCCTTCATGGCCAGCGTGATGTCGGCAATGCCGGGCCCGCTGTCTTCGAAAACAATGTGTACGCCTTTCCGCGTATCATTGTTCAACAGTTCCAGCTTGGCCGACCCGCCCAGGCCGTAAACGATCGTATTGCGGGCAACCTCGCTTGCGGCCGTTACCAGCTTGGTCTGATCCACCAGGCTGAAGCCCGCTTCCACCGCATACCTGCGCACAGCCTGTCTCATATTGACAATGTCGGCTGTCGATTTCAGGGGCAGGGCTTCAGACCGGAGAACGCTCATCATCGGCCTCCCCGGCCTTTGAGGCTCCCAACAGTTCGAGACCCCGTTCAACGTTCAGCGCGGTTCGTATCCCCGCCAGAGGCAGGCCCAGTTCGACCAGCGTAATGGCTACGGCCGGCCGCATCCCCACTACTACGGTATCTGCCCCCAACAGCCGGGCAATCGCCGTGATGTTTCCCAGCATGCGGCCAATGAACGAATCGATGATCTCCAGCGCCGAGATCTCGATCAGCACGCCGTTCGCGCCTGTCTTGACTATCCGGTCCGACAAATCCTCCTGTAGCTCCATCGCCAGGCTGTCGTTCATATCGACCTGGATGGTGACCAGCAAAAAGGCGTCGATCTTTAAAATCGGAATCTTTTCCATGCGGCCCTGGATGACGTGCCTATTGGCTCTTACAAATCGTCAGGCCCATTCGTTTCAGAGCAATGCCGAATGCGTCGGCCAAAGTCGCTTTCGTCAGCACGTCTCCCAGCGCCACGCCCAAATGGACGATGGTCTGGGCAATCTGCGGGCGTATTCCGCTCACGATGCAATCCGCGCCCATCAGCCGCGCCGCGGAGATCGTCTTGAGGAGGTGCTGCGCCACCAGAGTGTCGACCGTCGGTACGCCCGTAATATCGACGATCGCGATCGGCGCCCCCGTATCGGCGATCTTTTGCAGCAGGTTCTCCATCACCACCTGCGTTCTCTGGCTGTCCAGCGTGCCGATCAAAGGCACGGCCAGAATGCCCTTCCACAGCTCCACCACCGGCGTCGACAGCTCCATCATCTCCTGCTGCTGCCTGACGATGATGGCCTCCCGGCTCTTCTGGTGCATCTCGACCGTGTATAGCCCCAGCTTATCCAGCAGCGTCGTCAGGTTCCCCATCTGCGTGGAAAGCTCCTCCGGGTCGCCCTTGAATTGTTCCACCAGACGGCTGAAAACGGGCTGCTTCAGCGAGAAGATCGAGCTTGCCGTTTCGGTCGGGGAGGCGCCGAGTTGCGCGTTGGCCCGGGACATGTCTTCCAGGTTGCCCCGTACACCCGCCCATTCCGGGGACGCGATGTCGGCGGAGCCTCCGCGCAGAGCGTCTCGCAGCGATCGTAACAGCGTGGCCGATTGCTGCTTCAGATCGGCTTGCCGCGGCGCT
This sequence comes from Bryobacteraceae bacterium, assembly GCA_035495815.1. Lineage (GTDB taxonomy): Bacteria > Acidobacteriota > Terriglobia > Bryobacterales > Bryobacteraceae > DATJFH01. The sequence goes on from DATJFH010000322.1 coordinate 5,271, forward strand.
CCGCTGCGAAAAATACCGCTTCTCGACTGAGCCTGGAGCCAGTCGGCTAAAATGGCATCCTCGTGGCTGTCAAAGAGCGCGGATATCTTGGAGAACTGAGGGGAGGTCATAAAGGTGATTCGATACCCGTAATCGACTTAATTACCGTAATTGAATGATACCAGGAAAAGGCCGGGCAGCCCATAAGAAAAGCACCGGGTCTCTGCCGAGGGGTAGACCCTGACGACAGCCTTCAGGTAACACCAGTCTCCCCCGAATTGGCGCGAGTTATCGAGCTTCGAGAGAACTCCGGCGAAGAGCCCCGAAAAACGCCGGAACACTTCGACATCGGTGTACCGCTGAAAACGACCCCGGAATTCCCGGACGGATGGCTGACAGGTGCTTCCGTGACATCGCGAAAGACCAGAACCGGTGATAGACCTTAGGAAGAGATCCGGAAGGTATGGTGCGGATGAGAGGACTTGAACCTCCACTCCCTTGCGAGAACTGAGACCTGAACCCAGCGCGTCTGCCAATTCCGCCACATCCGCACAGTTTGCGTGACAACCACATGCTAGCAGGAAATCCGGCGGAAACAAAATCAGGGCGGATGCCCCAACCAGCGCTTTATCACCCATAAGTGCAACTTCGCTCGGTCGACTGCCCGGCCTTCCCACAGCCAAACTACTGCTGGATCTTGACACCAGCCGAAGTCACCTTTTGGAGTGAAGAAGCGCTCTTTGGGCGCGTTGACGTGCATGGATGTTCGTCCGGGGTGGGCCAGTCAGCAACGAATCAAAGATGAAAACGTCTCCGGACCGACTCACGCTCTCTGGCAGCCGGAAGTCTTCGCGCCGCCGGCGGCGCGCCGATGACTACCGGTTGTGGCGCCGCAGTTCGAGGATCAGCTTCATCACCAACTGTTCGATCTGGTCCCGTACCGCACGGTACTGCTCGGACGATCCGCCGATCGGATCGCGCACCTTCCATTCGAAGACCTCGGAAAACCCGGACAGCGGATAGCCGCTCATGTTGATGACGCGGTCGAAGTGGCCGTGCGGAAAAACGCTGACCGGTTTGGGAAATTGCTTCGAGATGTCGATGTTCTTCTCGGCCATCGTTTCCTTGGTCTCGGCCGGCACCGCCATTGCCGGCGCCAAACCCGCGCTCTCGGGCGAGAGGACATCCTTACCGTAAACCCGGGCGAAGCCCTCCGCCATCTGGCTCCGGCAGGCGTTCCCGAGGCAAACGAACAGCACCCGTTGCACCATATTAGGCAAGTTTTTCGAGGAAAAGCTCGTGCACGCGGCGGTCGGAGGAGAGTTCCGGATGGAACGTTGCCGCGATGTGCTTTCCTTCTTCAACCAGCACCGGATCGTCCTGGTAGCGGGCCAGCACCCGCGCCTGACCGCCGACGCGCCGGATAATCGGAGCGCGGATGAACACCGCCTCCATTTCCCCCGGGGAGGTTCGTGACTGGAACTCTGCTTCCGGCGTGACCCGGGCCACCCGGCTCTCGATCTGGCGGCCGTAGGCGTTGCGCTCGACTCCGATGTCGATCAGACCGAGACTCTCCTGCGCCGGGCTCGATACGTCGCGAGCCAGCAGGATGGCCCCGGCGCAGGTTCCGAAGATCGGCCGGCGCCGTCCGAATTCGCGCAGCGGCTCCATCAGCTGCTCCTCGTTCAGCAGCTTGAGCATAGTGGTGCTCTCGCCGCCTGGAATGATGAGCCCGTCGAGGCCAGCCAGATCCTCCGGACTCCTCACCAGCACGGCTCTTCCGCCGGTCCGCTCCACTGCTTTGGCGTGCGCGTCGAAATCGCCCTGCAGCGCCAGGACTCCCACGGTCTTCATCGCTTACCAGCCTCGCGTCTGCATCAGCTCGCCTTCCGGCAGCTTGCTGATGTCCAGTCCCGGCATCCCCATTCCCAGCTCTTCGCTGGCTTCGAGCAGCTTGGCCGGATCGTTGTAATAAGTGGCTGCTTTCACAATGGCGCGAGCCCGCTGTTCCGGGTCGGCCGACTTGAAAATGCCCGACCCGACGAAGACGGCCTCCGCGCCGAGCTGCATGACCAACGCCGCGTCCGCCGGCGTGGCAATCCCGCCCGCCGAGAAGTTGGGCACGGGCAGCTTCCCGTGAGCGGCCACATATTCGATCAGCGCGTACGGCGCCTGGTGCTTCTTGGCCTCCGCCATCAGCTCTTCCTTCCCCAGCACGGTGAGCTGCTTCATCTCCTTTTGGATCGTGCGCATGTGCCGCACCGCTTCGACGATATTGCCCGAGCCGGCCTCGCCCTTGGTGCGGATCATGGCCGCTCCTTCGCCAATGCGCCGCAGCGCCTCGCCCAGATTCCTCGCGCCGCACACGAACGGTACTTTGAAATCGCGCTTGTCGATGTGATGCTCTTCGTCGGCCGGAGTCAGCACTTCGCTCTCGTCGATGTAATCGACCCCCAGCGATTCAAGGATGCGCGCCTCCGTGAAATGGCCGATGCGGGCCTTGGCCATCACCGGAATGCTCACCGTCTTCATGATCTCGCGGATCTTCGAGATCGGCGCCATGCGCGCGACTCCGCCTTCCTTGCGGATATCGGACGGCACGCGCTCGAGCGCCATCACCGCGGACGCCCCCGCCTTCTCCGCAATCAGCGCCTGTTCGGCGTTGGTGACGTCCATGATGACGCCGCCTTTCAACATTTCGGCCAGGCCGACTTTCAATCGATATTTCTCGTCCATGTTGTCCTCTTCGGTCATTCAGACCAGCGCCGGCGCCGGTTCCAGGCGGCCCGATGCTCCAGTACGCTCCAGCTCGGCGGAAAAAATCCCTCCCAGAATGGCAATTCCCGCCTCGATCTTTTCCGGCGTTAAGCCGGCAAAGCTCAACCTCAACCCACCAGGGTCCTGCCTGGACACCGTGAAATACCGTCCCGGCAGGTAGGTGACGTTCTCCCGCTGCGCCCGAACCAGCAGCTCGCCGGCGTCCAGAGGCTCCGGCAGCCGGACCCACAGATTCATCCCGCCCTGGGGCCGCGTATAGGTCGATCCAGCCGGCAAGTATCGGGCGCAGGCCGACAAGGTCGCTTTGAGTCTCTCCGCCCCCGCTTCGAGCGCCCGCTGCCGATGCGCCGCCAGCCGTCCCGATTCGGCGAAGCGCAGCAGTACTGCCTGCGAGAGCTGATCGGAATGCAGATCGGAGAGCTGTTTCGCTTCGGTCATCCGCGCGATCACCGCCCGCGGCCCGATGGCCCAACCCACCCGCAGCCCAGGAAATGCGATCTTCGAAAAGCTCCGCAGCAGAATCGTGTCCGCCGACTTTGCCGCCGGGATGGCGGCCCCTTCGTACCGCAGCTCCCCGTACGTGTCATTCTCGATAAGCGCCACGCCCGCCGCGCGCACCCTCTCAAGGAGTTGCCGCCGAGCCTCCACGGGCAGAGTGGCCCCGGTCGGATTTTGAAAATTCGGCGTGACCACCAGCAGCTTCGGCTTTTCCGTCTCGAGGACGCGCTCCAGATCGTCGAAATCGATTCCGTCCCGTCCCATGCGTACACCAGCCACCTGCGCTCCAGCCCGCAAGAACAGATTCTTCACGCCGGGATACACCGGATCCTCGACGGCCACTTTGTCGCCCGGCCGTACCAGCGAGCGCTGCAGCAGGTCGAGCGCCTGCTGGCATCCGCTCGTCACGATCAGGTCGTCTTCCGCCGACATCACCCCCGACCGTCGCGCCTCGGCGATCAGGTACTGCCGCAGTGGACCATATCCGCCCGGCGACCCCAGTTGCAGAATGGCCGCGATCCCGGCGCCTCCCACCACTTCCAGGCAGCATTGCCGGAACTCCTCGATGGGAAACAGTAGCTCCGACGGCCGCGAAGCGGCGAAACTGATCGAGTCGCTCGAAACGGACGCCTGAGACGGCGGCGCAGGCCAAACGCTCGGCGCGAGCAGCGCTCTCCAGTCCAGCCCCGGCCGGGCCTGATCCATGGCTCCGGTCACAAAACTGCCGCGCCCGACCTGTCCGCTGATCAGCCCCTCGGATTCCAATAGCTCGTACGCCGCCGAAATTGTGGTCCGGTTAAGACCAAGCAAGCCAGCCAATTCACGAGTGGCCGGAAGACGGGAGCCCTTCTGAAGCCTGCCAGAATGGATGGAGTCCTTCAATTGCTGGAAAACCTGCTTGTATAGAGGTACTTCAGAATCGGCGTTGATGTCCGGAGCAGGAAACATCAGCCATTACCATACCATATTGGACTGGCGCCGGCAATCCAATTGGGCTATCTCCGCCAGAACCCATCAGATTAGGTTTGACGGCAGCAGCAGCCCGTTCGACTGCCGGTCGGCCGCCAACTTTCCTCCTGGGTGCGGGGCGCGGGCAGCGAGGCGGCGATCCCAATCCGCGGGACGGCGTTTGCTACAATCGCAAACGGAGCCATGAAAAGCGCCGTGCTGCCGGTGACCATCCTCACGCTGGCGGTATATCTCTGTCCACTCGCGGCGAAAAAGAAGAAGCCCGAGGAGATCACCCAGACATTGGAACTGCCCAAGGATCCTCCCGTCACCATTACCGCCGAGACCTCGCGCCTGGTCTTTCATGTGTCGCCGCTCAGCGCCCGGGGGCTGCTCACGCAGCAGGTGCGCGACGCGCTAAAAGCGCTGATGAAAAGCGCAGGCAGCGCCACCATCGTCAAGCTGCGGGCCTTCGTCGCCGGAACAGGGGATCTGCGCCGCGTGCCGGCCCTGGTCAGCGAGACGTTCACCGACAAACATCTGCCTCTTCCGGCGGTCAGCGTCATCCGCGTAGGAGCGCTGCCCTTGGAAGGAGCGCAGGTGGTGATCGAATCGATCGCCGTCGCGAAAAAGGCCGTAAATCCTTTGGGACTTGTGTTTATTTCCGGCCAGGCCGGCTCGAGCGACACCCCCACGTTGAAAGTCGCGCCGCTGGCGCGGAAATCGATGGCCGACCTCAAGGTCGCCCTCACTGCCTCCGGCGCCGTCCCCGCCGACGTGCTGCGTCTGACCTGCTTCTGCAGTTCGCTCGAAGACGTAGCGGCAGTCAAGGCCGTCGTGGAGCCGGACTACCGCCAGGCCGCACTCGATTTCGTGCAGCTACAGCGCGCTCCCCTGCGCGGCGTGGTAGAGTGCGAAGCGGTCGCGCGCGCCGCCCGCAAAGGAGTTGCCCCCCTTGTTTTGGGCACGCCGCCGGGGATGACGGCGTCGCCGAATTTTTCGCAGATCGCCCATGTCTCCGTGCCCCGCGTGGTGTTCACCGGAGCCCAGGTGGCATACGGTTACCAGGATTCCGACGCGCGCCTGGCCTTCCAGCGCCTGTCCAAAGCGCTCGAACAGGGCGGCAGTTCCATCAAGGATGTTTTCTTCACGTCTGTTTATCCGCTGTCGGCCAGCCTGGCGGAACAGGTCCGCAAAATTCGTTTCGAATTCCTCGACAAGTCGCGCCCACCGGCATCGACACTGCTGCCTTTCGAAGGACTGCCCGCCATGGATGCGGGGTTTGGCATCGAAGTAGTCGCCATCGCCCGATAAATTCTTATGCCCAAGACGACCATTACGTTCGGAGAGATCATGCTGCGCCTTGCCCCGCCGGGGTTTGAGCGCTTCCTGCAGTCGCCGCAGTTCGTGGCCACGTTCGGAGGAGGGGAAGCCAATGTCGCCGTGGCCCTGGCCGGATTCGGATTGCCGGCGGCCTATGTTACCGCGCTGCCGCCCGCCAATCCGATCGCCGACGCCGTGGTCTCCCAGTTGCGGGGTTTCGGCGTGGACACTTCCAGAATCCTTCGCGCCAAAGGCCGCATGGGTGTCTACTACGTGGAAGCAGGCGCGAACCAGCGCCCGTCCAAGGTGGTCTACGACCGCGACAACGCTTCGATTGCCCTGGCCAAACCAGGCGATTTCGACTGGGACTCCGTATTCGAGGGCTGCGGCTGGTTTCACATCACCGGCATCACCCCCGCGCTCAGCGCCTCGGCCGCCGACCTGGCCCTGGAATCGGTTCGTAAGGCTCGCGAGAAAGGATTGACTGTCTCCTGCGACCTCAACTACCGCAAGAACCTCTGGAAGTGGGGCAAGCCGGCCGCTGAGGTAATGCGTGAGCTGGTGAAGTCGGTCGATATCGGTATTGCCAACGAAGAGGATTGCCAGATGGCGCTCGGGATCAGCAGCGAATCCGACGTCCATTCCGGCAAGCTGGACCAGGGCGAGTACCGGAAGCTGGCCGAGAAAGTGGTGTCAGGATTTCCGAACCTGAAGGCGCTGGCGATCACGCTGCGCGAATCGAAAAGCGCCTCCCATAACGGCTGGTCGGCGTGCCTGTACAACGGACGGGAGTTTCTCCTGAGCCGCCACTACGAGATTACGCACATCGTGGACCGGGTCGGCGGGGGCGACTGCTTCGCCGCCGGGCTGATCTTCGGATTGCAGTCCTTGGGCAGCCACCAGGAAGCGTTGGAGTTCGCCGTGGCCGCGTCGTGTCTCAAACACTCGATACCCGGGGATTTCAACCGCTTCAGCGTGGATGAAGTAAAAGGCCTGCTGAAGGGCGACGGATCGGGCCGGGTGCAGCGGTAGAGCGTCCGGCTGGCGGGCTCATGGTCATCCCGCGTGCGGCGTCACTCGCCCGGATTGCCATGCTCGCCGACGATTGGCGTGTTTCGCTTCCTTTCCGCGGGTGAGACACCGGGAGGCCTATGGGCAGCCATTGCGCCGCCTCCCTCTATCGTCTATTCTCCATCAATGCGTCTCTCTCGAACGCTCGCCTGCGTGTTCCTCGCTGCCGGGTGCATGTATGGGCAAAACACCACCGGCACGATCCTCGGAGCCGTCCGCGATACCAGCGGCGCGGTCATCGCCGGGGCCAAGGTGCGTATTGCCAACGAAGCGACCAATATTGCGGTCAACCTCGTCACCAACGCCTCCGGCGACTTCGTGGCCACCAATCTTCCGGCCGCGAATTATTCGGTGCTGGCCGAATCGCCCGGCTTCCGCAAGACCCTGGTCGAACACGTGGCTCTTTCGTTGAACGCCACTCAGCGCCAGGATCTCACGCTGCAGGCCGGGACCATCGAGCAGGAAGTGACGGTCACCGCCGATACGCCGCTCATCGCTTCGGAAACGTCGTCGGTGTCAAGCACCGTCGACTCCCACGCGGTGCTCAACCTTCCGCTCGACGGCCGCACGCTCGACGCGCTGCTGCTGCTTACCGCGGGCAACACCTCCGACAGCGCCAGCAATCCGCGGCTGGCCGGCAACCTCTATTGGGGCGGCAACAATTACAGCGTTGACGGAGTGGCCTTCAACGACACGGGCAACGGCGGCGCCGCCTATTCCTACTCGACCCGGCTCACCACCGCGCCCTCGGTCGATACGGTGCAGGAAATTCGCGTGGAAAGCGTCAACGCCAAGGCCGAGAACGAAGGCTCGAACGCGATCCAGATGATCACCCGCGCCGGCGGCAACCGCTTCCACCTCGCGCTCTACGAATATCATCGCGACCGCTTCCTGACGGCGAAGGATTTCTTCGCTACCGGCCTGCCAAAGCCCCAATTCAACCGCAACGAATTCGGCGCGACTCTCAATGGCCCGATTATCCGCAATCGTACATTCTTCTCCCTGAGTTACGAAGGATTGCGCCAGCGCACCGGCCGGCCCACCAACCTCAACGTACCCTCGAACGCGGTTCGCACCGGCAATTTCGGTCCGGCCGCAATCCGCGATCCGCTCTCGGATGCTCCTTTTCCGGACAGCACGATTCCCGACAGCCGCATCGACCCGCGCTCGCGGAAGCTGCTCGGATTCATCGCCGCGCCCAACGTCCAGAGCGCCAGCTTCAATTATCTGAGCAACGTCCTCAATGTTTTCGACGTCAACCGCGGCGCGGCCCGCGTCGACGACCGGCCCACCGGGCGCGATTCGCTCTCGCTCAATTTGAACTATTCCATCGGCGATCCCTATTTTGTCTCCCGCGGCACTCCCGCCGCCTACGGCAACTGGTCCGACGCCGGTTATATCACCAAGAGCGGCAGCCTGAGCTGGACCCGGACCGTCCGCGCCGATTCCATCAACGAAGCCCGCGTCTCCTACTTCAGCCATGCCAGCGTGCGGCTCGGCCAGAACCTGAACTTCGATCCCACCAGCATCTTCCCGGACCTGTTCAAGCCGCTGCCCATCGGCGGCCTGCCGACGCTCACCATCACCGGATACGGCGCGCTGCCCACCGACTACGGCGGGAGCGAGCGCTCGCCCCAGATCACCATCCAGCTCACCGATAACTACACCTTCCTCCGCCGCAATCACACTCTCAAGGCGGGCATCGATGTCGCGTTCGTCCGCGTGG
>DATJFH010000323.1:0-27110 GCA_035495815.1 Bryobacteraceae bacterium
CACGCGCGGCAAATTCGAAGCGGCCGACCTGCCGGGCGTAAACCTCACGTTCTCTGCCTCCGAAGGAGCCGTCAGCCCCACCAAGGGCCGCGCCCTGGACCACATCGGCTTCGAGGTCAAGGACCTCGAGGCCTTCTGCAGGAAGATGGAAGCCGACGGCGTCAAGTTCGACGTGCCGTACCGGAAGATTCCCGCTCTGGGACTGTCGGTCGCGTTCTTTACCGATCCGTTCGGAACCTACGTCGAGCTGACCGAGGGACTATCGAGGCTTTGAGCGGAGCGGGCCGCACACCCTCAGACTGCCTGCTCGGGCTCGAAAACCAGCTCCGTCGAGATGGCGATCGCGTCCTTCAGCGAGCGGTAGACCGGACAGCGGTCGGCGAAGAAGCCGTGTACCCGCTCGGCCGTGGCGCGGTGCTCTTCCTGCGCTTTCAGCCGCAGGCGGACGTGAATTCGGCGAATGATGAGGACGCCGTCTTCCTTCTCGATTTCCCCGACGGCCTCGGCCACCAGCCTGTCGCGGGAAGCGGAAATTTGACGCGCCTCCAGCGCGCCTCCAAAGGTTCCCGCCAGTCACCCGGCGGCGGCCGCGACGATGTAGTCGAGCGTGGTGGCGTGAGGAGGAAAGGCATCCGGCGAGACCTTGTAATGCTCGGCCACCGCTCCGTGAACGCCAAACAGCACCGGCGCGGGTTCGGCGGGCAGATACGCGCGCCGCATGGGCCCCTTCTCGCGCTCGATGCGGACTTCGGAATAATAGACCACCTCAGGCACTCTGTTACGATAACACTATGACCAAAGGCTTGTGGGACGTGAAATGCCCCTGCTGCGAAGCGGTTTTGAAGATCGACTCCGAGACGCGCGCCGTCATCTCGCACAAAGTTCCCGAAAAGCCCCGGCCGATCGAGGATCTGGCCGCTGAAGTCGCCAAGCTCAAAGGCGCCGCCAGCCGCCGCGACGAAGTCTTCCAGAAATCGTTCGAAGCCGAGAAAATGCACGGGAAGGTGCTGGAGAAAAAGTTCGACGAGCTGTTCAAGCAGGCCAAAGAGAACCCGGACAAAACTCCGCCCCGGCGCGATATCGACCTGGACTGAGCAGCTACTTTCCGCCGGACAGAAATTCTGCCGCCACTTCCGCCACCGGACGTTTTCGCCCGTCCACGTCGTAATTCATCTTGCGCATCATTTCCGTCGTCAGTTTGCCCGAGAGCGCCCCCAGCGTTTCCCGAAGCCCCGGATGCTTTTCGAGCGCGCCCGTCCGGCAAACCAGCGCCGCGTCGTAGGGCGGAAAGTAATGCTTGTCGTCTTTCAGCATCGTCAACCCCATGGCGGAGATCAGCCCGTCGGTGGCGTTGCCCGCCACCATGTCCACCTGCTGCTGCTTCAGCGCCTGGTAGAGCAGCCCCAGATCCATGCTCAGGGGCGATCCTGCGAGCGGCAGGCGATAGGTCCGGAGCAGGCCGGGCAGGCCGTCCGGACGCGTGAGGAATTCGTAGCCGGCGCCGAGTTTCCAGCCGGTCTTGCGCTGCGCCGCTTCGCTCAGCGTCCCGTAGCCGCCGGCGACCACCATGGCGAAGGTGTTGTTGAATCCCAGCGGCGGCAGCCAGTCGATCTTCCAGAGCGACCGGTACTCCTCGCGCACGCGCTTCTCCACCGCCGCGGCGTCTCCGGAAGCGGGCAGCTTCAGCACTGCCGTCAGCGCCGTACCCGTGTATTCGGGATAAACGTCGATCTGTCCGGCCACCAGCGCCTGATGCGCCAGCAGCGTTCCGCCCAGATTCAGCTTGCGGTCCGCTTTGACCCCGAGGCGCCTCTCCACCTGCTGCGCCACGATCTCGCCCAGGATCACCTGCTCGGTGAAATTCTTGGATCCCACCACGATCCGTCCACTGCCTCCGCATCCGGAGAGCAGCAGGCTGGCGATCAGACAGGTGAGACTTTGCGTTCGACCCATCCCAGCCCTCCTTCCGCCAGCAGCGCGATGCAGGCCGCCGGTATGGCGCCCGCCAGGATCTGCGTCGTGTCCACCGAAGCCAGGCCGCGCGCAATCAAAACGCCCAATCCCCCGCCGCCGATGTAAGCCGCGATCGTGGCTGTCCCGATGGTAGTAACCGTCGCGATGCGGAGACCCGCCAGAATGGTGCGCGACGCCAGCGGCAGCTCCACTTCCCACAGAATCTGCCGGCCCGTCATCCCCATGGCAACGGCCGATTCCCGCACCGCGGGATCCACGCCCAGAATGCCCGCCAGCGTGTTGCGCAGCACCGGCAGCAGCGCGTAGAGCGCCAGCGCCACGATGGCCGTGCCCCTGCCGATTCCTCCGATCAGCGGGATGGGGATCAGGAATCCGAATAGCGCCAGGCTCGGCACCGTCTGGATCAGGCCGGCAAATCCGAGGACCCAGCCGCGCAGTCCGGGCCGCCGGGTGAGCGCGATACCGAGTGCGATTCCCAGGGCGCCCGCGATTCCCACCGCCACCAGGACCATGACGATGTGCTCCAGCGTGAGGTCGCGGATTTCCTCGAACGCGATCATGCCAGGCAGGCGCGAAAAGCTTGCGCTTCGTCTCCCGTCGCGCGCGCGAAATCGGCCGGCGCTTCCAGCGCTTCGATCCGTCCCTCGCGCAGAAGCGCGATCCGCGTGGCCAGCAGCATCGCTTCCCGCGGATCGTGCGTCACGAAAATGGAGGTCTTGCCGAGGCTGCGGGAGATGCGCAGGAATTGCTGCTGGATCTCATGCCGCGTCACCGGATCCAGCGCGCCGAACGGCTCGTCCAGCAGCAGCAGGGACTGGTTGGCCGCCAGCGCCCGCGCTACGCCTACCCGCTGCCGCTGCCCGCCCGAGAGCTCTCTCGGATAGCGGTGAAGATACTGTTCCGGGGGTAGATCGAGCATCTCGAGCAGCTCTCGCACCCGCGCATCGATCCGGTCCTGGGACCAGCCGTCCAGCCGGGGACCCAGACTGACGTTGTCCGCGACCGTGAAATGCGGAAACAGGCCGGCATCCTGAATGACGTACCCGATGCGCCGCCGCAGCCGGATGAGGTCCCACTCCGACGTCGGTCTTCCCTCGACAAGGACTTTCCCCGCGGTGGGCTGGACCAGCCCGTTGACCATTCGCAGCGCCGTGGTCTTGCCCGAGCCGCTTCGCCCGAGCAGGGCGAGTGTCTCGCCCTCGCCGATGCGGAGGTTGAAATCCGAGAGAATCTGCCGGGCGCCGATGCGGTAGGAGACGCCGCGGAATTCCACCAGCGCATTCACCGGCGGTCCACCCGGAAAAGGCTCTCGGCGAACGGCCACTCGGCGTCCACCCATTGCTTGACGCAACAGAAACCGGTCTCCTGGGCCAGCTCCTGAATTTCGGCCAATCCGAACTTATGGCTCGATTCGGTCCAGATCGTCTCGCCCGCCCGCAGCGTGAATGTGAATTCGGCCGCCGGGATTCGCACGGTCTGGCCCACCTCGGAGCGCAAATGCATTTCGATCCGCCGCTCGGCTTCATTGTAGCGGGCCTCGTGACGGAAGCAGCGCAGGTCGAAGTCCGCGCCCAGCTCCCGGTTCATCCGGGCCAGCAGATTCAGATTGAACGCGGCGGTTACTCCGGTCGGGTCGTCATACGCCGGCAGCACCTGCGAGACCGGCTTCACCAGATCGGCGCCCAGCAGCAGCGTGTCGCCGGGAGACAGCAGGGCGCGGACCTCGCGCAGAAACTGCCGCGCCGGACCGCGCTCGAAATTGCCGATGGTGCTGCCCAGGAACAGGATCAGCAGGCTGTCGCCGGCGCTGCGCCGCTGTGTCAACTCCCACAGCCCGTCGAGGTAGGCGCCCTGCAGGTCGACGATATGCAGGGAGTCAATCGCCGCAAGCTCGTTCCGGCAGGCCCGCAGCGCCGCGCCCGACACGTCGATGGGATAGTAGAGCACGTAGCCGCGCTTCGATAACGATTCCAGAATCCAGCGCGTCTTCCGGCCGCTACCGCTGCCAAGCTCTCCCACGATAACGGGCGAGGGCAGACGGTTGACGATGTCATCGGCGTAGGTCCGCAGCAGGCGCTCGTCGGCCCGCGTCAGCCCGTATTCAGGCAGCAGTGTAATCACCTCGAACAAAGCCGTTCCCACGGCGTCGTAAAGATATTTGGAATGGAGTTCCCGCTGCGGAGTCTTGCTGAGGTGCTGTCTTACATCGGACGCGAATTCCCGCGTCCCCCGGGGGTCAAGGGCTTCTGCCGGCATCGCTCGTTTTTCAACGCACCGGAAAACGGCCTGGAAGCCGCGAGATTACCGAGTCGGGCGCGCTGATGCTCCCTTCAATTAGCAGTCAAGTTCAGTTTAGCAACTAACATGCCATTTAAAGCCCAATTTGTCCCTCTATCCGTCCAGCCCGGCCTGCGCCTTCTTCGGTAATTTTGCGATCACCAGGCCGTAGGAGTCCCGGATCAGGCGCTGGATCTCTGTCCTCGGCAGCGCGTCGGCGGTTTCGAGCGCCACCCACTGCGCCCTGGCCAAGTAGGGGGCCGGGACAATCCCCAGCCGTTCCGTCAGGGTGGCGAACTCTTCCGGCGTGCACTTGAACGACAGCCAGTGGCCGCCAGGCTCGAGTGCGGCCACGGCGAACATCTTGCCGCCGACCTTGAAAACCAGGTCGTTCCCCCACTGGATCGTCTCCGTCGCGTGCCGGAACGACAGACAGTACTGCCGCACCCAATCGATTTTCATGCCGCCTCGGTACAATTCTAGTTTATGTTCCGGCTTCTGCCTGTTTTGTTTCTGTGCGCCGCCGCTGCTCCCGGCCAGCCGCTGCCGCTCGAGGGAATCGCCCATATCGGTTTCGGAGTGCGCGATCCGGCGAAATCGGACGCTTACTACACCGGGATTCTGGGCCTCGCCCGGGCCTTCGAATCGAAGGATGGAGCGGCGTTCTACAAAGTCAGCGACGATCAGTTTATCGAAATCGCTCGTGGAAGCGGGTCGGAAATGCCAGGCTTCCACGTCGCGCTACAGACCACCGACGCCGCGGCCGCCTGCCGCATGCTGCGCGCCCGGGGCTTGAGCGCTCCCCTGCCCGCGAAGGACGCCACCGGCGCGCTGGCCTTCACCGTCGTCGCGCCGGAGGGTACCCGCCTGGAATTTGTTCAGTACAGTCCCGGCTCCCTCGCCGGTTCGACTCGCAGCAAGTCTCTTTCGAGAGCCCGCATCTCGGACCACCTCCAGCACACCGGCGTGATCGTCTCGCGCGACAGGCTGGACGAGACTCTGCGTTTCTACCGCGACACGCTGGGTTGCCGGGAGATGTGGCGCTACGAGCCCAAGCCCGGCGATCTGCGCCTGATCAAGTTGTCGGTCCCGGGCGGCAGGCGCGACATCATCGAGCTCATGATCCATTCCGGTCCGCTCACACCGGCGCGGATCGGGTCGATGCGCCACGTCAACTTCGAAGTGCCGGATATTCACGCCGCTCACCGGCTCGTGCTCGCTCACGGCGCTCCGCTTCCGAACGGCTTCCGGCCGCGCATCAATGCCGAGGACATCTGGTCTTTCAATCTCCTCGATCCGGACGGAAGCCGCACGGAAGTGCAGGACCTGACCCGGCATCCCATGGCCGCGCTGACTGAAGAGACCTTCCATGGACGGCGCGCATGGGTGCTTTCGAATGGCCTGATCCGGGTGAGCGTCCTGGCCGGAGGAGGACACTTGGCGGAGCTGCGGCTGATCTCCGACGATCCGAAGAAAAACATCAACCCGATGCGCGTGCCGCACTATCCGACCATCGAGCCCTATCAGTACGATTCCGCCCGGGACGACGCCGTCTACGGCGATGGGACCCATCGCTGGCTCTCCAGCGGTTACATGGGTCACCTGCTCTGCTTTCCTTTTTACGGCCCGCCTTCCGAGGAGGAGGCTCGCGCCGGGCTGGGCAATCATGGCGAAGCGGCCGTGGTCGAGTGGAAGAAGATCAGGAGCGAAAGCGATTCGGGCGACGTGACGCTTTGGTACGGCGCGGACCTGCCGAAAACGCAGTATCGCGTAGAACGGGCTGTCACGCTGCCGCGCGGAATGCGGGTCGTGCGCGTGCGGGAGTGGGTGGAGAACCTGGCGCCGTTCGACAGGCCGATCAACTGGATGCAGCATGCGACCTTCGGCAATCCGTTTGTCGAGCCGGGCAAAACGGCGCTCGATGTATCCGCCACGCGGGGGCTGGTTGGAGGCGGGCGGCCGGGCGCCTCCTCCCTGCAGGCGGGATCGGCCGTGGATTGGCCGCGAGGCATCGGCCCCGGAGGCGAGCCGGCGGACTTGCGTCTGTTCCGTCCCCAGCCCAAATCCGGGACGTATTATGCCCTCCGGCTCGATCCGTCCCGTCAGCAGCAATTCTTCACGCTCTATCATCCGGATTACCGACTGCTGATCGGCTACGTGCTGCCGGCCGCCGACAATCCATGGATCGCCGACTGGCAAGAGAACCGCAGCAACACTATACTGCCCTGGAACGGTCAGGCAGTCGCTCGCGGGATCGAATTCGGGAGCACTCCCTTCGCCGAGGGACTGCGCAAGAGCGTCGAGCGGGGCTCGCTATTCGACACGCCTGCCTACCGCTGGATCGGCGCGCGTCAAAGATTGGAAACGGAATTCACCGTGGTATTGAGCGAGATCCAGGAAGGATTCAAAGGCGTCAAGGACCTGCGCCTGGAGCATGGCGCGCCGATTCTCACGTCCAGGTGAGCTGGATTTCCGCGGCCTCGGGCGGAATAGCCAGGTGATCTAGGCCCGCAATTGTGCCTGCCGGCAGCATTGCCCGTCCCCGATAACTCCGGACAGCCTAGGCGCCGTCGGTTGTTTTCGCGAAAGCGGCGTCCGGACCGTAATCCGTTACACGCTCCACCGATAAGCCGCTTGGGAATTTTTCCAAAAATAATTGTCGGTCGCCTGTTGACCTTTCACCGCAAAATATTCGCGGACGATCTTGAATGCGGTCTCATAGGGCGCAATACGCGCGCTCACCGGCCAGTTGCTCCCGTAAATCAGCCGGTCCGCGCCGAACGTGTCCCATAATTCGTCGAGAGCCGGCCGATAGAAGCCTACGTCGCCGGGAACTCGGTCACCCACGCGGCGCGGCACGTTCGATACCTTCGCGTAAACAAGCGGCCGCTTCCCGAGTTCGCGCAACGCTCCCTGGTACGCCGAGCGGCCCGCCGGATCGGACGGCGGATCGAAGGGCACGTGATTGATGACCACGCGCAGTTCGGGTATCCGGTCGAGCAGGCTTACCAGGCGCGGAAGGAGAGGAGGACCGCCGATGGCGTCCATTTCAAGGCCCGCCGCGGCCAAGGCTTTGAGGTCGTCGACAATCGGCGCGGGCGTCGTCCCGGCGCCCAAGCCGCGCTCGGCCGACATGCCGACCCGGATTCCGCGGAAGCGCGGGTTCTTCCGGAAGCGCTCCAGATTGCGCCTGAAATCAGGCTGGCCGGGTTCCAGATGTCCTACCGTGGCGACGATTACAGGGTTCCCCGCGGCCAGGTCGAGCACCCACTGGTTGTCCTCCAGCCAGACGCTGGCTTCCACCTCGATCGTACCCGTGATACCCAGCGGCTTGGTTATGCGGACGAACTCTGGGGGCAGGACCGGCCTGTACAGAACCGGATCGTTCTTGGGAGGCCACGGAACACCCTGGGCCCTGGCCGTATCGTAGAAGTGAGTGTGGGTATCGATGATCGTGGCCGGCAGGGCGGCTTTCAGTGAAGGCCCCGCAAATCCGGCGCCAAGGGCGAGAAGGGTTCTACGATCCATGCAGGATATTCTATCCGCCTGCCGCAAGATCGCTCAAATCGTCGAGCCGTCACCAGTTGAACTCGTTAGCCGCGATCGCACGGAGTGTATACAGGAGATCTGTCACAATATGGATCCGGGTGATTCCCAGGGAGTACGGCGGTCAATCCGCAATGTCCGGAAAAATTCTCGTCGGTTGGGATCCGGCCCGGCGTGAATGACATGGTCTACTCTCTGGCGCATGAGCGCATTTAAAATGGCCTGTGTCTTCTGTGAAGTGATCTCCAAAGCCGTCGACAGTCTGATCGTCTACGAGGACGAGCACTCGCTGGCTTTTCTCGATCATCGGCCGCTGTTTCCCGGCCACTGCCTGCTCATTCCCAAAATGCACTGTGAAACGCTGGCCGAACTGCCGCCAGCATTGGTCGAGCCGCTGTTCACCGCAGCGCAGCGCCTGACTCGGGCTGTCGAAAATGCCATGCGCGCGGAGGGTTCGTTCGTGGCGATGAACAATCGCGTCAGTCAGAGCGTCCCGCATCTGCACGTTCATGTCGTGCCGAGAACGAAGAAGGACGGGTTACGTGGGTTCTTTTGGCCCCGCCGTCGATATGAGAGCCCGGAGGCGGCCAAGGCTGCGCAGAGAGCGATCGCTGACGCGCTCCTATGAAACCGGACCTTGGTCACACAGCGGAATAGGCTCCTGCACCTCGAACTCCGGCGCTTGCCAGCGCAGCCCTTCGGAGAATTCGATGCCCACGATATACCTGTTCCCTACACGGTGACAGTGCCGCACGGCGCCGGCCCCCATCAATTTATACCGGTCGGAACGGAAACGGATCATGGAGAGGGGCATCGCCCCTTCGGGTAGTTCGATCGCCATTCCGCCCTCGGAAATATTGAGGGCCTTTGTGCGGGTCATTTTCAATTTGCCGCTCGTATCGAGCCAGGAAACCTGCAGCACTCCGGAATCCACCGCGTACCTCCGGTGGCGACGCATATCTCTGCGCTTCAGGGCGCTCCAGCTTGTCTGCACTCCGTAGGAAACCATATTCCGTGAGTCCAGATTAGAGCCGAATTCCTCAATGAGTCAATCTTTTCCATCACTTAGAACCGTACTAGTCGTCGGGTATATTAAGTGTTAGTACAAAAAGGCTAGCCATTGGAGACAACTCTATCGATGAAACGCCCTAGTGCTGCGCTGATTCCGTTGGTTCTCGCGATCTTCTGCTCGAGTGCGGCCGGCGCCGAAGTCCGCACCGGATGGTGGCGCGGGCGGTGGGTCACATACGATGTCGTGGACGGCCGGGCGATTCGGCAGGGTGACATGGTGCTCGGCCGCATTGAGGACATCGCTACGGCGCCCCCGGTTCCAAAGCAGCCGAAGACGGGGAAGGCGGCCGCCTTTGTCCGCTTTCCGGAGTATCTCTGGCCGAACGGCAGGGTACCTTATACCATCGCCTCCACCGTGCCCGCCAAGCTTCGCCAGCAGATCATGAGCGCGATCCAGGTCTACACGGATCAGACTCCCGTCCGCTTTGTTCCGCGGACAAACGAACCCGATTATGTGCGCTTCAGAGATGAGCCCGCGACTTCCAATGAATGCGGCAGCTCCTTCGTCGGCATGCAGGGCGGGGCGCAGGATCTCGACCTGAATGTGGACGCCAGCCTCTGCGACACCGGCGCCGCCGTTCACGAAATGGGACACGCGCTCGGCTTCGAGCACGAACAGACACGAGGCAATCGGGACTACTACGTTCGGGTTCGCTACGAGAACATCGACAAGAACGCATGGCGCGAATACGATCGGGACCCCGGTGGTGTGTTGGATCTGCTGCCCTACGAATACGGGTCCATCATGCATTACGGGGCGTTCGATTTCCAGCGGAATAACTTCAACACCATCGACACCGCGCCGCTGGGCATTCCGATTTCCCAACGATCGAGCCTTTCGGCGGGAGACATCGAGGCCGTGCGGACCATGTACGGCCGGCCATCGGCGACCACTACGATCGCGACAAATCCTCCGGGCTTGCAGGTGGTGATCGACGGCGTGCCGCTGCGAACGCCTCAGACATTCGACTGGGCGTCCGGGACCAGGCACACGCTGGACGTGCCCGGAGGCCCGCAGTCCTCCCGGAGCAGCCTGCGCTACGTCTTCGGGCGTTGGAGCAACGACGGGCCGCGCTCGCAAACCATCGAGGCCGGCCCGGCGAACCGCGTGCTGACCGCCAATTTCACCACCCAGTACCGTGTGCAGGCCACCGTAGGAACCGGCGGGGGCGGCACGGTCAGCGTGAGCCCCCCGTCAGCGGACGGATTTTACACCTTCGGTACCGTGCTCACCATCGCGGCGGCGCCCGCTGCCGGATTCGGCTTTCTTCGCTGGAATGCGTCCGCGGTTACCTCCATTCTGACCGCCGACAGCGCCAATCCGGCGGTGTTCACCCTGAATAACCTGGATATTCATTACATCGCGGATTTTACGCGGGCTCCGATGACGACGCTGGCCAGCAACATCCCGGCGGTGACTGCGGCTGTGGACGGACAGACCGTGTATCTGCCGGTGAATCTGGCCAGGGCCCCGGGATCCGCTCATACGGTCGCCATCGAGGACCGCATTCAGCCCGCCGGAACGACCGGACTTCCCTACCGGTACGTGTTCCAGAACTGGAGCAATGGCGGCGGGGCCACCCAGACCCTCACCGCTGGAGCTGCGTCCACAACGATCACCGCGGTATGGAAGCGTCAATTCCTGGTCTCGGCGCACGTCTATTACCCCGACCCGACCGGGTCCCAGGGCGGTAGCGTCGTCTTGACCCCGCGGTCGCCGGATTGCGGCAATCCGGGCCCTGACGATTGCTACTACGACGAGGGCGCCGTAGTTCAAGTCACGGCCACGCCGCGCGGAGCCTACGCATTTGCCGGCTGGGACGGCGACCTGACCGGCGTGGCCGACAACGGCATAATGAAAGTGGATGATCAGAAGGTGGTCACGGCCAGCTTCCAGATTCCGGGACGGCTCAATCCGGCGGGGATCACGAATGCGGCCAGTTACGTGGTGGACCATCTGGCGCCGGGCGAGGTGA
Organism: Bryobacteraceae bacterium; assembly: GCA_035495815.1. Taxonomy (GTDB): domain Bacteria; phylum Acidobacteriota; class Terriglobia; order Bryobacterales; family Bryobacteraceae; genus DATJFH01. Next base: position 10,845 of record DATJFH010000323.1, read on the forward strand.
TCGGGATCTTCGGGCTGCGCCTCGGTCCGGCGGCGCCCGCCGGCATGCAGGTCAACAACGGAAGGGTCTCCACGGCTCTGGCGGAGACGCGCGTCCTGTTCGACGGAGTCCCGGCGCCGCTGGTCTCGGTTTCGAGCAACCTCATTGGCGCCATCGTGCCGTACAGAACCGCCGGCCAGACCCATACGGTCATTCAGGTGGAATTCCAGGGACGCGCCGGCAACGCCGTTACGTTTCCGCTCAGCGCGGCCGCGCCGGCGCTGTTTACGATGGCTTCGTCCGGCCTCGGGCAGGCCTCGATCGTCAACCAGAACGGCTCAGTCAATTCAGCGGACAACCCGGCCGTTCCAGGGTCGACTGTGCTGCTATTCGGAACGGGAGAAGGAACCACCTCACCTGCCGGGACCGATGGCCAAATCGCCACTACGATCTTTCCACGGCCTGTTCTGCCGGTGCAGGTGACCATCGGCGGCCGCGCAGCGGAAGTTCAGTACGCCGGCTCGGCGCCCGGAAACGTGGCGGGGGTCTTCGAGATTCTGGTAACCGTCCCGCCGGACTGCCCGTCCGGCGCGGTCCCGATCGCCGTTTCCGTGGGCGGCTTCACCAGTCCCGAAGTCGCCACTATAGCCGTGCAGTAAGACGGCTGTTTCTGATACTCTTTTCGCAATGATCCGGACTTGGACCGCATATTTACTCTGGGCGGTCGCCGCCGCTCCGGCCGCCAGCGTCGATCCGGCCAAGGTTCTCGAGAACGCCGACGCCGCCGTGGATCGCGCCATGTGGGCGCTGCACGCACCCGGAGTGGCCGTCGGGATCATCCAGGACGGCAAGGTGATCCTCGCCAAGGGCTACGGCGTGCGTCGGTTGAATGAGACCGCGGCCGTTACCGCGGACACGCTGTTTGCGGTCGGATCGATGACCAAGTCTTTCACCGCTGTGACCGTGGCGGTCATGGTGGACGAAAAGAAGCTCGAATGGGACCAGCCCGTGCGGGAGTATCTTCCGTGGTTCCGCATGTACGATCCTGTGGCCACCGAGCTGATGACCCCTCGCGACCTGCTGACCCACCGCTCCGGCCTGCCCCGGCACGACTTCATCCGGTTCAGCACCCCGCTGACTCGCGCCGAGCTTGTCCGCCGGCTGCGCTATCTGGAGCCGAACCGCACCTTTCGCGACGTGTACCAATACAACAATCTGATGTATGTGACGGCGGGATTCCTTGCCGGAGAAGTGGCTGGAACAACCTGGGAGGAGCTGGTGAAAAGTCGCATCTATAAGCCTCTCGCCATGGACCGGTCCAATACTTCCACCGCCGAAACGCGGAAGCAGGACAACTTCGCCTGGCCGCACGTGACGATCGGCGGCGCCGTGCAGTCCACCGAATTCTACGATTATCAGAAATTCGGCGTGGGCCCGAATGGCGCGGTCAACTCCACCGTGAACGATATGCTGAAGTATCTCGACTTCCACCTCTCGAACGGCACGGTGAACGGCAGGCGGCTGATCTCCCAGGCGCAGATGCTCGAGTTGCACAAGCCGGTAACCGTGACCGGGCCCGGCGGGTACGCCCTCGGCTGGAATGTATACAGCCGCGCCGGTCACAAGGTGTGGGAGCACGGCGGATCGATTACCGGATTTACGTCGATGATGATCCTGCTGCCGGAAGAGCGAGCCGGAGTCGTGGTGCTGAATAACCTGGATTCGAGACTGCCGGCAGCCGTCGCGTGGGATCTCGCGGAGAACCTTCTCGGCCTCCCGCGGAGCGGTAAACTGCCCGCCGCGCCCGCAGGTCGTCCGTCGAAGGTTCGTGACAGCGCGGCTCCGAAACCTACGCTCCAACTGGCGGAGTATACGGGTACGTATTTTCATCCCGCCTACGGAACGATCCGCGTGGAAGCCGAGGACGGCGGGCTGGCGGCGCTGTTCGGCGCGGCGAAAGTCCTGCTGAAGCCCTACCGGTACGATACCTTCGAGTGCGAATCGCAGTTCGTGTCGGGCCTGGCGCAATTCCATTTGAACGGGGCCGGAAAGGCGTCCGAGCTGCTGCTGCCGCTCGAGCCGGCCGTCAAACCGTTCGTATTCGTCAAGCGCTGATGTTTGTGGATCGTCCCTTCGGATTGCCCTCGCCGGGCGGTCGCCGGTTGGCCCCGGTCTGCCGATCATCTCTTATGAGGAATGGCGTTGGCGGCGCTCTTACAATATAGGGATGCTTGAGGCCCCCGACCATGAGTGAGCTGCGATGGCATCCACTGCTGCGCGAATGGGTGGCGGTCGCCACCGCCCGGCAGGACCGTCCGCAGATGCCGCGCGACTGGTGCCCGTTCGACCCCGGCTCCGGGCACGTCCCGGACCATTACCAGGTTCATCTTTACTCGAACGATTTTCCGGCGTTTCAGCTCGACAGTCCACCCTTCGATCCCGCCCCGGACCTGTTCCGTACCACCGGGGCGCGCGGATCCTGCGACGTGGTGCTCTATCATCCCGATCACCAGATGCGTCCGTCGCAGATGCCGGTCGAACACTGGAAACTGGTGATCGACCTCTGGACCCGCCGGTTCGAGCAACTGGCTGCGCGGCCGGACATCGCTTACATTCTCATTTTCGAAAACACCGGCGAGGCCATCGGGGTCACCATGCCGCATCCGCACGGGCAGATTTACGCTTTCCCTTTCATCTCGCCCCTGGTGCAGCGGGAGCTTGACGCGGCCGCTGCCTGCGACCCGTGCCTTTACTGCAGTATTCTCGCCGGTGAACTGGCCGACGGGCGGCGTGTCGTCGCGCAGAACGACAGTTTTGTCGCCTTTGTTCCCTTCTTCGCCCGTTTTCCGGCGGAAGTGCAGATCTACCCGCGCCGCCACTTCGGGGCTCTGCCCGGGATGACCGCCGCCGAAGTGTCCGCACTGGCGGAAATTCTGAGCGCCGTCCGGCGAAAGTACGATAACCTGTTCGGATTCCCGATGCCCCTGATGATGCTGCTGAGGCAGAGCCCGCCCCGTGGCTCGCACCCCTACTTCCATTTCCACGTGGAGTTTTTTCCCATCCAGCGCAGCGCCGCCAAGCTGAAATACCTGGCCGGCGTCGAGACCGGCACGGGCACTTTCCTGAACGACACCCAGGCCGAGGAGCGGGCGCTCGCACTGCGTGCGGCCGAACCTGTATCCTAGATAAACATGACACCCCGGCTTGCCGCGCTGATGCTAGCCCTGTCCCTGGACCTGTTCGGCCAGAGCGCCTCGGCCTTCATCGAAACCATCGCCGGCGCCGCCACCTTCGACAACCGGCCGGCTCGTGAAACTCCGATTATTCAGCCGCAAGCGGTTTGGGTCCATCCCAACGGCGACCTGTACATTTCCGACGGCAACTTCGTGGTGCGCCGCGTCCGCAACGGAGTGGCGACGATCGTGGCCGGCGGCGGTTCGGTCATTGATAACTCGCTGCCGATTCCCGCCCGCAACGCCAGCCTCGATTTCCCCAATGGGCTGGCGGGCACGGTTTCGGGCGACTTGTACATCAGCGACGTGAATCGCAATCGTGTCCAGCGCCTGAATGCCGACGGAACCCTGGTTACCGTGGTCGGCAGAGGGACCGCCGGCTACAGCGGCGACGGAGGCCGGGCGACTTTCGCCGAGTTGAACGGCCCGCGCGCGCTGGCCCTGAGCCCCTCCGGCGATCTGTTCATCGCGGATTTGAATAACGCCGTAATCCGCAAGTACAACATCGTGTCCGGCGTCATTACCACCTACGCCGGGACAGGGCAGGTGGGATACTCCGGCGATGGAGGCCCGGCTGTTCTGGCGAAGCTGGGCTCGGTGCAGGCGCTCGCGCTCGATGCAAGCGGGAACCTGTATATCTCCGATGCCCAATATCGTGACAGCGAGCTGGTCGAGTCCAGAATCCGAAAGGTGACTCCGGCGGGCATCATCACGACCTATGCCGGCGTCGGACCGATCGGATTCAGCGGCGATGGCGGCGCCGCCGTCAGCGCACACCTGTCCCTGAGCCTCGGGCTGGCGGTGGACGCCAAGGGGAACCTGTTCATCGCCGATGCGCGCAATTCCCGCATCCGCATGGTAACGCCCGGCGGAGTGATTTCGACTTACGCCGGACAGTCGCGAACGAACAATGCCGGAATCGAGAATGTGCCGGCCACGCAGGCCTTTTTGCGCGAGCCCGCGGCGCTGGCGCTCGATTCGGCGGGCAACCTGTTCATTCCCGAGTCGTCGGGTGAGCTGGTGCGCCGCGTGGACGCGCAGACGAATACGATCACCACGGTGGCGGGCACGTCGAATCCGTTCGACGGCACGCCGGCGGCTACGGCGCCCATCAACCGGCCGACCAGCGTCACCACGGACGTCAACGGAAACATCTACATCGCCGATGTAGGCCATTACCGCATACGCCGCATCGATGCCCGGACGGGAGTCATCTCGACCGTCGCCGGTGACGGCAAATTCGCCCAGGCGGCCGATGCCACCAAGAATTCCCTGGGCGATACACTGGCGATTTCGGCCGATCCGCTGAATCGCCTGCTGATCGCCGACCGCTACGAGGGCGTGATCCGCAGCGTGGATCTGAATACGGCGGAGATGAAGACCCTGGTGGACCTCAACGAATATAATTCCGAGCCCACCGGCGTGGCCGGAGACGCAAACGGGAACGTGTATATCTCCGACTGGAATACAGATCAGGTGTACCACCTCTGGCCCGACGGCAAGCTGACGGTCACGGCGGGTATCGGTTATCACGGCGCTCCGGCTTTCAGCGGCGACGGCGGCCGCGCCGATCAGGCCGATCTCAACGCGCCGAGCGGGCTGGGCTTCGACAGCAAGGGCCGGCTGCTGATCTGCGACACCGGCAACCATCGCGTGCGGATCGTGGATCTGGGGACCAACATCATCAATACTTTCGCCGGAGATGGAATCGACAACTCCGACTACGACACGTTCGCGGCGACGCTGGCCAGCCTGCGCTCGCCTGTGGCTGTGGCGCTGGACAGCGACGGATGGGTCTATATCGCCGATTCGGCGGCGCACCAGATTCGTGTGGTGACCACGGAAGGCCTGATCTTCACAGCGGGCGGCGGAAACGGCAGCGGCTTCGGTGGCGATGGCGGCCCGGCGATCCTGTCGCTGCTCGACACGCCCCTCGGCGTGGCCGCAAACGGTATCGACATCTACATCTCCGATTCGTTCAACTACCGCATCCGGCACGTGTTTTATCGCGCGGTCAATAACCCGCTGGTGGTGGATCCACAGAAGCTGACTTTTCGCGCCACGCGCGGCGGAGCGGACCCGTCTGCGCAGCTGCTGGCCGTGAACAGCACCTACGTGGGGCTGAATCTGGATTACACCGTGGACGATTCGAGCACGGACTGGCTTTACGCCTGTACCGGCACGGTAGGCACGGACTGCTATCACGGCCGCACGCCGGACCTGGTAGGCGTGGCCGTCGATCCGGCGGGCCTGGCGGAAGGAACCCACACCGGCACGCTCGTCATCGCCTCCAGCGAATCGCCCACATTGAGAATCCCGGTGGAGTTCATTATCGATCCGCCCAACGTGGTGAGCTCGGTGACCCTCTCGCCGGATCTGCTGAAATTGAGCTCTCCGCCGAATACGGCGACGGTAAGGCAGGTGTCGGTCAGCGCGGGAAGGACACCGCTCCGCTGGACGCTGCGTCGGCAGACCGAGAGCCCGTGGCTGAGGTTCAGCGCCACGTCGGGGACCACTCCGGCTGCCGTCGACGTCACCGTGGATTCGACCGGGCTGCGTCCGGGCGCCTACTCGGCGCTCTCTTATTTCGATGTGGCCGGCGGCGCCACGACGCTGTTCATCGCCACCCTAACCGTGACGGATACCAAAGCGACCATGCTGGTCGATCGCGACAGCCTGCTGTTCGAAGCGGTGGAAGGCACCACCAGCGTGCCCTCGCAGCCGGTTCGTATCTACAATCCGGGCGGCGCCCCGCTGAGCTGGCTGCTGACGATACCGCCGGTGGACGATCAGCGGCGCAGCGTGAACTGGGTACGGGCTTCTTCTTCCCGCGACACGGTGCAGCCGAACGGGGCGCCTTCGCAGCTGCGGATCGCAGTGGATCCTTCGGGCCTCCGCGCGGGCTCTTATACCGTGCCCGTCGTGCTCAGCGCGGTGGGCGCGTCCGGGGCGCCGCAGGTGATCGGCGTGCGCCTGCGTGTTCTTCCGGCCGGCACTCCGGCGCGTGCCGTGTTCGACAATACGGCTCTTCTGTTCGTCGGCTCGCCCGGTGGAAAACTCGGGGAGCAGACATTGGAACTGGCCAGCACGGGAGGCGCCCTGTCGTTTTCGAGCATCATCAGCACCGACGGCGGCGGGCAGTGGCTCAGCGTGAGCCCGTCGGCGGGTCTGGTGCTCTCTTCATCGCAGCACTCTACCTTGAAGTTCCAGATCGTCAACACTGCTCTCAGCCCCGGCGTCTACACCGGCGCCGTGAAGTACTCGTTCAGTGACGGCTCGGTGCGGCAGGTGAATGTGGCCCTGATTCTGCGGGACGGGGCGGGGTCTGCCGATCCCAAGGGAAGGTCGGCCGGATGCGAGCCGACCCGGCAGGTGCTGGTGGTGCCCACCCTGTCGGACAACTTTGCTTTAAACGTGGGCTGGCCGATTCCGGTGCAGGCGCAGGTCTTCGACGACTGCGGAGCGCCGTCGGCGACAAGCACGGTCAACGTGACGTTCGACAATGGCGATCCGGTGCTGGTGCTGCGAAACCTCACGGGCGGGCAATACGCCGCCACCTGGACGCCCAATCGCACCGGATCCGGCGCGGTCTCCCTGCTCATGCAGGCGCTGCGGCCCGGCATGTTCAAGGGCGAATGGAAATCGGTGGGTCGGCTCTCGAAAGAGGCGGCCACACCGCCGATCCTGTCCACGGGAGGCGTGCTGAACGCGGCAAGCCGTGTGAACACGTCGCTGCTGGCGCCCGGCGGACGGGTCGTGCTGCAGGGCGCGAACTTCCCGGAGACCGCCGCGGACGTTGCCGTGCTGATCGGCGGCCAGAGCGCCAAGGTGGTTTCGAGCACGGCAAATGAGATCCAGGTGGTGGCCCCCGCGCAACTTGAAGGGCTCACCCAGACTTATGTGGTGGTCAACGCGCGCGGGTTCACGACGTCGCCGCAGACGGTATCGGTCGCGCCTGCCGACCCGGGGCTGTATCCCCTTGCGGCGGGCGCCGCGGCCGCGTCGGGCGCGTCGATAACGGTATCCGCCACCGGCTTGGGGGCCGTGGACGCGACCGGTAGCGTGGTCGAGAAGCCGACCGCGAAACTGGGGAGCCTCAATGCCGTAGTGACGTCGGCCACACTGGCGGCGGGCGCGGACGGGATGTACCAGATCCGCATCACGATTCCCGCGGGCGCGAGCGGAGCCATGCCCCTAGCCGTGACGCAGGGCGCGATTACGAGCAACCAGATCATGGTCGAAGTGCGGTAGACCGTACGGGCGGAAACGCCTGCCCTGCCCGGGTGCGTCACACGCGCTGGAATCATTTCGCTCCAGTGCGTAATCCGGCAGGCGAAAACTCCCGCCCACCCTGTCTTTGGCCTCAAAGCTCGGTTGACGCAGCTGCGCCGAGACGCCGTCCGTGCACCTGGATTCGATCCGCCGGCTAGCCGAGCACCGGCATGGGAGCAGGCGACATCTGAGATAGCTTCCCGGCGGCGGTTGCCTTTACGCGGGCCACGCTCTCGCTCTTGATGGTTTCGTAGCCGCGGATCTGGTCGGGCAGGGCGGCGATCTCGAGGGCTATGGGAAGATTCTCCGGCGTCAGCTTTTCCAGACACTGCTCGATCAGGTCGCGGTACCAGACGATCAGCTCGCGTTCTTCGCGCCGAACCCTGGCATAGCCGAAGACGTCGAACGGCGTCCCCCGAAGTAATTTCATCCTTGCCAGGACACGCAGCGGGCCGCCGAACCACTGGCCGGCTTTCCACTTCTGCTTCCAGCCGAGCGAGCGCAGCATTGGCGGATGCAGGTTGTAGCCGATCGACTCGACCTGCTCCCACATCTCTCCCAGCTCCTGCTCGAAAGTCCGCTTCGTCAGCAGGCGCGCGACTTCGTACTCGTCTTTGTACGCCATCAGCTTGTACAGGTAACGCGCGACCGGCTCTTCGAGCTCCGGAGCTTTGGCGGCGACCCGGCGGACGAACTGCGAATACTGATCGGCATAGGCCTCGCTTTGATACTCGCGCAGCTCGCGTGCCCGGTGTGCGGCCGTCGGCAGCCGCTGCTCCCTTGGTTTGGGCGGCGAGATAACCTCTTCGACCGAGCGTGCGTCGTGATAATACTTCCGGCCCCAGAGGAACGCCGCCAGATTTCGATTCGCTTCCACGCCGTTCAGCCGGATGGCCTCCTCGATAGCCTCGAGCGAGAGCGGAATGTGCCCGCCCTGATAAGCGACGCCCAGCAGGAAGACATTCACCGCGAGGTGGCTGGCGAACAGGCCTTCGGCGATGCGCGTCGCGTCGACGAAGATGTTGCGCGAACGGTCGGTGTAGGTGTTGATGATATCCACCGCCCGCCCCGGTGCGGCCGCCTGGACTTTGCCGCGAATGGCGTCGCCCGTGGGGATCTCGGCCGTGTTGACGACGGCCACTGTTCGCGAGGGATGGCAGCGCTTGAGATTGTCGGCGCCGTTCGCGCCCAACAGGTCGAAGCCCAGCAGCAGGTCGGCGTTGCCGTATCCGATCTTCGACGCCGTCTCGATGGGCCGCTCGCTCAGGATGACGCTCGACACCACGGCCCCGCCCTTCTGGGCAACGCCGGTCTGATCGAGTGTGACGACCGAAAGGCCGTCGATCCAGGCCGCGGTGGCCAGCAGCGCGTTCAGCGTAACCACGCCCGCTCCACCGATGCCCGGGCCGAGAATGGCGTAGTATTCGCCGACCTGCGCTTTCCGCATCGGCGGCGGGACATCCGCCGCCGGCAGCTGCGGCAGCGGACGGCGCTTGAGACCCGTGCCGGGCTTCAGCTTCACGGTGACGAACGACGGGCAATCGCCGAGCGCGCAGGAGTAGTCCTTGTTGCAGGACGACTGGTGGATGCGGGTCTTCGGGCCGAACTCGGTCTGGACCGGGTACAGGCTCATGCAGTTCGACTGTCGGACGCAATCCCCGCAGCCTTCGCAGACCTCTTCGTTGATGACGAGCCGCACGGTAGGCTCTTCGGCGATCCCTCTTGACCGCTCGCGGCGTTTCTCGGCGGCGCACTGCTGATCGTAAATGATCACCGTGACGCCGCCGACCTGCTCCAGCGCGCGGAGGACATCCGGCAGGTCGTCCCGGCCGCGCAGTTCGGCGTTGCCCGCCAGGGTGACGTCGCCGGTCCGGTATTTCTCCAGGTCGTCGGTGAGCACGACTGTCTTCTTCACGCCTTCGGCTTCGAGCTTGCGGGTGAGGTCGGGAATGGGGAGCGCGCCGGCCGCGTCCTGACCACCGGTCATGGCGACAGTGCCGTTGTACAGGATCTTGTAGGTGATATCGACGCCGGCGGCAATGCAGGCCTGGACCGCAAGCTGTCCGGAGTGGAAGTAGGTGCCGTCGCCGATATTCTGGAAAATATGGCGCCGCTCGACGAACGGCTCCATCCCGATCCACGGCGCGCCTTCGCCTCCCATGTGAGTCAGGAAGGCGTAGGCGCGGCCGGAGTGGGGGAGGAGGGCGGCCATGGCGTGGCAGCCGATACCGCCGCCGGCAACCTGGCCTTCCAGCAGAACGGTCGAACGATTGTGAGGGCAGCCGGAGCAGAAGTTCGGATGGCGAGGCGCGGCCATCTCCTTGCGGCGTCCTTCGATCTCGGCAATGACCGCGAGCCGGCGCTCGATCTGCGCCAGCGCCGGCTTGCCGGCCAGGGGATCGGCCAGGAGCCGGGCCAAGGTCTTGACCATGTCCTCCGGATCGAGCTCGGCCTCGCTGCGAAGCAGGAGCCCTCCGGCGGCGTCCTGCTTGCCGACGATCGCCGGGCGCCGCGCCAGGTTGTAGAGGACGTCCCGGAGCTGCAGCTCGAGGAAGCTGCGTTTTTCTTCGATTACGAGGATCGTTTCCAAACCTTCGGCGAACTCCCTGCAGAATTGCGGCTCGAGCGGGAAGGTCATGCCGAACTTGGCGATGCGGATTCCGAGCGCGTCCAGATCCTCCCGCCGGATGCCCATGTCGCGGAGAGCCTGCTGCAGATCGTAATAGGGCTTTCCGGCGGTCGCGATGCCGAGCCAGCCGTCGCGCGCGCCGTACATGCGGTTCACCTTGTTCAGCCGTGCGAACTCGCGGGCCGCTTCGAGGCGTCGGTGATTCACTTCGCTCTCGAGGATGAGAGTGAACGGGACCAGCAGGCGCGGGTCGTGAGCCTTTTCGTAGCCCTCCGGAATGCGAATGTCGAGGCGAGCCGGATCCACCTCCGCCGTGCCGCCCGCGTCGCACACGTTGGTGACCATCTTCATGGACGACCAGGCGCCGCAGAAGCGGGAGAGCGCGATGGCCTGGAGTCCATAGTCGAGGATCTCCTGGATGTTCCCGGGATAGAACAGCGGCATCCCCACGTTATAGAAGCTGAAGTCGCTTTGATGCGGGATGGTGGAGCTTTTGGAGATGTGATCGTCGCCGCCGAGCGCCAGCGCCGCGCAGTTGCGGCCGGTGCCGGCGATGTTGGCGTGCCGGAAGATGTCGCCGGAGCGATCGACGCCCGGTCCCTTGCCGTACCAGATGCCGACCACGCCGTCGTACTTCGATTCTCCCAGCACGTGGAGGATCTGGCTGCCGAATACCGAGGTGGCTGCGATGTCCTCGTTGACCCCCGGATTGAAGTGGATCCGATGCTCTTCGAGCAGCCGCCTGGCGCGCGAGAGCGCCAGGTCGTACGTCCCGAGCGGCGAGCCTTCGTAGCCGGAGATAAAAGTGGCTGTGTTGAGATTGGCCAGCCGGTCCCGGCGCATCTGGTCCATGGGAAGACGCACCAGCGCCTGCATTCCGGTGAGATAGACAGACCCGCTCTGCTGCGTGTATTTATCGTCGAGTTTCATCTGGCCTGGCGGAGAGTCGCCGCGTCAACTGCCCAACGTTTGATGATCTCATAGCCCCTGTCTCCGGGAGTATAGCGGCGTCGCCCCGCTTCATTCAACCGGCATGCTACGCGAGCGCGCCAGACGCAGGCTAGCGAGAGTCGGATCGATGCACGGCGGTGCGATTCCCTGCCCTATTTCGTAACATATCAGGACATGGGTACCCTCGCTCGAGGTTCGTTTCACAGATGAAGATCCGGAAGGCAGTGATCACCGCGGCGGGTCGAAACCAGCGGGCGTTGCCGCTGCAGACACTGATCGATCGCGACGGCTCTGAAAAGTCCGTCCTGCGCATCATTCTGGAAGAGGCGCTGACAGCCAACGTGGAGGAGATCGGTCTGGTCATCGCGCCATCCGACGAAGCGGCTTACGCGCGGGCGGCCGGGGAACGCGTGGGGATGATACGGTTCGTGCACCAGGCTTCGCCTGACGGGTACGGGCATGCGCTGTACTGCGCGCGGGATTTCGTGCAGAAAGATCCGTTTCTGCACCTGGTCGGGGATCACCTCTACGTCAGCGCCGACGGCGAGAGCAGCGCGCAGCGGCTGGTGCGCGCCGCCGAAGCGCAGTCCTGCGCCGTCTCGGCCGTGCAGGCGACTCGGGAGAACGTGCTCCATCACTACGGAGCAGTCGGCGGGCGGCGGGCGCCGGGCGACCAGGCGCTTTATCGCGTCGAAACGGTGATCGAGAAGCCGACACCGACCGAGGCCGAACAGAAGCTCATCGTGCCCGGGATGCGCGCCGGTTACTACCTGTGCTTTTTCGGCATGCACGCGCTCACGCCCACCATCATGGACATTCTGGGACGGAGGCTCGAAAGCGAGGCTTCGGCCTCTTTCTCCGGCGCGCTGGCGGAGCTGGCGCGGCACGAGCAGTACCTGGCGCTGGACACCCCTGACCGGCGCTACGACGTGGGTGTCAAGTACGGGCTGCTGCGGGCACAGCTGGCGCTGGCATTGAGCGGGCGCGACCGCGCGGAAGTGCTGTCGCAGCTTCTCGAGACGCTGGCGGCGCGCGCATGAGCGAGCTGACCCGGATCATCCAGTCGCAGGATCCTGAAATCCGCAACCGCTCGCTCGAAGGATTCTGCCGCTCGGCCGGCGCGCGCGAACTGCTCGACGAGTGCAACGCGCTCGACCGCTTCCGCCGCGTGAGCGACAACCTGTACGAGCGCGTCCGCGCGCAGTTTTTCCTTTACGCCATTCACCGCTTCCATCTTCCTTACAAGAAGGGCGTGCGGAACGGCGGGTTGATTCCGTACGCCGCCAGCGCCGGGCTTTTGAAGCGGCGCTTCGACGAGGCGATCGAGATTCTGCTGGCCGCCCAATCGGCCGAGGGCTGCGGCGCGGCGCTCTCGAGCGGGCTGGCAGCCGCATACTACGGCCTGGGATTCCAGACACTGGCGGACCAGGTGCGGCGGAGCGTGCGGTCGGTGCGGGGGAATCAGTGGATGTCGCGCATCGGGCATCCCTCGGACTACCCGTTGACGATACGCCGCGAGATGCGGTTGCAGCAGCGTCCGGGATTGTATCCGATCTTGCGGGAGACCACGCCGGTGCGGATGGACCTCTCGCACAGCGGCTGGAGCGACATCTTCTTTCTGGGCATGGATTACCCGGAAGGAGCGCGCGTGCTGAACGTGTCGATCGACCTCGCGCTGCGCGGCACGGGCGGGCCGCAGCCCCCGGTGGAGGCGTATTTCCGGGTGATCGACGAGCCGGTGGCGCGGCTGACCAGCGTCGACCTGGGGGCGACGGCGGACGTGGCCAGCTTCGCCGAGATGTTCGATTTCGCGCGGGACTACCTGGGGCTGCTCAAAGCGGCGGTCATCGCATCGGGCATCGTGCCGCAGGCGATGGAAGGGTCGCCGGAGCCGCTGGCGGACCTGCTGAGCCGGCTGGCGGGGCCGGGGCGCGGCATCGAAATCGTGAGCAGGGTGCGCGACATTCCCAAGGGGTCGCGGCTGGCGGTTTCGACGAACCTGCTGGCCTGCCTGATCTCGGCGTGCATGCGGGCGACGGGCCAGATCCACGCGCTGACGGGAACGCTCGAAGAGAGCGACCGCAGGCTGATCGCGGCGCGGGCGATTCTGGGGGAGTGGATCGGCGGATCGGGCGGCGGCTGGCAGGATTCCGGCGGCGTCTGGCCGGGCATGAAACTGATCGAGGGCGTGCAGGCGGGCACGGATGATCCGGAATTCGGAATCAGCCGGGGCTGCCTGCTTCCCCGGCATCACGTGTTTTCAGAAGACGAGGTCCCGGCGGAGGCGCGGCGGAAGCTGCAGGAGAGCCTGGCGCTGGTCCATGGCGGGATGGCGCAGGACGTCGGGCCCATTCTGGAGATGGTGACCGAGAAATACCTGCTGCGGTCGGAAGCGGAGTGGGAAGGCCGGCGCGAGGCCATGAGGATTCTCGATCAGATCGTGGCGGACCTACGGGCCGGAAACGTGCGGGGACTGGGCGCGGCCACGCAGCGCAACTTTTCCGGTCCGATCCAGACGATCATCCCCTGGGCGAGCAATCTATACACCGAGACGCTGATCAGCCGGGTGACCGCCGAAATGGGTGGAGACTTCTGGGGCTTCTGGATGCTCGGTGGCATGTCGGGCGGAGGGATGGGGTTCATCTTCGATCCGCGGCGGAAGGCGAAGGCGCAGGACCGGCTGCAAACGATACTGAGCGAGACGAAGCGCCGCTTGGAACACGCAGTCCCGTTTGCTATGGAGCCGGTGGTGTACGATTTTGCCATCAACGATCAGGGCACGCGCGCGGAGCTGCTGGACAGCGACACGGGCTTGATGCCGGCGGCCTATTACAGCCTGATGGTTCCGCCGCTGCTGCGAATCGAAGCACGCAACCTGACTCTGGCGCGCCGCGCGGAGCTCGACCGCTTCGGCGCGGCCTGCCGCAAGTCGCCGGAGCTGACGGGCATGGTGCAGAATCTGTTCGAGCGGATGCTGCCCCAGGCGGCGGGTGACGAAGCAGGCAAGACGCAGAGCCTGCAGGATCTGCTCGAGCGGCACGGCTTCGACCGCGTGCAGCACGAGCGCATCCAGGGCGATTTGCGCAGCGGGCGCATCGGACTGGCGCAGAACCGGCTCCCGGCAAGCGCCACGATAGAAGACGTCCGGCCGGGCGATGTATTCGACGCCACTGGCGCGCTGGACGGACATTTCGCGCGTCTGGGGATGGAAGCTCTGCGGGCCGGGCAGGCGGCGGTGGTCTCGCTGGCGGGAGGGGCGGGCACGCGATGGACGCGCGGGGCGGGCGTGGTAAAGGCTCTGAATCCGTTTTGCAAGCTGGCGGGACGGCATCGCAATTTCATCGAGGTCCACCTGGCCAAGAGCCGCCGCACCAACCGGCTTTGCGGCTGCCCCGTGCCGCACGTCATCACCACCAGCTATCTCACGCACGAAGCCGTCGGCCAGTATCTGGAGGCCGAAGGCAATTACGGCTACGACGGGCCGCTGCTGCTCTCGCAGGGCCGGAGCATCGGGCTGCGGCTGATCCCGATGGCGCGGGACCTGCGCTTCGCCTGGGAGGAGATGCCGCAGCAGACCCTGGACGAGCAGAAGCAGAAGATGCGGGAGAGCCTGCACGCGGCGCTGATCGGATGGGCCCGGCAGGCGGGCGAGGGCGCCGATTACACCGATAATCTGCCGGCGCAATGCCTGCATCCGACCGGGCACTGGTACGAAGTCCCCAACATGCTGCGCAACGGCGTGCTGGCGGCGCTGCTCGAGCAGCGTCCACAGCTGCGGTACCTGATGCTGCACAACATCGACACGCTTGGGGCTAACCTGAGCCCGGAGATGCTGGGCGCGCATATCGACACAGGCGCGGGCATGACGACGGAGGTGATCGCGCGCCACATAGACGACCGGGGCGGCGGGCTGGCGCGGATCGACGGGCGGGTGCGTCTGATCGAAGGGCTGGCCCTGCCGGACGAGAAGGTCGAATCGGCGCTGTCTTACTACAACACGAGCACGACGTGGATCGAAGTGGACCAGCTTCTGGCGGCGTTCTCGCTCCGGCGCGGCGATTTGGAGGACCAAGAAAAGGTGGCCGGGGCCATACGCAATCTGGCGGCGCGCATGCCGACATACATCACGCTGAAGGACGTCAAGAAGCGGTGGGGTAAGGGACAGGAAGATATTTTTCCGGTGGCGCAATTCGAGAAACTGTGGGGTGACATGACGGCGCTGGCGGATCTGAACTGCCGTTTCATGGTTGTTCCGCGGGAGCGCGGGCAGCAGATCAAGGAACCGGCGCAACTGGACGGCTGGCTGCGCGACGGCTCGGCGGCGTATGTCGATGCGTTGTGCCAGTGGTCGTAGAGAGCGCATGCTATTTGGCGTAGATCGCATCGCCACGAATGTATGCCTGGCGAGCTGGCCGGCGGGGTCGATTCGGCCCGGCGCGGGAGTCTATCATGTGGAAAGGAATTAAAGCCATGAACTCAAGCACC
The DNA here is from genome assembly GCA_035495815.1 of Bryobacteraceae bacterium. Taxonomy (GTDB): domain Bacteria; phylum Acidobacteriota; class Terriglobia; order Bryobacterales; family Bryobacteraceae; genus DATJFH01. The sequence goes on from DATJFH010000323.1 coordinate 26,394, forward strand.
ATGACAGACGTCTTTTCGACCAGGAGCAATGGATGGCGTTTGGCCACAATGGAGGCCCTTACTCTACCGGTCGCCGTGGAAGGCACAAGCAGGCTCGGCTACGCGGCAGGCATGCTTCTCCCGCCCGGCGCTGTATTGTTGACGGCATATTCGGGAGGGGCGGTCGCCATGCAGGTGAGGCCGGGAGACCCGCTCTTTACGTGTACGTTGTTTCCCAGCTACTTCGCCGCGGTCATCTGGGGTGGGCTAAGGCTGCGGGACCGACGGGTCCGCGGACTGTCGGAGTACGGGAATCGGGGAGGCGCTCGATGACGAATCACTCCCGAAAGATTTTTGTCAATCTGGCCGTCCGCGACTTGCCGCGGTCGATGGATTTCTTCCGCCACCTCGGCTTCGAGTTCAACCCGAAGTTCACGGACGACAAGGCAGCCTGCATGATCGTCAGCGAGGAGGCTTTCGTCATGCTGCTGACAGAACCGTTTTTCCAGACGTTTACCACGCGGGAGATCTGCGATACGAAGTCCCAAACAGAGGGTCTGTTCGCGCTTTCCTGCGGGAGCCGCGCCGAAGTTGACGAGATGGTGCGGAAAGCGATCGGGGCGGGCGGCAGAGAGGCAATGAAACCCATCGATCACGGGTTCATGTACGGATGGAGTTTTTACGATCCGGACGGACATCACTGGGAGGTGATGTGGATGGATCCGAAGACGATGCCGC
>DATJFH010000324.1:0-2271 GCA_035495815.1 Bryobacteraceae bacterium
CAGGCCGCGATGACCTCCGGTGCGGACCTCCTTGAGGGCGGGTTGGAGGCTTCCCCGCACCGCATGGATACCGGGAGCCAGGCCGGCCAGTACGCACGCCAGGACGGAGGTAGCGCACGTGAATGCCAGCACATGCCAGTCTGGAGCAACATTCAGGGTGAGACCGCCACTGTCGGCGAGCATGTTCACCAACACACCGCTGAACCAGTACGACAGGCAGAGCCCGGCGACCGCGCCGAGAGCCGCCAACAGCAAGCTCTCGGCCAGGAACTGCCGGACCAGCCGGCCGCGGCCCGCGCCGATCGCGAGGCGGATCGAGATCTCCCGCTGCCGCGAAGCCGCTCGCGCGAGCAGGAGACCGGAAAGATTGGCGCAGGCCAGCAGCAGCACCAGCCCCACGATGCCCATCAACACGAACAGAGGCTGAGAGAAATCGTATTGCAGCGGATTGACGCCGTTGTGAGCCGGGAACGCCTTGGCCCTCTGCTGGAGGATCCTGGCACGGTCCTTTTCGGGAAACGGGGCGGCGACCGCTCGGATGAATCGGTCCCAAGAGACCTGCACTTCGGCATTCACCTGTTGCACGGTGGCTCCGGGCTTCAGGCGCGCAATCATGTTCAGATTATTGTTGGTAGGCTCCTCTCTCTCCTCCTGGCTCAACATCGGGGTAAGCGGCAGCATCAGGTCGGGCGTCCGGCCCGGCCGGACTCCGAGGAAGCGCGGCGGCGTCACCCCAACGATCGTGAGGACCTTGTCGCCAATGGTGAATCGCTTGCCGATGGCGTCGGGGTTGCCCGCGAAACGCCGCTGCCAGTAGCGGTGACTGATCACCGCGGCGGGGGATTCCGGCGCAAGCACGTCGTCCGCGGCGTCGAGAAGGCGGCCCACGGACGGCTCCACGCCCAGCATCGAGAAGTAGTCGCCCGACACCAGATCGGCCTCCGCCACTTCATCCGAACCATCGATGACGATAGTTGGCGAGCTGGTCCGGTGAGCAGCCGACACGGAAATCGACCGCAGGCTTGCGCGGAAATGGTGGAACAGCGGGTAGGACACCGAGGCGGGCTTGCCCTCGTCCCGTAATCGCGTAATGAGCACCAGCCGGTCCGGCTCCCGTACGGGAAGAGACCGCAACATCACCGCATTGATCAGGCTGAAGATCGAGGTGTTCGCGCCGATCCCCAGAGCCAGCGACAGGACTGCCACGGCCAGAAATCCCGGGCTCCGCCGCAGCCCTCGCGCCGCGTAGCGCACATCCTTTATCAGGTCTTCCAGCCACCGGCCGCGGATATCGCGGCAGTCTTCTTTCACCTGCTCGATGCCTCCGAATTCCTGCCGCGCGCGCAAACGCGCCGCCTCCGGGCTCATGCCCGAGGCGGCGTACTCTTCCGTGAGCTTGTCCAGGTGATAGCGAAGCTCCGAACTCAGCCGGGCTTCCGCGCGTCTCTTTCCGAACCACATGCGCCCTCCTATTCCGCCGTGCGCAGGATCAGCGTCACAGCCTCCGAAAGACGATCCCAGTTCGCGGTTTCCGCCTCCAGTTGTTTGCGTCCAAGTCGCGTAAGGGAGTAGAACTTCGCCTCGCGCCCAGTCTCGGCTTCCCCCCATTCCGCGCGGAGCCAGCCTCGCTTTTCCAGACGATGCAGCGCCGGGTAGAGCGATCCCTGCTGCACCTGAAGCACATCCCGCGAAATCTGCCGGATGCGCTGCGCGATGCCATACCCGTGGAGCGGCTCGAGCGCCACAATCTTGAGGATCAATACGTCCAGGGTGCCCTGCAGGAGATCGGATTTAGGCGTGTCCATGATACCTAACCTTTCTACCTATAATGCTCGGCCGATATGTAGAATGTCAAGGCCTCGCATCCCGCTTGCGTGCTCCGGAGGAGATGACGAGATTGCAGAACAGGTTTGCGCCATGAGCTTGCCCGCGACGCAGCGTTTACAAAGCCAAGTCGACGGGTTGCCGCCGTATCGGATTCTGGCAGACCGCGGTTTGGACAAGCCCTAGATCCTCATTGGCCCCAGCGTTTATCAATCCCGCGGCTCACGAGCCTGGAGCGGTTTATGGTGGCGATTCACCGACCGCTTCCGCGCCATGGAACCGATCACGATTCTAAACCGCTGCCATCGTTTCCGAGGTTTTGTCTACCAGCACGCCCACTTCAGTACCGACATCGACCCGCGAATTCTTCTAAGGAACCTTATTCTCATGCTCACCCCTACTGAGCTTTGAGTTTCGATTGCCAGTTGAGGAGGATGGTAAGCGGTT
>DATJFH010000325.1:0-4758 GCA_035495815.1 Bryobacteraceae bacterium
GAGCAGCATGAAGGGGGCGGCGACATCGTCGAGGATCCGGATCGACTCGATGCCCTTCCAGACCACGGCCATGTTGAGGGCCCAGAAGAAGAAAAAGCAGCCCCAGAGTCCGGCGGACGAGCCCCTGGCGGCGGGCCATATGATCTGGAGCATGGTGTAAATGGCCTGTCCGCCGAGCCAGGTCTGAATGCCGAACCAGCCGCAGGCGACCAGCGCGCGCAGCACGGCGGGGACGTTGGCGCCGCGCACGCCGAACGAGGCGCGGACCAGAACCGGGAAGGGGATGCCGTAGCGCGCGCCGGCGTGAGCGTTGAGCACCATGGGGATGAGCACGATCAGGTTGCCGAGCAGAATCGTGCCGATCGCCTGCCACCAGTTCATACCGCCGGCGATCAGGCCGGAGGCCAGCATGTAGGTGGGGATGCAGATGCTCATCGCGACCCACAGCGAGGCGAAGTTGTATATCGTCCAGGTACGCTTGCCGGGGGGAACCGGCGCGAGGTCTTCGTTGTACAGCGAGCTGTCGTGGGCGCTCACGAGACCCCTACAGGCTAACATCCCGGCTGTTATCTTTAGAAGCAGGAGGAGGCCGATGTCACCGTCCGCAGTGGAGTCGCTGGTTCCGGAGCTGGCGAATTATCTGGTCCAGATCGAGAGCGTTGAATCGGACGCGGGCGGGCTGACCGGGGGCTTGTCCGGGCAGCAGCTTGAATGGCGGCCGCCGTCCGGAAAGTGGTCGATGGCGCAGAATATCGGGCACCTGAATGCGGCCGGATGGCTGATCGTGCCCCGCATCGAAGCCAGCCTGCGGGGAGCACGCGAGAAAGGGCTGCTCGGCAGGGGTCCGTTCCGGCATGGCGCTTTGGGGAACTTTGTCGTGGGATTGACCGAGCCGCCTCCGCGGACGAAATTTCGCGCTCCCAAAACGATGATCCCTCCGTCCGAACCGCCGGAGCAGACGCTGGCGGAGTTCTTCCGGCTGCAGGAGCGGGTTCGGGAGCTGATCCGGGAGGCGAATGGAGTGGATCTGGCCCGGGCGAAGGTCGGATCTCCGATCGTCGAGTGGTTCAAGCTCACTCTGGGCCAGACATTCGCGCTGATCGCAGGGCACGAGCGGCGGCACCTCTGGCAGGCGCGGCAAGTCCGGGATGATCCGCAATTTCCGGCTCGTTAGCGCGGCGACGCTGGCGCTGCTGGCGGCCGCGGCGGCAAACGAGTACCGTCCGGCGCTGCCGGGCTATCGCTATTCTTTCCCGGGGGATCATTTCGAGCATCCGGATTTTCGCACGGAGTGGTGGTATTACACCGGCAATCTGCGCAGCGCGGAGGGGAAGCGATTCGGATTCGAGCTGGTGTTTTTCCGGCAGGGCCAACGCCGCGGCGAGCCGGTGGAAAACAAATCCGCATGGCGCGTGGACGACGTCTACCTGGCGCACCTGGCCCTGACGGACATCGACGGCAAGCGTTTTTATCCGCACGAGCGGCTCAACCGGGCGGGACCCGGCCTGGCGGGCGCGAGCTTCGAGAGGCGCCGGGTGTGGAACGGAAACTGGTCGTCGCAATGGGACGCGGACCGGCAGACGCTCGAGGCGACCGCCGAGGAGTTCCGGCTGAATCTGCGGCTCGCGCCGTCGAAGCCCGCCGTGATCCACGGGCTGAACGGCGTGAGCCAGAAGGCGGCCGGGGAGGGAAAGGCGTCGCATTACGTGTCGTTCACGCGGCTGGCCGTTTCCGGGGAATTGCAGCTGGAGGGAAAGGCGCACGCCGTCACCGGAACTGCCTGGATGGATCACGAATGGTTCACGCACCAGCTCGATTCGTCCCAGGTGGGCTGGGACTGGTTCAGCGTGCAGCTTGACGACGGACGCGATCTGATGCTGTTCCAGCTGCGCCTTCGGGACGGGTCGATCGATCCGCACTCGTCGGGAACGCTGGTGGACAGGGGCGGCGCCGCGCGTACGCTCCGGGCGGGCGACTTTTCACTCACTCCCGTACGCTACTGGACCAGTCCCGCGACCAGGGCACGATACCCGGTGAGCTGGTCGGTACGCGCGCCGTCGCTGGGACTCGATCTCCGGTGCGACGCCGCGCTGGACGGGCAGGAGCTGGCCGGGCGCGTGGATCGGGCGCCGGGCTATTGGGAGGGAGCGGTGCGGTATTCGGGGTCGGCGAGCGGCGTGGGTTATCTGGAGATGACGGGGTACGACAAGCCGGTCCGGCTGGATTAGGCGAGGACGTTGCTCCCCTGTTACAATTTGGGTCTCATGGCCCGCCGGGTCTCGCTATTCGTCACTTGCATCGTCGATCAGTTGTTCCCGAAAGCCGGCATGGCGATGGCGGAGGTTCTGGAGCGCATCGGCTACGAAATCGATTTTCCCGAAGCCCAGACGTGCTGCGGGCAGCCCGCTTTCAACAGCGGATTCCAGGAAGAGGCGCGGCAGGTGGCGCGGCACTTTCTCTCCGTGTTTTCAGGGGCCGAATACATCGTGGTTCCGTCCGGCTCCTGCTGCGCGATGATCTCGCGCCATTTTGCCGACATCTTCCAGAAAGAGCCGGCGAGCCTCGAAGCCTCGCGCGGGCTGGCGCCGCGGGTGTGGGAGTTCTCCAGCTTTCTGACGGAGGTGGCGCGGGTCGAGGACGTGGGGGCGACCTTGAACGAAGTGGTCACGTATCACGACAGCTGCCACGCGCTGCGCGAACTGAAGATCAAGCAGGGCCCCCGCGCGCTGCTGAGAAAGGTGCGCGGGCTGGAGCTGCGCGAGATGGACATCGCCGAGGAGTGCTGCGGCTTCGGCGGGACGTTCTCCGTCAAATTCGACGAAATATCCGGCGGAATGGCCCGCACCAAGATCGATTCGGTGCTCCGTACCGGGGCCACCACGGTGGTGTCGATCGATTCCAGCTGCCTCATGCAACTGCGCGGCGCGCTGGCCCGCGCGGAGCTGCCGATCCGCACCATGCATCTGGCCGAGGTTCTGGCCAGCCGCTGATATGTCAGCCGCGTTCGACCGGAAAATTCACGAGGCCGTATCCGATCCACGGCTGCAGCTCACCATCTATACCGCTACCGGACGGCTGGTCGAGAAGCGCAGGGGTTCCATCACCAGCGAGGAGCTGCCCGAGTACCAGGAGCTGCGCGCGCACGCCAGCGGGGTGAAGAAGCACACGATCGAGAACCTGGACTATTACCTGGAGCAGTTCGAGCGCCAGGTGAACGCCCACGGCGGCAAGGTGATCTATTGCGCCGACGGCGATGCGGTGGCCGATTTCGTACTCGGCCTGGCCAGGGAGCGAAAGGCGCGGGTCATCGTCAAATCCAAGTCGATGACCACCGAGGAGATCCATTTCAACGAGCGGCTGGAGCGCCACGGGCTGGAGCCGGTGGAGACGGACCTCGGTGAGTACATCCTGCAGCTGGCGCACGAGCGGCCGTTCCACATCATCGCGCCGGCCCTGCACATGACGCGCTACCAGGTGGCGGACATTTTCACCAGGGAACTGGGGGTCGGGAACGAGACCGTGATCGAAAAGCAGGCCGGCATCGCGCGGTCCGTGCTGCGCGAGAAATTTCTGGCGGCCGACATCGGGGTGAGCGGGGCGAATTTTCTGGTGGCGGATTCCGGCGCCGTCGTTCTGGTCGAAAACGAAGGCAACGCGCGGCTGACGACCAGCGCTCCGAAGATCCATATCGCGGTAGCGGGGATCGAGAAGCTGATTCCACGCGCGCAGGATCTGGCGACCTTTCTGAAGCTGCTGGGGCGCAGCGCGACCGGGCAGCCGCTGACGGTGTACACGTCCTTCCTTTCGGGTCCGCGGCGGGGGGAGGAAGTTGACGGTCCGGACGAATTCTACGTGGTGCTGATCGACAACGGACGGTCGAAGCTGCTGGCGGACCGGGAGAAGCGGCAGTCGCTGCACTGCATCCGCTGCGGCGCGTGCCTGAATATCTGCCCGGTGTACCGGAAGATCGGCGGGCATGCGTTTCCGTGGGTCTATTCCGGCCCGATCGGCGCCATTCTCACGCCGCAATTTCTGGGGGCGATGCACGAGCCGTCGCTGCCGTTCGCTTCGAGCCTGTGCGGAGCGTGCGCGGAAGTCTGTCCGGTGAAGATCGACATTCCGAAAGTGCTGCTCGAGCTGCGGACGGACGTCAAAAAGACGCAGGAGCGCGAGGGGCAGGGCAAGCTCGAGCGGCTGGCGTTCCGCGTCTGGGCGTGGGTGATGCGGCATCCGCGAATTTACGAGATGGCCGGGCTGGCGGCCGCGTCGCTGGCGCCGGAGGCGAAGAACGGATATATCCGCGCCGTGCCGCCGCTGATGAACGCGGGTCCGGTGGCCCGCTGGCTCAGCCAGCGCGATCTGCCCGCGCCGGCGCCGAGGACGTTCCGGCAGATGTGGCGTGCCCGGCGGAAATCATAATGCCGCGGGATCATATTTTGCACAAAGTTCGCACGGCGCTGGGCCGGAGCGTCGGGCAGCCGCCGCCGGCTCCGCCCGCGCCGCGTATCGCCGTTCCCGAGATCGGAATGGAAGCGAAGATCGCCAGCTTCCGCGCACGGCTCGAGGCGCTGGCGGGAAGGACGCATTGCGCCGCTTCGCCGGCCGATGCGCTGGACTACGTGCAGAGCGTGATCTGCGGGCGGCCGGCGGTGGCCTCGAACGCTCCGGTTCTGGCGGAATGCGGCGTCACCGCCCTGCCCTCGGTTCGATCGGGGCTGACGGACCGGGAGGAACTGCGGGCTGTGTGCGCGACCGCCA
>DATJFH010000326.1:0-7268 GCA_035495815.1 Bryobacteraceae bacterium
CAAAGCCGCCAGGCATTGCAGGCGGTTTCGCCGTCCACCACGAACGCACCGGCCGTTCAGCGCGCCGCCGGGACGAACTGCACGCACACGGGCTTGGCCACCTCGATTTTCTTTCCCGTCGGCGACAGCTTTCCGGTTTTCGGGTCCACCCGGAACTGCACGATCGTATCGGATTCCTGATTGGCCGCCAGCAGCCACGCGCCGCTGGGATCGAGCTTGAAATTGCGCGGCGTTTTGCCCGCCGTGGGCATGTTCTCCACCAGAGTCAGCTTCCCGTCCTTACCGATGGCGAAGACCGCGATGCTGTCGTGCCCCCGATTGGACGCATACAGAAAGCGTCCCTTGGCGTCCACCTCCACCTCCGCCGAGTTATCTTCACCCGTGAACCCCGGCGGTAGAGTCGAGACCGTTTGAATTTCCTTTAGAGCTCCCCGCGAAGCGTCGTAATCGAACGCCGTGACCTTCGATGCCATTTCATTCAGCACGTACGCGTATCGGCCTTTGGGGTGGAATGCGAAATGGCGGGGTCCGGAACCCGGCGCGACCTTGGCAAACGGCGGATCGTTGGCCGTCAGCGAAGCCTTGGCGGGATCCAGCCGGTAGGTAAGCACTTCATCCAAACCCAGATCCGGCGCGAACAGGAACCGGTTGTCGCCCGAAAGCACCACGGCATGGGCATGCGGACCGCGCTGCCGCCGCTGGTCGACGCTCGAACCTTTGTGCTGGATCACCGACGACGCTTCACCCAGCTTGCCGTCCGGGCTCACAGGAAAGACAGCCACGCTTCCACTGCCGTAATTTGCCACCGCGAGCGACTTGCCGGTCTTGTCGACCACCAGGTGGCACGCCCCGCCGCCCCCGGACGAAACGCTGTTCAGCCGTGTGAGCGCGCCGGTCCGGGCGTCGATCCCGTAAGCCGTCACCGCTCCGTTGGACTTGCCGTCGTTGCCGAGCTCGCTCACCGCGTAAAGGTATTTCCGGTTGGGATGGACCGCCAGAAATGACGGATTGGATACCTCTGCCGCCAGCGCCGGCGCCGACATCCCGCCGGTGGACGGGTCGAAACGGAAGGAATAGATTCCTTTGCTCGCGCCCCGCGTGTACGTGCCTACGTAGGCGAAATACTGGACCGCGGCCAGCGCCGCCGGAGCAAACGAAAGCGTCAACAACAGAATTGAACGGATCATCACATCTCCACCCGGCTGGTCTGATTATTCCACCGGATCCGGCGGCCGTGCTTCAACGAGAGATTCGCCATCTGGACCACCAGCGCCGCCTGGAACGCCACCCGCATCGGCGCCGTCGGCGTCTTGCGCGTGCGCACGCACTCCAGGAAATTCGCGACGTGCAGATCGGTGGCGTGACCGAATCCGAGCTTCGAGCTGTGGGCCATGGCCGGCTTGTCCTCCGCGCCCTGCAGGTAGACTTTGCATTCCTCGCGGCTCACGTCCATGCGCGCTTTGTCGCCGTCGAGCTGGTTCAGCTGATCGTTCCTCAACTGGTACTTCATGGCCGCGTAGTTGATGGTGAAAATGCCCAGGAAGTCTTCCGGATACTCCGCGATCGCCACCACCGACTCCGGCGTATCCACGCCCGGATTGTGAATCTTTCCCGCCGACGCATTGACCGCCAGCGGGTACCCGGCGTTCATCAGAAGATGAATGCCGTCGAACACGTGCGCTCCCTGGTCGGCCACCAGGCCGCCGGAATATTCCGAATAGAGACGCCAGTGCCGGAACCGGTCCGGGTCGGGCGCGTGCTTGCGCGCCGGACCCTGCCACTGCTCCCAGTCGAGCGGTCCGTCGAGCTTGCTGGCTTTGGCCGAGGAGAGGCCGTTGTTCAGCCACCAGCTGCGCACCATCCGGACATTGCCCAGCGTGCCGGCGGCCACGATCTTGCGCGCCTCGAGATACAGATCGTAACTGCGGCGCTGCATGCCCACCTGTACGATATTCTTCGATTTCTTCTCCGCCTCCACCAGTTCCCTGCCCTGCTCCGGCGTCTGGCACAGCGGCTTCTCCACGTAGACGTCCTTGCCGGCGGCCAGCGCGTCGAGAACCATCTGATGGTGCCAGTGCTCCGGGGTCGCGACCAGGACGGCCTGTATATCCTTGTCGGCCAGCAATTGCTTGTAATTCCGGTAGGCTTTGGGATGAGAACCCGCCTTCGTGGCGTTCGAAAGCGCTCTCTCCAGGTTCGGCTCGTACACGTCGCAGACGGCGCCGACGCTCACCGCCTGGTCCTTCTGAAAAACGGACATGACGAAAGTGCCGCGGCCGCCGCTGCCAATCACTCCCATCACGATACGATCCGAAGGGGCGGCCTGGGACAGGAACGCTCCGCCGCCAGCCAACATCAACGAACGCCGGTTCAGTTTCATCACTCAATTCTGATAATCTACGAGTCAAGATGCAACCTCATCAACCATCCCTCTCCCGAAGAAAGGCCCTTTTGGGAAGCGGCGCCGCGCTGGCTGCCGGCGCGCTCCAGGCCCGGGCCGCGGAGGAAAAGAGCGCCGCCGGCAAGCTGAAGGTCGCGATCTTTTCGAAGCATTTGCAGTTTCTGAAGGGCGAAGCTCTGGCCAGGGGCGCCGCGGAGATCGGATTCGACGGCGTCGATCTGTCCGTCCGCAAAGGCGGCCACGTCGAACCGGAACGTGTACGGGAGGAGCTTCCCAAGCTGGTTGCGATCATCCGCCAGCACGGCCTCGAAGTCCCGATGCTGACCACCGACATTGCCGACGCGCAGTCGCCGCACGCCGAGGACATCCTCAGGACCATGTCGGAGCTGGGCATCCGCCATTACCGCTGGGGCGGCTTCAAGTACGACGCGGCGCGGCCTCTGGCGCGGCAGCTCGAGGAGTTGAAGCCTCGTGTCGCCAGGCTGGCGGACCTCAACTCGCGCTATAAGGCGTCGGCCATGTATCACACCCACTCCGGAACCGGCGTGGTGGGCGCTTCGATATGGGACCTGTATATCGTGCTCAAGGAGTTCGATCCGCAGGCGGTGGGCGTTAATTACGACATCGGCCATGCCACCGTCGAGGGCGGGGCCGGTGGATGGATCAACAGCTTCCGTATCATCGGAGCGCACCTGCGCGGCGTGGCGGTCAAGGATTTCCTCTGGGGCAAGGACGCGAAGGGAAACTGGAAAGCACAGTGGACTCCGCTCGGCGGCGGAATGGTGCGGCTTCCGCAATTCTTCGGAATGCTGGCGGCGTCGCGCTTCGCCGGGCCGCTGCAGCTTCATTTCGAATATTCGATGGGCGGAGCGGAGAGCGGCAAGACTGCGCTGACCATTCCGAAGCAGGAGGTTTCGGAGATCATGAAGCGCGACCTTCAGCGCCTGCGCGGCATGCTGAAGGACGCCGCGCTGGCCTGACCGCATACGTTTTGCAGCGCGCTTTCACCGGACGGCCACCTCGGGCGGGCCTTCCCCGCCGGCACTTCCGGCGGCGGCTGCTTCCGATTGCCCAGGCGAGCGGCTGGAGCGGTTCTGGCGGGCCTATCTAGTCGGGTAAACCCGTAGTGGCTGATCCAGCCGGAACGTGAGCAGCGACTCGGCCGGGACCCGAACCGATCCGCCCCGCGTCACCAGTTGCGTGGCCGCGCCCGCCGCCGCCCCGGAGGCCGCCCCGATGGCAGCGCCCTTGCCCTGCCCTGCGATGGCGCCGATGATCGCTCCCAGCGCGGCTCCCCCGCCGACGAACTCTCCCGTCCGCTTGTTCTTGCCCAGTCCCTCACGGCCTTTCTGCGCGATATCGGTCGTATCCACCTGGTACTGACGGCCTCCGATCGAAATCGATTGCAGGTCCAGAACCAGATCGGAAGCGCCCGTGAAACGCTTCCCCCGGGAAGCGGACCGGATCACCAGTTGAGCGTTGGAGCCGCGGGGGATCACCATGTCGCCGTGCGCATCGCGCACGTCCTTGGCAATCTCGGCGGCGAACGTCTGACCTTCCGCCGCTTTGCGGGAGTCGATCGTCTCGTCGGTGCGAACCACGACCTGGGTTCCGGCGGGCAGCAGGTTCGTCCTGGTCTTGACGATCGATTCATCCGGGTGATTGCGAACCGGGGCCGGCGGCGCGGAGGCAACCGGAGCCGGCCTGGCGGCCCCCGGAGGAGCGGCCGGCGGAGGGGCAGCGGCTGACCCGGCGGGCGGCGCGAGAGGCTCGGCCGGCGCCGTCGACGCCGTTTCCGCGTACTCGATCGACCTCACGTTCTTCATGTCGAAAGTGTGACTGTTGTTATTCTCCCCGGAGAGCGTGATCTGGGTAGGCGAGGTGCTTTGGACAGCGCCGGTGAAGCTGGTTCCGTCCCGCAGAAATACCGTTGCGCGGGGAGCAGCCGGATCCGCCGGGTTCTTGGATACGCAGGCTGGCGCCATTAATGCGGCGGTCAGAATCGAGGCGATAATAAAATGGTTCTTCATACCCGCTCCCAGCATCGCACACATTACTTTTTCAGGCCTTCGAACACCCGGTCCAGAGCCAGCAGCGTCTCCTCCATCTCCCGATCCGTATGAACGGCCGAGGTATAGAAGCGCCCGTCCGGAACCACGTAAATCCCTTCCCGCAGAGCCGCCAGCAGGAAGCGCCGCAGCATCCCGGCGTCGTCATTCAACGTGTCGCGATAACTGGCCGGCGTTTCCCCCTCCCGGAAGTGAATGGCGAACGCCGCTCCGAAGCCCGTGACCACCGCCGGAGAACGGTATAGCTTGCAGATTTCCCGGATCCCTTCCATCAGCGCTCCGCCGATCCGATTGGCTTCGGCCAGCGCGTGGCCGCTGTTGCGGGACAGCTCTTCGAGCGTCGCGTCGGCGCAGGCCAGCGAGACCGGATTGCCGTTGAACGTGCCTCCGAAACTGACTCCTCCGGTGTACATCTGCTCCAGGATTTCGCGCCGTCCGGCGACCACGCTGAGCGGCGCCCCGCCCGCCACCGCTTTTCCGAACGTGGCCAGGTCCGGGGTCACCCCGTAATGACTCTGCGCGCCTCCCAGCCCCATCCGAAAGCCCGTGATCACTTCGTCGAACACCAGCAGGGCTCCATGCCGGCGGCACATCTCCTGCGCCCCTTTCAGGTATCCGGCGCCCGGCAGCAGGCAGCCGCTGTTGCAAAGCACCGGCTCCATGAAGACGGCCGCGATCTTGTCCCGGTTCGATTCGAGCGCCTGCTCCAGCAGATCCAGCCGGTTCCAGACCGCCACCACCGTGTTCAGGCTGGAGTTCGGAACCTGCCCCGCCGACCCTCGGATCACGTGCGGGTTCTCAACCGGACCGGCCTCGGCGGCGGAGGGATGATAGCTGAGCAGCGTCGAATCCATCCACCCGTGGTAGTGTCCTTCGAACTTCAGGATAAGGTTGCGGCCGGTATGGGCTCGCGCCAGGCGTTGGGCCAGTTGGACCGCCTCGCTGCCGCTCGAGGTGAACGCCACCCGCTCGGCGCAGGGCACCAGGCGCTGGATCTTTTCCGCCACCGAGATCTCCAGCTCATGCTGGGCGCCGTAGCTGAAGGGCAGCCGGGCCTGCGCCAGCATCGCGTCCACCAGCCTCGGATGCTGGTATCCGAGAATCATGGGTCCCCAGGCAAGCTGGTAATCGATGTACTCGTTGCCGTCCACGTCCCGCAGGCGCGGTCCGCACCCGTCTTCGAAGTAAAGCGGCACCGGGGCCTTGGCGCGGAACGGACTGCTGACTCCGCCCGCCAGCGATTGACTCGCCCGCCTCAGCAGTTCCCGCGATCGCTCCCAATTTTCGATCATTCCTGCATTCTATTACAGCTTGGCGGGAGGCACGCCTCTCGAGCCGCCGCGCGGAAGCACGCCGTCCATGAAAAAAAGAAGCCCGGCTCACGATACTTCCGGAGCCGGGCTTTAGGGAAGAAATGTTAAAAACTTTACCGTCCGCGCCCGCCGTGCGAACCGCCGCCTCCGCTGCTGCCGCGCGAGTTGCCGACCGCGCCGCCTCCGCCACCGCCGCGCGAACCGCCGCCTCCGCCACCGCCGCGGGGACCGCCGCCTCCGCTCGGACGAGCCGATTCCGACCGGGACGGCGCCGGAGCAGCCGACCGCTCCCGCACCATCGGCGGGCTGATCCGAACCGGCTGCGGATAGCTGTTTCCGCTGTTCCGGTAGCTGCCGCCGCGGTCCGGCGCCGGCGGCGCCGTATACCGGTTGGTGTTCGGACTATCGCTTCCGCGGCTGTAGCGAGGCGACTGGACAGGCTGTCCCGACGAAGCGTCCGGCGGCGGCGTCCGCCCTTCAAATCTCTGCCAGCTCCCGCTACTGCCGTTCTGCGCCGGACGGCTCGCCTGTTCGCCCCTCGAAGAACGCGCATTCGGCTCTCCAAACCGTCCCGAGCTATTTCCGGATGGGACCGGAGTTGTCCGTTCGGAGGCTCGGAATCCCGGCCGAGTGGGCTCTCCGAAGCGTCGCCAGCCACCCTGATTCTGCGCCGCATGCTGGACGTCCTGCCCGCGAACGACGCCTTGTCCGGCGGTACCCGGTCCCAGTCCGGGGCCCGATATCCGGGGCTGCGAAGCGCTGCGGGCGGTCCACTGCCCTGCTTGCCGCGAGCTGAAGAAGCGCTGATTGTCCGAACTCCGCTGAATCGTACCGGCGTGGACGCCGCGGTCCGAGAGCCGCATGCTCTCCCGCGTCGGAGAAAGCGGCAAGCTGCCCCGAACCACGCTGGCCTGCCGGATGTCGCCTGTGAACGCCCGTCCGGCGGCGCCGTGCGTAAAGCCGGCCCCATCGACTGCCGTCACTCCGTTCCGGATCCGGGCGTTGCGATAGTTGCTGTAGACGTTGACATTGGTGACAATGTTCACGTTGCGTCCGCCCGAGTAGCCCCGTCCATACCAGGGGTGATAGCGCTCGTGTGGGGCAAGGGGTATCCACCCGACGCGGCCGAAGCCGACTCCCACTCCGCCGTGGCCGAATCCGACAAAACTCACCAGCGCCGGCCGCCAGTAATGCCTCACTCCGAAACCGATTCCGCCCGGATACCAGCACCAGCCGTAGGTAGGACTCATGTACCAGCGGCCATAGTGATAAGGCGCCCAGCCCCAGGGATCGTAACTGACCCAGGTCCAACCGTAGTAATCGATCCAAACCCAGCGTCCTTCGCGGTACGGCGCCCATCCCGCCGCGACTGTCGGGGCCCACACGTTCCCATATGCCGGATCGGGCACCCAGCGTCCGTACGCGTCCAGGTCCTCAGTCCGTAAACGTCCCGGTTGACGTATCGCGGGCTCGACGCCCGCTGCA
>DATJFH010000327.1:0-2506 GCA_035495815.1 Bryobacteraceae bacterium
ACGTGCGATTCTCCTTGATGATGTAGAGCACGTGCTTGATGGGAGAGCCGGCGCCGACCTCCGGAGGAATGACCGTCGGCGTGGCCGGCGGCTTGGCGGCTGCGAGCAGCTTGTCATTGTACGGCGTGTTTTCGTAGACCCGTTTGGTGAGCTGGCGAATTTCCGATTTCAGCTTGGCGATGCTCACGACGTTCACACTGCCCTTCTGCAGGCTCTTGACGCTGCCGTTGCCTTCCGGACCTGGAGGAAGGGGGCTGAGCGGCCCGCGGATATCCGAGTAGGAGCCGGCGCCCTTGCTGTTGCCGATATAGAGCTTCTGCCGCACGGTGTCGAGCGCCAGCGCCGACGGATACCAGCCGGCAGGCAAAAACCCGAGCACTTCACTTTCGCCCGCCTCCTCGACGTTGATGACGGCCACGTTATTGTTATCGGCGTTCGCGACGAACAGGATGTTGTTCTTGCGGTCGAGCGCCAGCGCATTCGGAGTGGATCCCTCCGGCGCGCGGGGGAACAGCGCCGTGTTGATCTTCTCGATAGCCTGGCGGCGCTTGGTGTCGATGACCCAAACCGTGTTGTCGTTCGAGCAGGCGACGTAGAGTCGCCCATCGGCCGATAGCTCCATGTCGTTCGGGTTATCGCCCACGGCTATGGTCGTCACTACTTTCCGAGCCGTCGTATCGATAACGCTTACCGAATCGCTCGCCCAGTTCGAGACATACAGCGTGCGGCCGTCCTCGCTCAGGACTACATCGTAGGGATTGATCTCGACTGGAATGCGGCTCAACAGTTTTCCGCTCTTCGTGTCGAATACGACCACGTTCCCAGGTTGCGGTCCGGTACCCCGGTTCGCCGCGTACAGAAGGTCCTTCTTGCGGTCATGGGCCAGGCCGGACCAGTAGAGCGCGGTGGCGCTGATGGTCTCCTCGAGCGTGCTGACCGGGTCTTTGGAAAGCTTGCCGTTTTCGTAACCGAAAACATAAATGGGGGCGCGGAACGTTTCCGCTCTACCGTCGGCGTTCCCGCCGGAGACATACAGACGCTTGCCGTCGGGATGCCACGCCATGCCGAGCCAGGCGGACCGGAGCGGAATCCGCTGCGTCGCTTCGTCCGTATGGGCGTCGATTACGACCAGCCCGTGGGGATTGAAGCCGGAGTGCAGCGCCATTACGGCCCGGCCATCGGGCGCGGGCAGGACGTTGAGCACCATATCTTCGGTCGGAATGGCCTTACCGATGGGTGTGATCCGCCATCCGTTGGGCAGAGCATAACCATCCGGAAGCCGGTGGGGAATCTGCTGCGAGAGCGCGGCGATGCTGATCAGGGCGAGCAAAGGTAGGCGGGCATTCATGGCGATTTCCTCAGTTACTGTCGGGGACCGGTACTTCGCAGGAATTAGTCTATCGCAAGAATGTTACAGAGGTATTTTGCGCCCTCAGCGCTTTTCTTGCCGGCTACCCGCCTCGACGGCCGCTGGGTCTTGCCGGCTGCGCTTGGCTATCGCTACATCCTCCACCGCCGCGCGCAGCAGCTCCGCCACGCTCCACGCCTGCGCGCAGCAGCCGCCCGGCCGGTGGGGAGTATCGCCGTCCAGAACCTCGGACACCTGCCCCAACCCCGCCGTCTTCATGTGCTCGCGGAATCCGGCCAGCCACAAGCCGGCCTGTTCCCTAGCCGCTTTCTGGTGGCCGTTGACTCTGACATAGGCAGTGATGAACGGCCCCATCAGCCATGGCCAGACCGTGCCCTGGTGATAGGCGGAGTCCCGGTTTATGACGCCGCCCTCGTAACGGGACCGGTACTGCGGGTAGCGCGGCGAGAGACTTCGCAGGCCTACCGGAGTCAACAGGTCCCTCTCCACCACCTCCACCACCCGGCGCGCCCGATCGTCCGCCAGCATCGTATGGGTTACGCTGACCGCAAATATCTGGTTCGGCCGCACGGAAGCGTCGCGGCCTATTTCGTTAACCACATCGTACAGGCAGCCGGCCGGTTCGTTCCAGAACTGGCGGTTGAAGCTGCTGCGCGCGCGGTCGGCCAGCTCGCGCACGATTCGTTCGCGGGCCGGATCGTGGAAAACGCGGGCCAGTTCCTGCATGACGCGCAGCGCGTTGTACCACAGCGCCTGAATCTCCACAGGCTTGCCATAGCGCGGCGTCACCACCCAATCCCCGATCTTGGCGTCCATCCAGGTCAGCTGTACGCCGGGCTGGCCGCAAGCCAGCAGACCGTCTTCATCGGCATGAATCCCGGATCGTGTGCCCCGGATGTGCCAGTCGATGATCTCCTGCATGCGGCCGTAGAGATTCTCCTGGACAAAGGCGCTGTCGCCGGTATACTTCAGGAGCGCACGTATCGCCTCGAAGAACCATAGCGTGGCGTCCACCGTGTTGTACTCCGGCGTCTCGCCAGCGTCAGGGAAGCGGTTGGGGAGCATGCCCTGGTCTACGTGTCCGGCGAAGGCGCGCAAAATGCGTCGCGCGATGTCGAATCGGCCAGTGGGAAGGGT
>DATJFH010000328.1:0-8735 GCA_035495815.1 Bryobacteraceae bacterium
AAGGAACCAGGAGCGTAGCGAATGAGCACGGCGACAACCGGAATGGATCTCACCGCCAAAACACAGGAGGCTCAGGCGCGGCTTGACGCCCACGTGAGAGACATGATCGAGTGGCATTTCAATCCGGCCACCGGCTGTCCGTTCTGGCTGGAATTCGCCTCCAAGCTGGATTGGGATCCCCGGAAGGAGGTTCAATCGTACGCCGACCTGCGAAAATTCCCGCCGTTCGAAGACGAGTGGCTGCGAGGAGGACCGGTCCGGCGGTGGGCGCCAAAAGGACTGGCGGGCGCTCCGATGTACGTATTCGAAACCGGCGGCACCACCGGCGTTCCCAAAAGCCGGCTGGCGATGCAGGATTTCCGAATCGACTACGAAATGTTCAGCGAGACGCTGCCGGACAAGTACTTTCCGCGCGGCGCCAACTGGCTGATGCTGGGCCCTTCCGGTCCGCGGCGCCTGCGGCTGGCGGTGGAGCATCTGTGCCAGCACCGCGGCGGCGTCTGCTTCTGCGTCGATCTCGACCCGCGCTGGGTAGTGAAGCTGATCCGCATGGGCCACATGGAGGAGCTGGAACTGTACAAGGCCCACGTCATCGAGCAGGCGATCACCGTGCTCAGCGCGGGGCACGATATTCGCTGCATGTTCACCACGCCGAAGCTGCTCGAATCGCTGGCCGAGGAGCTGGAGAACCGCGGCACGAGCGTCGCCGGAATGGGGATCACCGGGATTTTCGCAGGCGGGACCGAATTCACGCCGCAATACACCCGCTTCGCCACCGAGGAGTTGCTCGGCGAGGGGGTCTACATGACGCCCACCTACGGGAACACGCTGATGGGCCTGGCCTGCTCCAAGCCGGTGACCGCCGAGGAGGGCTACAAAATCACGTATTACGCTCCGCAGCCGCGCGCGGTGATCGAGGTGGTTTCCTTCGACGATTACGATAAAGTAGTGCCCTATGGCGGGACGGGGCGAGTCAGGCTGACCACGCTGACCAAAGAAACCTTCGTGCCCGGCTTCCTCGAGCGCGACGAAGGCGAGCGCGAGCCTCCGTACGAAAAATATCCCTGGGACGGGGTAAGCGGCGTGCGTCCCTTCCGTCAATTGGCTGCTTCAACCACCGTGGGAGTCTACTGATATGCTCAATCTGCCGATATTGCGCTGGGGCCAGCCCTACACGAGCCTCGAACAGGATACCGTCAAGCACTTCCTCACGGCGGAGACGCTGGCCAAGGTGAGTCAGGCCAACACCGGACTGCTCGGACGCGACATGCGTCATGCGGCCCGGGCCCGCGACGTGCTGACGGAGATTCCGATCTCGAAACTGATCGAGATGATGAAGACGGCAGGCGATCTGTACCTGAACGGCGTGCTTCCGATGGGCGACGGCGAGCAGACGCCCGACGATTTCGCACGCCAGCAATCGGCCAGCACCGGACTGCCGGAGCACATGTGCAAGGCGAACATGAAGAAGAACCACTTCGTGTTGTCCAATATGGACCAGATCCTGGACGCGCTGACGCGGGGGCTGCCGCTCGACATTCTGACCAACGGCTACGGCGTGGAATCGCGCGGCGTTACCGTGTCCTACCAGGCGCAGGCGCCGGTGCTGGGCCTGGTGCTGCCCTCGAACTCTCCCGGTGTTCACACGCTCTGGCTGCCCGTGATACCGATGCAGATCGGGCTGCTGCTCAAGCCCGGTCCGCAGGAGCCCTGGACGCCCTACCGCATGGCCGCGGCCTTCACGAAAGCGGGCGTGCCCAAAGAAGCGATCGCGATTTATCCGGGACTCGGCGACGTCGGCGCGGAAGTGGTGCGCCGCTGCGGGCGCAGCATGATTTTCGGCGGCACGGCGACCGTGGAACGCTATAAGGGCGATCCGCGCGTGCAGGTTCACGGACCCGGTTTCAGCAAGATCCTGCTCGGCGACGATGTGGTGGACCACTGGGAAAAATACATCGACGCGATGGCGGACAGCGTATTTCTCAACAGCGGACGGGGCTGCATCAACTGTTCCGGCATCTGGGCGTCGCGGCACACCAAGGAGATTGCACGGGCGCTGGCGGAGCGGATCGGTCCGATCGAGCCCAAACCGCCGGAGGACCCGTCGTCCACGCTGGCTGCGTTCACGGTGCCCGGCGCCGCCAAAGCCATCTGGGGCATGATCGCGTCGAAGCTGCATGAGGCGGGCGTCGAGGACATGACGGCGCCCTTCGGCTCGCGGCTGGTGGAAAAGGAACGGTGCGGCTATCTGCGCCCGATGGTGATCCATTGCGATTCACCGGCGCGGTCGCTGGCCAACACCGAATTCATGTTCCCGTTCGTGACCGTGGTGGAGTGCCCGCAGGCGGAAATGCTGGCCAGGATAGGCCCCACTCTGGTCTGCAGCGCGATCACCGAGGACCCCAAGTGGCGGCGTCAGCTCATCGACGCCAAGCACATCGACCGGTTGAACATCGGCGCGATTCCGACCATCAAGCTGGACTGGCTGCAGCCCCACGAAGGCAACATCGTGGAGTTCCTGTTCCGGCCGCGGGCGTTTCAAGCGGCAGTCTAGCCTCCGGCTTGAGCTTTGTCGGGGTCGATCCTGTACAGGACGCGGACTTCGCCCGGCTGCCGGAACGGGTACTTGTCCTTGCCCAGGTACTTCTTCGCCATCTTGTCGATATGGGCGTCCGCGCCGTTTTCGGTGATCTCGACGACCCGCCCCTGCAGCTGCAAATAGCGATACGGGTTGTCCGGATCGATCAGCGCCAGCGAGACGCGCGGATCGCGCCGCATGTTACGGTCTTTCACCCGTCCTTTGGCCGAATTGACCAGCACCTGGTCACGCTCCAGATCGCACCAGACGGGAGTCACCTGAGGCTGGCCGTCCGGCATCAGCGTAGCCAGACTCGCGAATGCCTTCTTCTCGAACAGGTCTCGATACGTTTCCGGAATCTTCACCATGATAAGCTCCTCAGGCGAATCGTAACACGCCTTGCCCGATGCCATCGGAAACACTCGTGTGCGCCGCGTATCCCGGCTTCGGAGCCGCCGCCAACCTTTAACTGGCAACTCCGCGAACCAGAAAGCGATGCTCCGGCGGCGTATACCCGGCGTCCCGGAACGATTCCTTGATCAAACGGTTCGTGTCGAAGTAAACCTGCCAGTAATGCGCGTTATTGCAGTAGGGACGCACCGTCAAGACCGGGCCTGACAGGTTGAACTGCAGAATCTCCACCTCCGGCGCCGGGTTCGGAAGCACGTTGGGGACCCTGCTCAGTCCATCCTTCAGCAGTTGAATGGCTTCGGTGTGGTCCGCCGCGTGGTCGAGTTGCGCCACGACGTCGACACGCCGGAAGGGATTGGTTGAAAAATTCTGAATCGTATCGGAGAAGATCTTACCGTTGCCGAGGATGGTTTGAACGTTGTCAGGAGTGTTGAGAGTTGTCCCGAACAGGCCGATGGCCTGCACCGTACCCGTCATTCCGCCGGCGGTTACGAAATCACCTACCTTGAACGGCCGCAGAATCACCAGAAAGACTCCAGCCGCGAAGTTGGCCAGCAGCCCGCTCCACGCGGCGCCGATCGCGATTCCGACTCCCGCCAGCAGCGCCGCGAAGGTGGTGGTCTCAACGCCGAAGAAGCCCAGCAGCGCCACGATCAGCGCGATGGTAAGCAGCGCGCTCAGGCTGGCGCGGACGTAGCTGACGATGGTTTTATCCAGAATCTGCCGGTCCAGCGCCCTTCCCGCCAGGCCCACCGCCAAGCCGATCAGCCACCGGCCGACAAGCCAGATGACGATCGCTCCGATCACCTTGAGGCCGACGTTCGTCAGGATAGTGATCGTGTTTTGAGTAATTGCGTTGAAGTCCAGATTCATCACGAACCTCCTTGTCGATTATTTAGCGAATGTGATTCGCAGTCCGGTGGTCAGCAGGACATCGTTCTTCTTCCTGCCCGGCGCAGGATTGCTGATCAGCCGGTCACTGGCGGAAAGCTGCCAGGACAGCCACTTTTTAATGACTGTGACCGCCGTGGTGTCGAAATTGAGCCGGTAGTTGCCTCCGTCGCTGACGTCGGGAAAAAAGGTGAGCTTTTCAGCCAGAGAAGTGGCCGCCGTGAACCTGTGAGTGTACTCCTGGCCGAGCAGCACTTCGGCTGAAGTCCGGTTGAGGCCGGTGGAGAAGAATTCGCGCTTCCCGGCGGCGCCCAACAGGACGTCGAATGTAGTAGCTTCATTCCTGATCAAATGACTGCCGAGGCCGCCCGCCGGTACGAATCTCAGATCCAGGCTCTGGAACTGGTCGGATTCCAGGTCCACCTGGCCGAAGGCGAACCATCTGCCATCCAGATTCAGGTTGTAGGCGACGCCGCCCCGCTTGGCGTTCGCCGTCGTAATGTTGGTCCCGGACGCATTGCTGCTGGCGAACAGCGATGTGTAGTAGACCGCGATCTTGTCACGCCGGGTGGTGCGGTTGGCGGCGCCGCTCAGATTGAAGCTGGAAGTCTTGGCGTTGCCCTGGGTGGTAGCGAAGCCGACGTCGAGATTCCCCGCCCACAGGTCCACGAGGCGCGGGTTGCGGTACCGTTCGACCTCCGTCAGGTATGCCGTCTGTTCTTCTGGGGAACGCATGGACAGCACAGCGCTCCTAGCGGCGGTGACCAGCCCGGTCTCCCTGGTCGCGATCTCGAACCTGCTGCCGTCCGGCGCGGTGGTGACGGCGCCGGCCACGGTCTGGCCGTCTTTCAGCGCGACAAACAGTTGCGGGGCCGAAACCGAGGTGATTGCGTCCCAGGGAATGGTGACGAGGCCGGCGAGCTCGGACTTGATGGTCAGGTTCTTGCCGTCATTTGTTTGGATGGCGCCGGTGAGGCGATCGCCGTTTTTGAGCGTGACCTGATCGGGCCATGCCACCTGCGAGAGAAGAAGCGTTGTGAGGACAGCGCTGAAGAATCTCATGATTTCGCAGCTCCTATTATGGCAGCGGATTTCCGGCGGGAGAGCCGATCGCGGTCAGAAAGACGGCGCTCTTGCCGTGAGCGTGCGGGCTGAAAAAACGCGTCACTTCATCGTCATAAAATGTCAGGCCTGTGGCCCCCAGATGCAGCGCATAGGCTCCGAGATAGATTTTTCCGCCGAGGATTCCGGCTTCCAGCTGCGCGGCGCGATAGCCGCGATTACCGAGCCGGCGGAGGCAGCGCTCCAGGTCGGCGAGGAAGAATACAGCGACAGCGGCGTCGCCCGCCAGTTGCTGCTCGAGCGCCAGAAAGGCGGCTTGGGCGCGGAAATCGCCTTCCGAGAGGGTCTCGAGCCGGCGCTGCTCCGCGTCGAAGTAATAGGCGCCGGGCTCGAGCCCGTCGACCGCGTTGACGATGAGGTAGAGTTCGTTGAGCCGTCCGCCGCGGGCGGCCAGGAAGTCGGCGGGGATGCCGCGAGTCGCGCGGTCGAGGATCGTCGAGAGTTCGACAAAGCGGATCGGGCGGCCGGTGAACCGGCGGCTCGAGCCTCGCCGGAGCACGACCTGCTCAATCGTATCGGCCGGCATGTCCGCATCGCTCAGCGGCTGGAGCGGAATGAACCGGGTATCCAAGGCAGGCTTGTGCTCCGGGAACCCGGAGGCCGCCTCGCGCCATGCGCGGGCTTCCACGGCCAATTCCAGGGACGAAGCCGCGTGCATCTCCCGCATGTCCGGATAGTCTACTTCCCGGCTCGAGTAGGGAACGATGTTCAGATCGAGCGGTCCGACGGCAGTCCCGGCGCCCGCGGGTTGGCCGTCTCCGAGCGCGACCGCCGATAACGCCGCTTCGCGTTCCGTATCCACGCCGAGCAGCCGGTTGATTTCGGCATCCACGAAGCCGCAAACCAGCCGCGCCGGCAATCCGTGCGCGGCAGCCATGGCCAGCAGGTTCGCCGTCAGCGTGCCGTTGTCCCATCCGAAATGACGATAGGTCCGGGCCTGGTATTTCCAGGCATTGCGCCAATAGACGCCGGTCGCAATGATGACGGCCGGAGCGCGCGCTAACGCGTCTTCGCCGCCCGCGGCTGCGGCGATGTTACCGCGGAAGTCTCCTTGGCGAAGACGCCGCAGGGACAGGTCGCCGGGGTTGAAGTGGTACAAGCCCGCGGACAGTCCGGCGAGGTCGCCGCAGGCCAGGTACAGCTCTATTTCGTACAGCGCCCCGGTGCAGGCAGCCGCGCGGAAGAGAAACTCGCCGCGGCGCCGCGTGACGCCGGCCGAGAAGAAGAGCAGGCTGGTGAGGACGGCCAGGTCCGGAGCGGCGGCGCCGCCGGGAACCGTGGGAGTGGCAACGGCGGACAGCGCGGACACGCCGGATTGAGGCGTATCCTTCGGCAGGGCGATCGGCGGCAGGTCGGGATAGATCTTGAACAAGAGCGGCCGGTTCGCCCAGTCCAGGAAATGAGCGTTGTGCCGTACGCTTTCAGGCGAATGTTTCGTCTTATTGTGGTATGCCCAGGCATCGGTCATGTTCCCGTTTCGCATAGTTCAGCTCGTTCGCGCCGCGCCGGTTGAGGCTGAGGATCGAACCCCAGAGCAAGGCAAAGCCTCCGATTTGGATCAGTGAAACCCGGGTTCCGAGGAAGACCCAGTTCAGCAGCGCAGCCGTGGCGGAGAAGCTCAACTCGGCGACGGCGGCTCTCGATGCCCGGGCGTGCCGCAGCCCGCGATAATAGACCAGCAGCGCCAGCAGTCCGGGAATCAGCGCCAGGAGGACAAGGGACACCACGTCCTTCGAATGAAGGGCGCGCGGCGGCGTGGAGGCGCCGTTGACCGCGACCAGCAGCGGAGTAGCCAGGACGATGCGGAGCGCCGTCATCGCGAAGAAGGACAGGCGTTCGAGCGCGAAGCGTCCGAGCGCGGTGGATCCACCCCAGAGCGCGGCAGCCGAGATCGCCAGCAGGGCCGCCCGCGGTTCCCGGACCGCGCCCGGCGCTTGCAGGCCGAAGCTGACGAGGTATGCGCCGCACATGGCGATCGAAAGACAGACCCAGAAATTTTTTCCCAGATGCTCATGCAGAAGCAGCCAGGCCAGCAGGGCCGCAAACAGCGGCTGGGTCTTCTGCAGGAGCGCCGCCGTGGTGGGATTGCCGATGCGGATCGCCTCGGTGAAGCACACGGTTCCGAGAGCGGAACCACCCCAGGCGACGCCGAGCAGCGCGGCCCACTGGCGGCGGGTCAATACCAGCCATTGGGCGCGCATTGTCCACAGCGGAATCGCCAGCAGCGCCGTGAGGATGAGGTGCTCGATCAGGACGATCCGGCCGCTGGTGAGCGCGGCTGTGAGCGGTTGCCGGATGACGGTGTCGGTTCCCCACAAGCTCGCGCCCAGCGCCACCCACAGAAGCGCCGGCCGCTCCGAAGGCTGGCTCGCGCCTGCTCGACCGTCCGCATTCATAATGCCAGTGTGGCATACCCGGTGTCGGAGAAGTCCTGCCGCTACATCCGCCCGCATGGACCGAAAATAAGGCGGGAACTTACCCTAGCCTGGCCCGGATGCCTCGCAGATCCTGGACGAAGCGGCTGTACTCCTGGCGCCGTTCCCCGCTGTCGCGCAAGCGCAGCAGAGACGAAGGGTGCACGGTGGCCGTCAGAAACGGGCCCCAGCGGGTTTCGAAGAATTTCCCGCGCTCCGCCGTTACCCGGAAGTTGCGGCCCATCAGAGATTGCGCGGCGGTAGCGCCCAGACACGCCAGCACTTCCGGCTGAATGGCCGCAATTTCCGCCTCGAGCCACGGGCGGCAGGCGTTGATCTCCTCCATGTTGGGCTTCTTGTGAATCCGCCGCTTGCCTCGCTCCTCCCACTTGAAGTGTTTCACGGCATTCGTGACGTAAACCTGGGAGCGGTCGATGGCGGCATCCTTGAGCGCCCGGTCGAGCAGCTTTCCCGCGCTGCCGACGAAGGGACTGCCCTCGAGGTCCTCGGTATCCCCGGGCTGCTCGCCGATCATGATAATCCGGGCCTTTTCGGGCCCTTCCCCGAACACGGTTTGAGTTGCCCTGCGAAACAGTCCGCAGCCTTCGCAACCGCGGGCCGCCTGCCGGAGGGAGGAGAGAGTAAGGACATCGGGAAGAAAGTCGCTGGCGGAGACGTGCGTATCTTTTTCCATGGCAGGTTCGGCTCCTGTTTTCATTATCGGACCGGACTCGCAGGCTGGATCGGGAAATGCATCCAGGCAGGTGGAGAACGATTCCCATGGACAACGTACAAAATCAGAGAATCGCCATTCTTGTCGCCAAGGGATTTGAGCAGGTGGAATTGACCGAGCCGAAGCGGGCGCTCGAAAAGGCGGGCGCGGTAACGGACATCGTTTCCCCGGAGCCAGGGAAAGTGAAGGCGTGGAACTTCGAGAACTGGGGCGAAGAATTCACGGTGGACATGCCGCTCGAGCGCGCCCGGGCTCAGGATTACCATGCCCTGCTGTTACCCGGCGGCGTGATGAACCCCGACAAACTACGACGCAACGAGCACGCGCTGAATTTCGTCCGGGACTTTTTTGCCGCGGGCAAGCCGGTGGCCTCGATCTGCCACGGGCCCTGGACCCTGATCGACGCGGGGGTGGTGAGAGGCCGCAAGCTGACCTCCTACCCATCCATTCAGATGGACCTGAAGAACGCCGGAGCCTACTGGGTGGACGAAGAAGTGGTTGTGGACGCCGGACTTGTGACCAGCCGCAAGCCATCGGACATTCCGGTGTTCAACGAAAAGATGATCGAAGAGTTCGGCGAGGGGAT
>DATJFH010000329.1:0-21471 GCA_035495815.1 Bryobacteraceae bacterium
CATCCTGCCCAGATGGCGAAGTCCGATCGGGCCAGTCGTTCATTCGTGCTAACTTGAAACCGTGCGGGCGTGGCGGAATCGGCAGACGCATCGGACTTAAGCGCAAACTTGAGTGCTCGCCGGGAAACCGGCGATGCAGAACTGCTCAAATTCGGGGAACCCTGGAAAATGGCGATCCCGAGCCAAGCCCGGCCGAAACGGCCGGGAAGGCGTAGAGACTAGACGGGCAGCACCTGACACCCCGGAATCGTCCGGGATATGGTGAAGGGATAGTCCAGACCCCAAACTCTGCAGCAAGACAGCAGGGGCGGCGAAAGCCGTAGAGGGCAAGAAAATCCGTTGGACCGCAAGGTCCGTGAGGGTTCAAGTCCCTCCGCCCGCACCATACGCCATGTGGTCATTCAGACTGGCGACCGTCCATTCCTGGGAACTGTCATTCCCACGTTTTGGGATCAATACACAGCACCTCTCCGCGGTAGCGACTATACGTCAAAGTGGCTGTTCGTTCCGGGTAACTCGGCTTTACGACAGCCCTGTTAGCTGTTCATCGTGGGTTGTTGCGCGCTGCTCGCTCGAAGTGAGAAACAATTTGAGGCGTGAGGAACCTCATCTCAGTTGGAAGCCTCACACTCAACAACAGCAAGTCAGGGATTTCGCCCTCCCCGATTGCGACTGCAACGCCCTCAATCGGATCGCTGTCCTCTCCCAATCGACCGCTTATCGTGCCAAGACCTTTCATATTGGGTGGCGTCCGGTATTCCACCGTTCGCTCGCCCCTGTAGGTTAGCGTGTCCGTCGGATAGGGGCCATACGTAATCTCTGCTTCAAAAAAATCAAAAAGGTCGATCACCCGCTGAACGAACGCCTTGCATTGAGGGAAAACTCGCGCTACAACCTTGGCAACTTCAAATCTCCCGGAGGTGCCTCCCAAGGTGCTGTCCACTTCGACCACTGGCCCGGTAATCGGCCATTTCAGATCCGAAAGATTATCGATGGGCTCCGGCATTACGAGGAACGCCGATCCGCTTGAGCCGTATACGCCGAAGCAAAACCAACCACGGGGAGCCAGAACACCCCGGCTGACGCCCGACTCGTAATACGCCAATTTCTGCGCCACACTCGGATCTAGCTCTACCGTTTTTTCAACCTCCGTCGGAGGGGGTACGGGGCCAACTTGACCGTCCGACTTGCAACCGACGAACGGAACGCGAGAGAAAGGCGTTTTTTCGTCAGAGCTGGGCGGTTTTGTCTGACCAAACAAAGACGGAGGCAAACTGATCGTGAATACGACAAGCAGTCCAGAAGCCCGCCTAACTATTGAGAGCGACCTGTCAAGTAGAGACACTTTGCCTTCCCAGTTTTCTGGCGCTTTCCGGTTCAGCACCAGTCGCCATTTTAGCGCTGGACTACGTGATTGTATCGTATCCGCCGTTAACGGCGACTGGCTCGCTGCTACTCGCGGCTTGACGCGCAATCGGGAAACTGCCAAAGAGCGATAGAAGCCTCACATCTTCAACGAGACACGAGAACACAAAAGGGCGCGGAAGTGCCTTCCTGCTTGCGCTTGTGTGCCGATAATGAACCCACTCTCAGGAACTTCCGTTTTTCGTTTTCGACCGGTAGTTTTGGAGACGCGTCCCAGTCTTCACGGAAGTTCCCCCGTGGCGATGAAGAGACCTATGGGCCTTGCGGATTCTCCGCTTCTCGGATGCTTCTCGAACAGCATTCCGGGCCGAAGCCGAAACGTAATCGGAGTGTAGCAAATGCTGGCTTTCTGATTGTCGAGTCAGTTTTCGCCTTCGGCATGATATCCCGTTGCCATTCGCCACCCTTCCTTCACCGCATCCGGCCAAAGTGCCGGAGCTTTTATACCAGCCGGATACGCGCCTCTTCTTTTGAGACCGCCCCCCTTAAGCGGGGCGTCTGAATCTGGTGACTCTCGGCGCGAGCGCCGCGACACTCGTGACGGAAGATCTCGACAGCGCTCCCAGCAACTCCGAACGGTTCGGAGCCGGCTCCATGCGGATGGCTGTCCAAAAAAATTTCGGCGGACCCCTAGGCGTTCCTTTTTGCTCATGCGTGTCGTTGCGGAAATAAGGAAGGCCGATCGCTTGCCAAGCCATCCAGGCAGTCACACCGACGGCAGCAATAAATTATCAGTGTTTACAGCCGTTTGTCAGCTTTCCCCCGCGGACGCCCAAGGCCGCCCGGGGTACGATGTTGACGAAGCCTGCGAAAGGAACGATCCTTGACATCCGAATAGCGTACACAGGAAAGCTGCGCCGGAATTCGGGAATCGGCGCGGCCATTCCCGCAGGGCGGGCGGCAGCGTCAAAAAAATTGCAAAACGAACCCAAGATCGGGGTTTCAATCGCTCCTGATTTCGGGTCTCAGCTAAGCTGGCGGCCGAAAATCGGCCTTACCTCGCGGCAATCTGCCCACGCAAAAAATTACGAAACGAACCCAGCAGTCCGTCGCGCGTGCCGGTTTTCCCGGATTTACTTGATCCGGCTTTGCCACTTCGGGTTGACGGCGGCGAAATCCGCCAGGAAATCCTCCAGCATGACCGCCAGCACGGTCCGGACCTTTTTCGCAAAGTCTGCCGATTCGGCGCGTCCGAACCTGAGCGTGCTCCAGGTGCTGGCGCTGCTGGCCTGAATGGCTGGATCCCGCGCCAGCGTCACGTGCTGCAGGAGTTCGATGCGCAGAACGAAATCGTGGGCGCCTCCCGTTCGCTCCGTGGTCAGCGCAAGATAGAGAATCGGGACCAGAGAGCTGTCGGCCTCGGACGATTTGTCCGGCGCCGCAATCCGTATGCCGGCTTTTTTCAGATCGGACTCGATCTGGACGCGCAATCCTTCTTCCGTGACACCAGGATTGGCTGCCGCGGACGAAAGATCCTCGACCACGACTTTGATCCTGTCGATTCCTCGCAGTGTACTGATGCCCACTCCGGCGTGAGCCACCGCGGCCGTGAAGACAGCGGGCAGAATGAGTGCAATCAGATTCGCTCCAGCCCTCCGAAATGCGCGCATGTCCCTCCCTCGATGCTTCCATGTATTATTCCGCGTGACTGCGCGGTTCGCAAGATGGGCTTCGCCGCGGAAGCGTCGCCCGGCGGCGGTAACGGATTCTTCGATCCGCCTGCCGGGGCCATTCCGGAAACGACTCTTCGAGAGCGCGCGCTGGGCCGGCGATCGGGAGAGCGTGATAGAATCGACAGATTCGGTGACTCGGAAAGGCATGGCATGATCGACCTGTCCCCAGCCCCTGGTGCCCGAACGCCTCCTCGCGCCAGGTTCCGCATCCTGCTTCTCTCACCCCGCGGGCCGCTCTACCGGAGCCGCGGCGGGATCTGGAAGAAATCCATGCGGTATGCGCCGCTTACGCTGACCACGCTGGCCTCGCTGGTTCCGCCCGACCTTCCGGCCGACGTCCGGGTTCTGGACGAAGGCGTCGACGAAATCCATCCCCTTCGCCTGGACGCGGACCTCGTGGGCATCAGCGCGATCACCGGGACCGCCCCGCGCGCCTACGAAATCGCCGCGGTCCTCCGCCGCCGCGGAATCCCGGTCGTCCTCGGCGGAGTGCATCCCACGCTCATGCCTCAGGAAGCCGCCGGGCACGCCGACAGTGTGGTGGTGGGCTATGCCGAGGAGTCCTGGCCGCAACTGCTGCGCGACTTCGCCGGCGGCCGTCTACAGCGGCGCTACGACCAGAGTCCCAATCTCGGGCTGGCGAATCTTCCCTTCCCCCGCCGTGAACTCTTCGACAAGGGCATGGTCAATGTTGCTCACACGATCGAAGCGACGCGCGGCTGCGTCTATCAGTGCGAATTTTGCGTCGTACCCGCCGCCTGGGGCCGGCCGCTGCAAAAGCCGGTAGGCGACGTGGTGGCGGATCTGCGCCAGATGGGCGCGCGGCGCGTCATCTTTCTCGACTTGAATCTCATCGCCGACGTGCCCTACGCCAAAGAGCTGTTCACCGCGCTCATCCCCCTCAAGCTCCGCTGGGCCGGGCTCGCGACAACCACGATCGCCTGGGATGACGAACTGCTCGACCTGGCCGCCCGCAGCGGGTGCCGCGGCCTGCTCATCGGGTTCGAGTCGCTGAATCCGGAGTCGCTGAAAGAGGCGAGGAAGTCTTTCAACATGCAGCGCGATTATCATTACGTGGTCCGACGGGTTCGGGACCGCGGCATCGCGCTCATGGGATGCTTCGTGTTCGGATTCGACCACGACACTCTCGACACCTTCGACCAGACCGTCGAATTCGTCATGGAATCTCACATGGATCTTCCCCGCTACGCCATCGCCGTGCCGTTTCCGGGCACGGCGTTCTTCAAGAGGATGCGCGCTCAGAACCGCATTCTTACCGAGGATTGGAGTCTCTATGACGGCCAGCACGTGGTATTCGAGCCGAAGAACATGACCCCCGATGAGCTTCTGCGCGGCGCCAATCGCGCCTGGAAGAGGACCTACAGCTACCAGTCGATGTGGAAGCGGCTGGCAGGCTCGCGAACGCAATTGCCGATCGCCATTCCGGCCAATTTCGGCTACCGCTTCTACGCCTATCATCTGGATAGCTTCTACACCTGCGACTGGCAACTCGCGCCGCGGGCCTGACATGCCATGCGCCTGACACTGATTCATCCCTGCGTAGGACGCCGCCGGAACCAGCCCTACATCCGCACCTGGCAGATGGAGCCGCTCGCCCCGGCCACGCTGGCGGGCCTGACTCCGCGCGATAGCGGCACGCAAATTCGCTTTTACGATGACCGCACGGAGGCGATCCCGTTCGACGAGCCGGCGGACCTGGTCGCCATGAGCGTCGAGACCTACACGGCCAAACGCGCCTACCAGATCGCTTCCGAGTACCGACGCCGCGGCGTGCCG
The DNA here is from genome assembly GCA_035495815.1 of Bryobacteraceae bacterium. Classification (GTDB taxonomy): domain Bacteria; phylum Acidobacteriota; class Terriglobia; order Bryobacterales; family Bryobacteraceae; genus DATJFH01. Next base: position 4,896 of record DATJFH010000329.1, read on the forward strand.
GTGGTCATGGGCGGCTTCCATCCAACGCTGGTCCCCGAGGAGGCCAGCGATTACGCCGAATCCATCGTGATTGGCGAAGCGGAGGGTCTGTGGCCTTCGGTAATCGACGATTTTCGCAACGGGCGGCTGCGCCGCGTCTATAGGCGCCCTTCGCGGCCGGCGCTGGGAGATCTTCGTCCGGACCGCTCGATCTTCAACGGCAAGCGCTACCTGCCCGTCGGCCTGGTGGAGGCCGGACGCGGGTGCCATTTTCGATGCGAGTTCTGTGCTGTTTCGTCCTACTTCGGGGCAACCCAAACGCGGCGGCCGGCTGCCGAGATCATCGAGGAGATCCGCCGCATCAGGAAGCCTCTGATCTTTTTCGTGGACGACAACATCACATCCAATATGGATCAGGCGAAGGAATTCTTCCGTGCGCTGATTCCGCTCAAGGTGCGCTGGGTGAGCCAGGCCAGCATTAACGCCGCGCACGATGAAGAGTTCCTGCGGCTCATCAAGGCCAGCGGCTGTCAGGGGTTGTTGATCGGCTTCGAGACGCTCAATCCGGAGAACCTGAAGCGCATGCGAAAGTCGTTCAATACGATGAGCGGCGGCTACGAGAAGGCGCTGGAGAACCTGCGCAAGCACCAGGTCCGCCTGTACGCGACTTTTATTCTCGGGTACGACGAAGACAACGGCGACACCATGGCCGAGACTCTGGCTTTTGCCGAGCGTCACCGTTTCTATATCGTGGCGTTCAACCACCTGACGCCTTTTCCAGGCACGCCGCTTTATTCGCGCCTGGAGCAGGAAGGCCGGCTGCTTTACGACCGCTGGTGGCTGCATCCCGAGTATCGTTACGGGATGCTGCCGTTCACGCCGCGGGGGATGACCGCCGTACAGGTCACGCAGCGGTGCATCGAGGCGCGGCAGAGGTTCTACAGTTTCTCGTCGATCCTCCGCCGCGGGTTCGATTTTCAGGTCAACGCGAGGAACTGGTTCATGTGGAGCCATTTCTTTTCGATCAATCTTTTGTTCCGGGCAGAGGTGCTGCAGCGGAAGGATTTCCCGCTTGGCGACGAAGCGTACACGGCTCCGCTCGTGAAGGCGCGGCACACCCAGCCGTTCGATACCCAGCCGATGGTGAGCGTCCAGGCTTATGGAACTTCACTCCGATCGTGAATGCCGGTTGAGGACAGCGGGTGGGGCAGGCGCTTCCGCCGGCCGGCGCGCGGGTTCGCCGCCTTGGCCGGAAACGCCTCGCCACCTCCGCTGGACTTTGAGATTTGGCGGCCGGGGCGCCGGGCACTAATGACGACAATCTCCGTCGAACTCTCGACTCCCGCGGATGACGCCGCGATCCGGAATCTGGTGCGCCGGGAGCCGGTTCCCGGGCGCATTACGATCGGCTACGAGCGCGAGCCGGAGTTTTCGATCGGCTGCAGCGTGACTGGAGACGACGTCCGGATCCTGGTTGCCCGCGCGGGACCCGGGGGACCGGTGGTCGGCGTGGCCTGCCGCTCCACGCGCAAGCTGTTCGTGAACGGATGCGAGCGGCGTCTCGGCTATCTGGGCCAGCTTCGTCTCGACCAGGCCTTTCGGGGACGTTGGATCGTCTCCCGGGGCTTCGAGGCGCTTCGGCGGCTGCACGACTCGGACCCGCTGCCTGCCTATGTCGCGTCCATCATCGAGGGGAACCGCGAAGCGGCCGGCGTGCTGGTGGACAAGCCTCGGAGGCGCTTCCCCGGTTTCCGCCGCACCGCCGATTTCTGCACTTTTGCCATCGAAGTCCGCCGGGGAAAGCCGGCGCAGCCCTGCGGCGCCCGCATCTCCGCCGCCTCCGCCGACCAGCTTCCCGAGATCGCCAAGTTTCTCCGGACTCATGGCGCCAGCCGCCAGTTCTTCCCGGTCTGGACGGAAGAGTCCCTGCAGAAACTCACCGGATTCGGACTCCGGATCGAGGATCTGAGGCTCGCCCGGCGGAGTGGGCGCATCGTGGGAGTCATCGGGCTGTGGGATCAGTCCGCCTACAAGCAGACTGTGGTGCGCGCCTATTCGGGCTGGCTCAAGGCGGCCGCGCCTTTTTACAACGGGTGCGCGCCCTGGTTGGGGCGGCCCGTCCTGCCGCGGCCCGGCGAGAAACTGCGCGGAGCCTATGCCGCCTTCATTTGCATCGCCGATGACGATCCGGCGGTGTTCGCCGCGCTGCTGCGCGACTTGCATGACGCGGCCGCCGGGCGCGGATTCGATTATCTGCTGGCGGGACTCGATGCCCGTGATCCGCTGGCGCCGGTGGCCGGCGCGTATCCGCACGTGTTGTATCCAAGCCGACTGTACCTGGTGGAATGGCCTGACGGAGGCCGACTGTATGAGCAACTCGATGAACGCCCTGCTTACCTCGACATCGCCACCCTTTGAGCCGGGCTGCCAGCGCCGTTTGGTCGGGTCGGTGATGGAACGCGGCGCCGTGAGCGCCGCCGACCGCGACCAGATGTTCAACCTGCTCTCGGCGTACTTCACCGGAACGCGGCGCGATCAGTTCGAGGCGGATCTGGCCGAGAAAGACGCCGTCATCCTTCTGCGCGACTCCGCCACCGGGAGCATCCAGGGATTCTCGACCTTCCTTCGCCTCGACGGCGAAGATCTTGCCGCCTTCTACTCCGGTGACACCATCGTGGCCCGCGAGTACTGGGGCGAGTCCCTGCTAAGCCGGTTGTGGAGCCGCACGGTTTTCGCCGAGGCCGACCGCATCCGCGCCGCCCGCCCCACGACGCGCGTCTACTGGCTGCTCATCTGTTCCGGGTATAAGACCTGGCGCTTCCTCCCTGTATTCTTCCGGCGCTACTGGCCGAATGCCGGCGGGCCCACGCCGGCCTCTGTTCAGCGAATCCTCGACGATCTGGGCAGCCGCAGGTTCGGGGCCCAGTACGCGAACGGGGTGGTGCGATTCCGCCATCCTATGCCGCTGCGCGGCGGCATCGCGGAAGTCACCGAGCAGCGGCTGCGCGATCCACGGGTCGCCTTCTTCGCCCGGATGAATCCCGGACACGCCGCCGGCGATGAGCTGGTCTGCCTCACCGAAATCTCGCGCGAGAATCTCACCCCCGCCGGCGAGCGCATGTTGGGCGAGTCATGAAGACGGCGCTTTTTCTGGGACTCGGATTGTGGTTGACCGCCCCGTTTTTCGCCGTCCAGTATTACCCGCTGTTTCCGGCGGCGGCCATGCCCGTCACGTCTCTCGACGAACTGATCCCGCTGGCGCAGCCCGCAGTCTGGCTGTACGTCTCCCTTTACGTGCAGATCACGCTTCCGCTCCTGCTGTCGCGCGACCCGCGGGAATTGCGCCACATGTGCTTCGGATTCGGCTGGATCGTACTGGTCTCCCACACTCTGTTTCTATTCTGGCCGACCGCTATTCCGGCGCTGCTTGACGGCGTCTCCATCAGCGATCCGCTTCTGCGCCTGGTGGTGGAGATCCAAACTGACCGCAGCGCCTGCCCTTCGCTGCATGCGTCGCTGGCGGTCTACTGCGCCCTGAGCGCCGCCCGTCTGCTGGCGTCCCGCAGGACACGACTTTTTCTCTGGATCTGGACGGCGCTCATTCTCGCTTCCACGCTGCTGGCGAAGCAGCACGTCTTCCTGGACATTGCCGCGGGCTCCGCGCTGGGGGCCGCGGCGTACGGCGCACTGTTTCGCCAGCGTCCGGAGGAGCCGGCCGGCTCACCGGCGCTCGAGGCGACGCTGCAGGCCCGCCATCAACTCGCCGCCAGTCTCGGCGCCCAACTGGACGGGCTCTCCTCGCTGGATTGGCGCAGGCGCGCCGGCGATCTGGCGCTGTTCACCGGACTCTGCGCCGCCGGAATGTACCTGGCCTCTCGTGGAGGGGGGCTGCTCACCGCGGCCGGAATCGGGCTTGCGGCCTTGGGGCTGAACGCGTTCGTGCTGCTCATGCATGAAGGCATGCACGATTGCCTGTTTCGCGGCAGGGTGGCCAACCGCGCCGGCAGCGTCCTGCTGGGCGCTACTTTCCTGATGTCGTTTTCCGCCTACCGCGTTTTGCACACCCGGCACCACAGCTATCTCGGCGACTCCCGCGATCCGGACGATTACCGGAATTACACCGGCCGTCCCGGGCTGCTTTGGACGCTGCACTTCGTTCGTCTGGTCTGCGGATCGCTGCTCTATCTGGCGCTCATTCCGATACTCGCGCTGAAATACGGGACGGACCGCGAGCGCCGGCGCATCCTGACGGAGTACGCCTTCTTGCTGGCCGTGTACTGCGTCACTCTGCGGCTCGTTCCGGCGTCGGCGCTGCTGGTGGCCTGGTGGATCCCACTGCTCATTGTCGGAAACCTCACTTCCATCCGGGGATTCGCGCAGCACGGGATCACCGATGCCGGCGATCCCTATATCGCCAGCCGCACCATGCTGCCCCACCCCATCGTGGAATTTTTCGTTCTGCACGAGAACTATCACCTCGAGCACCACCTGTTCCCGGAGATTCCCAGTTATCATTTGCCGCGCCTGCACGGCTTGGTGTGGCCGAAGGCGCCGCGCGCCGTATCCGGACGGGGATACCTGCAGTTCCTGGCGCGTTTCTTCCGGGCCACGGCGCGTCTGGACGCGTCGCCGATCGGACTCGAACGCCCATGAAGGCCGCGATCGCGAACTCGCTCTGGCTGGCGGGTTGCCTGCCCGATTACGCGCGCTTCCAGCACGCCGCCCGGAACGTGCGCGCCGAACAGGAATCGATTCTGCGGCGGATTCTGGCGGCCAATGCCGGAACTGAATTCGGACGCAGCCACGGCTTCGCCTCGATTCGCGACCTGGCCGAATATCCCCGCCGTGTGCCCTTGCGCGATTATGACGAGTTGCGCCCCTGGATCGACCGCATTGCCGCGGGCGCGTCAAACGTGCTCACACGCGAGCCCGTTCGCCTTTTTGAGCCTACCGGCGGATCGGCCGGCGGATCGAAGTGGATCCCCTACACAGCGTCGCTGCAGCGCGAGTTCCAGCGCGGCATTCGCGCCTGGATGGCCGATCTGTTCCTGCACGACCCGGCGTTGCTTGACGGCCGCGCTTACTGGTCGGTAAGCCCGGCCGGCGCGCCGGGCGGTAGAACTTCGGGCGGCGTCCCGATCGGCTTTGAAGACGATACGCATTACGTCGGCGGCTGGCAACGGCGGCTGGCGCGCGCCGTAATGGCCGTGCCGGCTGAAGTGCGGCTCATCCCGGACATGGACGAGTTTCGCTATGCCACGCTGCTGCACCTCTGCCGCGCCCGCGACCTGAAACTGATCTCCGTCTGGAACCCGGCGTTCCTCTCGCTCCTCATGGAACGGCTGACCGAGTGGAGAGACCGCCTGGCTCATGATCTGCCCGGCCGCGCCGCCGAACTGCGGTCCGGCGAACCGCTCTGGCCGTCGCTCCGCCTGATCAGTTGCTGGACCGACGCGAACGCCGCTGGTCCCGCCGCCGCCCTCGCGGCGATGTTTCCGCGGGCTCGTATCCAGGGTAAGGGCCTGATCGCAACCGAAGGCTTCGTCTCGTTTCCGCTCGCCGGATACCAGCATTGCGCTCTCGCGGTTCGATCCCACTTCCTGGAATTTCTTCCGGAAGGCTCCGAGATTCCCCTGATGGCGCACGAGCTTGATGCTGGACAGCGGTACCGCGTGGTGATGACAACAGGCGGCGGCCTGTACCGGTATAAGCTCGGGGACATTGTCGAAGTCACCGGGTTCGTCGAGAGCTGTCCGCTGGTGCGATTCCTGGGGCGCAGCGGATATATCTCCGATTGGTTCGGAGAGAAGCTCAACGAGGCCCACGTCTCGCGGGTGATGCAGGATTGCTTCACCGGGCTCGGAATGACGCCGCGATTCGCCATGCTGGCCTGCGAGCCGGAGACCCCGGCGGCATACGTTCTGTATATCGATACGCCGGGGCCGGACGAGGTGGTGGAACGCGCCGCCGCGCGTATCGATGAGGGGCTGCGGGAGAATTTTCATTACTCCTACGCAAGGCATCTGGGACAACTGGAAGCTGTTCGTGTCTTTCGCGCCGACGCTGCCTCGGAGGCGTATTTCGGGGCTGGCGTTCAGGGCGGGCGCAGGGCTGGAGACATCAAGCCGCGGGCGCTCGATTGCGGGTCCGGGTGGCGGCGGGTTTTTGAGGGGGATCCTGCCCGCGGCCGGATTTCCAGCCGGCTGGTCTGACGCTGTCGCTACCTGCCGAAAATGATCTTTTCCCGGAGAATCACCCAGTGGTCAGGAGGAGGAATTGGCGCCAGCCGGGCCCGGTCGCTGATCGGATAGAAAGCGGCCACCCTCATCCGGCAGATCACTACGGTATCGTAAAGGCCACCACGGAATCTCCGAGTGGAGAGGCGCCGGCTATGCCGTGTCCGCCGGCGCAGACCACCACGTACTGCCTGCCGTTGGCCGCGCGGAATGTCATGGGGGTGGAGCGGGCGCTGGTAGGCAGAGCGCCGCGCCACAACTCGGCTCCGGTACGGGCGTCGAAGGCGTAAATCGCCGGATCGAGGGTCCCCGCCATGAATATCAGGCCCCCGTGAGTGGCGATCGGTCCGCCCAGCGAGATCGACCCCCAGGCACGGGCCTTCGGAACTTTTTCGGTTCCCATAAAGCGCCCGATCGGCGATTCCCACTTCACTTCTCCCGTACTGGCGCTTACGGCGGTGAGGGTTCCCCAGGGCGGATGGTTGCAGGGCAGATGCCTTCCCGGACTCAGCAGGAAACGCCGCGCCATTCCGTAGGGCGTGCCGCGCTGCGGCGCGAATTCCCAGTCGCCGCCCAAACTCCGTCCGGCCGACCGCTCTTTCTCGAAAGCGGCGCGCGGTATCAGGCGCACTTGAGCCGCCAGGCGATTGGTGGGAATAATCAGCAGATCGTCGTCGGCGTCGTAGGCGGCGCCGCCCCACGCCATCCCGCCGATGTTGCCCGGAACCACCAGCGTGCCGCCGAGGCTGGGCGGCGTGAAGATGCCTTCGTTTCGCAGCCTGGAGATTTCGGCGCGGCACCAGTTGCGGTCCGATTCATCGGCGCCCCAGATGTCGTCCGGATCGAGCTTCTGCGGAACCAGCGGGCGCGGGGCTTTGGGGAACGGCTGAGTCGGCGCGGCGGTCTCTCCCGGAACATCGCTCTTAGGCACGGGCCGTTCCTCCACTCCGAACACCGGCTTCCCGCTTTCACGGTTGAGGACGAAGAAATTGCCGGTTTTCGAGCCGACTCCGACCGCCGGGATTCGTTTGCCATTCTTTCGGACGTCGAACAGGATCGGGGGCGAGGCCACGTCGTAATCCCAGAGATCGTGATGCACCGTCTGGAAGTGCCATACGCGGCGTCCGGTGTCGGCGCGCAGGGCGATCAGCGAATTGGCGTACAGGTTGTCGCCGGGGCGCTCGCCCCCGTAGTAGTCGGGGCTCGCGCTGCTCGTGGACACGAAGACCAGGTTGCGGTTCGGATCGGCGGCCATTACCGTCCAGGAGTTGGCCGCGCCGGTACGCGATTTGCTCCCGAGCGGATCCCACGTCCATTTCAGCTTTCCGGTGGCGGCGTCGAAGCCGCGGACTTCGCCGCTCGGCTGGTCCGTCGCCTGGTTGTCGGCAATACCTGATCCGACCACCACCGTGTTACCGACGACTGTGGGCGGCGATGTTTCCTCATAATCGGAGAATTCCTTCGGCGGGATGCGCAGTCCGATACGCAGGTTCACGGAGCCGTTGTCGCCGAAGTCCGCGCAGGGCTTTCCGGTCGCGGCGTCGATGGAGATCAACCGCGCATCGATGGTAGCGACCAGGATGCGGAGCTGGCCTTTGGGTGATTTCCAGGCCGAGACGCCGCGATTGGCGAAGTCTCCGTAACCCTTGTCGCGATCGACCTTCGGATCGAAGGCCCAGCGCTGAGCGCCGGTGACCGGATCGAGCGCGAGGACCCGGCCGAGCGGCGTGCTCAAGTAGAGGGTACCTTCAATAAAAAGCGGTGTGGCCTCGAAGGCTGTGGCGCGGCTGTTTTTCGGCTGGTAGGCGTCACCGGTGTGAAACGTCCAGGCGACCTCAAGGGATTTCACGTTGTCGCGATGGATCAGGGCAAGCGGGGAAAAGCGCTGACCACCGGGGTCGCGGCCATAGGCGGGCCACTCGCCGATCGTATCGAGCAGCGCCGCGGCCAAAAGGATGAGGCCGGTCATGCGCCCGACCGCGCCGGGCGCGGCAATTCCGCCTGCCGCCGGAACATGCGGCTCAGCGCGCGGGCGATCCGCCGCGCCAGCCAGATCGCGCAGACCAGGAAGATTGCCACGATTCCCAGAATCACCAGCGGATGAAACACCATGAGCACGGAAGCGCCCACCGTGACGGCGTCCTCGAACAGGCTGAGGGCGATATTCGAAAACGGCTCCGGTGAAGTATTGGCGGCCAGGCGGGTAGCGGCCTTCGTGCCGTGGGAACTGAGAGCGATGCCTCCTCCTGCAAGCAGGGCAACCAGGCGTACGGACGGATCGAAGTGAGCGAAGGCGGAAGCCGCCAGCACCGCGCCGGCGGGGACGCGAATGAAAGTATGGACCGCGTCCCAGGCGGAATCGACCGCCGGAATCTTGTCGGCGGCAAATTCGATCAGGTAGAGCACGCCGGCGAAGGCGATGACCCACCATTGCTGCATATAGTCGAGATCGCCGGGCAGATGGGCGAAGCCGAATCGCTGCAGCAGACCCAGCGTGACCACGGTCGCGTAGAGATTGATCCCGGAGAGCCAAGCCGACCCCATGGCGAAGCCCAGCGTCGTGAGCAGGTCGGATCCCATATCTATTCAAGTCTATCGCGGGCGCTTGTGGTACCGTGATGCCATGCAAAAGGCATTGATTCTTGGCTACAGCCTGATGATGGCCGCTTTCGCGGCCGATGCTCCCGAAGCCTCGATATCGAACGGGATCATCGAGGCCAGGCTGTACCTGCCCGACGCCCAAAACGGCTACTACCGCGGGACACGCTTCGACTGGTCGGGCGTGATCTACAGCCTGCGCTATCAGGGCCATGAGTATTTCGGGACCTGGTTCGAGCGCTACGATCCGAAGACCCACGACGCCATCACCGGGCCGGTGGAGGAGTTCCTCACGCGCGATGCCGGACTTGGATACGCGGAGGCCAAACCGGGCGGCAGCTTCATCCGGATCGGCGTCGGCGTGGTGAAGAAGCCCGACGAGCCCGCTTACAGAAGGTTCAATACCTACGAGATTAGCGATCCGGGCAAATGGACCGTCCGGACTGCCGCGGATTCGGTGGAGTTCACGCACGCGCTCTCGAGCGATACCGGATACGGATACGTGTATAAGAAGGAGGTACGGCTGGCGAAGGACAAGCCCATGCTGACGCTGCAGCATTCGCTGCGGAACACTGGCAAGCGGGCTATCGGGACGTCGGTCTACGATCACAACTTCTTTGTCATCGACGGCCGGCCGACCGGCCCGGATTCGGTGGTACGATTTCCGTTCGAGCCGCGCGCGACCAGGGACCTGAAGGGTCTGGCCGAAGTGAGAGACGGGCAGCTCCGGTATCTGCAGGAGCTGCAAAAGGGACAAAGCGTCTTCACGGAAGTGGAGGGTTTCGGAGGCACGGAGCGGGATTACGACATCCGGCTGGAGAACCGTTCAGCGGGCGCCGGAGTGCGTATCACGGGCGACCGGCCGATCGCCAAGCTGGTGTACTGGTCGATCCGGACCACTTTTTGCCCCGAGCCGTACATCGATCTGCGGATCGAGCCCGGCTCCGAGGCGACGTGGATAATCAATTACGAATTCTATAGCCTCAAGAAAGACACGAGGTGACCACGATGGATTCCGGACGAAGACATTTTCTGCAAGCTGTGGCAATGGGCGCTTCGACGGCAAAATACGCCTTCCCTGCGAACGACACCGTGAGTATCGGCTGCATTGGAACGGGCGGCAGGGCGCAGGCGCTGATGAAAAACCTGGAGGCGGTCAAGGGCGGGCGGATCACGGCCGTCTGCGACGTCTGGGACGAGAACCTGGCGAAGGCCAGGCAAATCGCCGGCGCGCAGACTTTCTCGAGCAAGGACTATCGCGCGATTCTCGAACGTAAGGACATCGACGCCGTACTGATCGGGGCGCCCGACCATCAGCACGTGCCGTTGACGGTGGCCGCCTGCGAGGCGGGCAAGGACGTGTATGTCGAGAAGCCGCTGACGCACCAGATGTCCGAAGGCCGGGTAATTCTGGATGCGCAGAAGCGGAGCGGTCGCATCATTCAGGTCGGGATGCAGCAGCGCAGCATGCCGCATATCCAAAAAGGTTACGAGATCGTCAGGTCGGGGAAGATCGGCAAGGTGTTCAAGGTCCACCTGACGTGGAACCGGAATCAGCCGCGCTGGGAGCGCGTAAACTACAACATCGCGCCCGGGACGGTGGACTGGAAGACCTGGCTCGGGAGCGCTCCCGCCCAGCCGTTCGATGACTACAAGTTCCGGCAGTGGCGCTGGTTCTGGGATTTCGGCGGCGGCATCTTCACCGACCTGATGGTGCACTGGATCGACGTGGTGCACTGGTACCTCGATCTTGATCACCCTCAGGAGGCGAACAGCATCGGCGACATGTTTGTCGCCAAGGACGTGTGGCAAACGCCCGACACCGTGCAGACGCTGCTGCGCTATCCGGAAAAACAGGTGCAGGCGTATTTCGAGGGCACGTTCGTGAACGCGCGGAACGGGGCGATGCTGGAATTCATGGGCACGGAAGGGACGCTCTACATCGACCGGGGCCGGTACGAGCTCACGCCCGACATCCGGAAACCCTTCGGCAGTCCGCCTCAGCCGGGCAAATTTCCATACAGTGAGTGGGTATTGGGCGAGGGGCCGCGAGGCGCGGATTTTTACACGAATCCCAACGGAGAACTGCTGCATTTGCAGGCCTGGCTCGATGCCGTGCGGTCGCGCCGGCAGCCGAACGCGCCGGTCGAAGCCGGAGTCAGCGCGGCGTCGGCGGCGCATCTGGCGAATCAATCGCTGCGGGAAGGCAAGGTCGCTCGCTACGCTTAGCGCCGACCGCGCCTGAAGATGGGGACTTACATGGTGTTCATCAGCTACTGGCTGGCGTCACAAGGCCTGTCGGCGGATCTGCTGACGGGACCGGGCGATCCGCAGGTGGTCCACAATTACCGGAATGTGATCGCGCCGATTCTTTCGCGGCATGGAACGGGCAAGCGGATGCGCACCGTTTTTCCTGATTTCGATCTGTCGCCGGTCGAGCTGTACGGCCTGGCTCCCGCGTGAGCTTTATCCCGCCGTCGACAGAAGGATGATCAGCTCCAGCTGTGGGTTTGGAAAATCACCGGGGACGTAAGCCGCGAAGTTGCGGGCTCGTCCAATCGCTTCCCAGGCCACGCCGCCCTGGCTGAGGCTGAAATACTGATAGTTGAGCTTCAGCGGGATCGAGCCAGGCGGCGCCGGCACATGCGTCAGCGGCACTCCGGGCAGCGCCTGCCGAACCAGGTGCTCGATGTGGCTCGCGGAACATACTTTCACCAGCTGCGGCGTCTTGGCGATCAGATCGCCCTGATTCATTTCGGCGTTCACCGCAAGGTACATCCTGGTGTTCTTGAGATATTTCTCTTCCGTTATGGACGTGCCGTACACGGCCTGCTGTATCAGCTTCAGCGGCAGCGACACATAGTTGCTGGGCACCACCGTCTCGAGCAGCAGGCGCAATTTCTCGTCAAGATCGGCAAAGCAGAACGAGAGGCCGTCATGCTCGTACGATGGCAGATCGCGCGGATGGATTTCGCTCGAGAAGGTAGTGAGCGATCCGGCCAGCGTCCGCATCGAGCTGAAGAGGCGCTCCGGATGGCACTTCTTCGCTTCGAAAATATGATTCAGCGTAGGGAAGTTGGAGTTGATGGTGTGGAGCAGCCAGAAATTGGCGATGTCCGACGCGGTGAAATCGGCCAGGCTCTGGTTTTTCTGGCGGCGTCCGCCGGAGAGCTGGCTGCTCTTGGCGGACAGGATCTCGATCAGGCGGCGCAGCATGGAAACCAGGTATTCGCTGGCGCTGTAATCAAGCAGCGGCGGCACGAAATAGGGATCGGCCTGGAAGATCCCGGCGGGAGTGCGCTTCACGCGGGCGATGGGAAGCGCGGTCACGCCTTCCCGAACTTCGCCGGCAGCCAGTAGGCGGAAGTTCTTGCGCGCCACCTGGACCGGCTTCTCCGACTGGCCGGAATTCTCGTCGCGGAGCAGGGCGACTTCGGAGCGGTAGCGGGTATCCGCGACGAGCTGGGAAGCCGACACATTCAGGCCCCGCTCGCGCAGGGTGGGAATGCCGAGGAATACATCGAGGGTGTCGCGGTCCACTTCAAAGCTCTCGGCCAGCTGCTTCGGCGGCGGTCCGGGGTCGGAAGCAGGGATGTCGAACAGCAGCCCGTCCTGCAGAATGCCGCTGGCGCTGGAAATGGACAGGACACCGGAAGAAAGCGCTTCGTGATCGATTTGCAGATGTTGAAATCCCCACGGGCGGAAATTGAGAGCTTCCATCTGGAAGCGCAGCGTGTTCTCGATGAACCGATCCTGGATCTGCAGGTGTTGTGGAGTGAGGAAGGTGCCCTTCGACCAGATCACCGGCTGCAGTTGACTCATATAGCACCAAAGTTATCAGGAGAAACGGCTGTGCGCAAAGCTGGGCTTGAAACGCGATAGTACAATGTTACCCCTGACCGGGCACACTATTTCCGGAACGGCCTACCGCGCCCGAGACATGGAGTTGGCCGGTTTGTCGCGGTGAGAGTGATGGCTTCGAGCGTCGGCGATAAAGAGCGGAAGCGCCGTTTCCTTCACGAGGCGCGAGCGGCTTCGGCGCTGAAACACCCGAACATCGTCACGATTCACGAAGTCGTGCATAGTGGCAGCGGCCCGGCCCGGATTACGGGCAGGCAGATCGCAGCCGCGCTGGGCGCCGCACACCAGGCGAGGATCATCCACTGCAACGTAAAGCCCGCCAACATTCTGGTGACCCGTTCCGGCTTGTTCAAGGTAGTGGACTTCGGCCTGGCCAAAGCGACTCATGCCACGTTAAAGACGGATGGTATCACGGAGTCGATAGCGGATCCGGTAACCCGGCAAGGCTTTCCGGAAGCCAGCCGTTCCGCGGCGATTCGCAGCTCTCGACCCTGCTGGCGATCCTGCGCGATCCGCTGCCACCGATTGACGTCTTCGGCGGCTGCTCGAGACCGCCACGGCCAAGAAGAGCGACCGAAACCGCCGGCCGCCCTATCAGACATTAGTTTTTGTCCCCGGCTCGGGGCCTCTCAGGTTTGGACCTCCGCGGCTCTACAGAACAGGATTCCATAGACTTCATCCTCCGCAGCGGAAGGGCGATCCTCTACCCCTGCTAAGGGACAGTATGAGCGGTCGTCGGAGCAGCGCCTGCTGGGCCTCCAGCTCCGAACGAATACCATTCAGCAGGTACAGGACGTACAGCGCAGCGTAGATTATCTGCCGAGCCGCAAGGACATCGACTCGAGCCGCCTCGGATTTGCCGGATTGAGTTTCGGCGGGCAGTTCGCCAACCTGCCCTTAGCGATCGATTCCCGGTTCAAGGCTGCGGTGCTCGTGATTGGAGGGTACGTCGGCGGTTCCCCGGAAACGGATCGTGTCCACTACCTGCCCAGGGTGCGCGTACCTGTATTGCTGCTCAACGGCCGTTACGACTTTACCTTCCGCTGGAGACTTCGCAGAAGGTGTTCGTAGAGCTGATGGGAACGCCGGCGAAGAACAAGCGATCCGTGGTGTACGAAACCGGTCACGGCTTGAGCGCCGTGCGCAGCGAACGGATTCGTGAAACTCTCGATTGGCTGGACAAATACCTGGGGCCGTATCCAAATGACGGCCATCCGCCTGCTCCAGATCACTCACCCGACGCAAGCGTGACCCTGAAGGTCCGGCCCCGCGCGTTGCGCACATTCACCGATAACCGGATTGACGGGGTGAGGCGATCCACCGTCACTCCTTCGTCGCTCGAAATCACGGCTGAAGCCGAGCCTTCGACGTCCACATGCAGAATGCCGTTGTTGGCCTGCGTCGGATCGGAGACGGCGATGTGGATCTCCGCGCCAGCCGCATGCGTCACAACGGAAGCCACGCCGTCGCTGGTGATGCCCGCGGCGGTCCTGCTGCCGGCGGTCCAAAAATTCGCGGCCCGGATACCGACACCGGCGTGCGTCACAGCCTGCACATCGGCGTCATTCTGGACGATCTGCACAGCCGGCGACGACGCATAGCCGGCAATCTCGGCGGCGGTTTTCCCGGGCAGGACCAGATAGGCGTATTTAGCGCCGGCAGGCATGATGCCGTGATCGAACCAGAGCGTCAGATACCGCGCCGACAGGCTGGTGGCGGGCCCGCCGCCGTTGATGTCGCGCCACGCTCCTGTTCGCGCGATTGCGGCGGACTGCGGCATGCCGTCGGGAAAGTAGTATCCGATGTTGGCCACGTACGCCCAGGCGCCCGCCGGATCCGCGGTAAAGAGGGGATCCCCGGTCAGGCGGCGATTCTCGACGATGGTCTCCACGTTCCTGCCGTCGGCCGTGCTGCGAATGTCAGCGCCGAGCGCGACCATCTCATCGTCAAACAGGAACCATGACTTCTTCGCGCTCAACTGGCGTCCGTCTGGCGAAAGCTGCATCATCACGGCGCTGTAGCCGTCGAGCGACACGCCGCCGACCGCGCTGCTGCCGCCGGTCTGGCTCTGGCGCGCAGTGGATCCAGCCACGACGGTGGTTCCCGGCAGGCGCTGCGGATCGACCGTGGGCCAGAACGAATCGGCGAACTGCAGCAGGTCGCCAGTGTAGAGATACGTCATGCCGTCTCCCGTGTGCCACCCGCGGAGATTCTCGTTGTTGATACTTTCGTAGTTGTAGACGCGCGAGGAGTGCACGGCAATGGCCGCGGCCCAATTCGGGCGCAGGTGCACAGCGCGGTCCATGGAAGCGAACACGTAACTGGCCCACGGCGGTTCGGCCGGCGCAATGGACTCGTCGCCGATGATGCGCCGGGCTTCACCGATCAAGTCGAAGGCCAGGTTCGAAGCGAAGTCGCGCGTCGTGTCCTGCTGGAGCCAGAGCTTGATGGACCGGCGCAAAGCGTCGGCTTCGACCGGCTGGGCGAATTGTGTAATGCGCAGCACGGCGCTGATGACGCTATGTCCGATGCCGTGGTCGGGCGAGCTGTTCCGGGAAACGGCCCGCCCACGGACGGTGTCCATCATGGCGCCCTTATAAATCAGCGGCGAAAAGGATTCCGTGGCCCAGCGCAGGACGTTGTCGCGACCGGGATCGGTAACATCGAACTCGGAGCCGTTGAGCAGATAAAGCAGGTCCGCGATGTCACCGAGCAGGACCAAGCCGTAACTTCCGGTGTATGGGTGGCGGGTGTGCTGAATGAACGAGCCATCGACGTAAAAGCCGTCGCCCGAGGTGACGTACGCGAAGACGGGGCTGAGCAGATTGACCCCCAGCCGGATCTTCTGAGCGTCCCGGACCAGGATTCCGCGCAAAATCGCGATCTTGCATTTATCGGCCCGGTTGGCCCCGGTCGAGACGGTGTTGACGATCATGATGGCCGGATTCGAATCGAACCGTTCGATGGCGGCCATGTAGCGCGCCAGTTCATCCGGGGTCAAGTGGTCATAGATAAGAATCGCGATATCGGCGAGGATGGCCGGCGTACCGATCTCCCAATCCCACCAGTTGTCGTACTCCTGCGCCACGCGGGCATGGTAGCGATTGGCGTCGAGCCAGTTGAGCGCGGAGCGGATATCGGCGAGGAGGTCTGGGTCCTGATAGTATGACTGGCCAGGCGTGGCCCAGCCCAGCGCCAGTGTGCGCACCCGGCTGTAATTGCTGCTGATGTGGGCTGAGATGGCGCCGCTGGCGATGTCGGTCCACAGCGCTCTGCGGCCGGCGTCTTTCTGGAGCGAAGCCCAGTTGGTGCGGGCGGACGATTCGATGGAGGTGAGGCGTGAGCGAACCTGCGCGATCGTCGTATCCGGGGAGCCGCCCCCGTTGAGGATATTGCGCCAACGGAGCCTTAGGTCGTCGAAGGTGTCCGCGGCGCAAAGGGCGGGAAGGACGGCCAGAGTTACGAGCAGCTTCATCATTCGGCAGGGTACCAATCGGAGTGGGCGGACCAGCCTGAGCACTTCAGGCACTGTGTGGATGTCCACCGGCGCAGGCATGCCGGGCACACGCCGCCGGTATCGAAGGTGTTCCAGGAGTGGCCGCAGGAACAGGACCAAAGGTCGTCTTTCGATGGCGTCCAGGAACAGAGCGGGCAGCGAATGCCGGGACCGGTGGATCCAGGATCATTTGTAAGGTCCGGCTCTAGAATGCCGATAGGACCACTCATTGGTAAATTTTAGCGCGGTACTGGGGTAGTGTTTCGGTAGTGTTTCCGATTTTGTGTAAGTAGCGATTCTCCGCAGCTATATTCCGCCAGCCAGCCGCTGGCAAGCTTTCCTGATTTTACGCTAGCAGGCCGGACCGGAGCGCCTGGGTTTGGCGCGTAGGGCCGGTCTTCTAGCG
>DATJFH010000330.1:0-4167 GCA_035495815.1 Bryobacteraceae bacterium
GTTAGCGCGATACGACGAGTCTATCCCCGCTGTCCGGCGCCACTAGATGTTGTGGGGTAGTAGTAAATTGGTACGGGGCGCCTGTCGGGAGCGCCTCATGCAGCCGCTACTTGCGCAGGTAAGCGTCGTCTCCGCGGACCCAGTCCTCGCGGACCGGACTGAAAATGTCCAGCGCCACGCAATCCTCCAGGCACTCGACACTGTGGGGCACGTTCGGCGGAACGCACAGCGTTTGGCCCGCCCCGAGCTTGATTCGCTCCGTGGGCGTGATGAACAGCACCGACCCCTGCTCGATGGTCGTGATCTGCTCGTTGGCGTGACTGTGCGTGGGAACAACGAAGCCCTTTTGAAGCCGCAACCGGGCCATCGTCATCGTCTCCCCGTGGATCATCTGGCGCGTAGCCTGCGGTGTCAACGGCTCTTCTTCGACTTCGCTCCAGTTGTAAAGCTTCATCGCCGCGGTATTGTATCATGAGACAATGATGAAAGGCGTCGTTCTCGCCGGGGGCACCGGAAGCCGGCTGTTTCCGCTCACCAAGATCACCAATAAGCATCTGCTCCCGATCTACGACAAGCCCATGATCTATTACCCCATCCAGACCCTGGTGGATGCGGGTATCAAGGATATTCTCATCGTCACCGGCGGGAAGAACGCGGGCGATTTCCTGCGCCTCCTCGCCAACGGGAAGCACTTCGGGCTGACCCACATCGATTACACCTATCAGGAGGGCGAGGGCGGCATCGCCGAAGCTCTCAGCCTGGCGCGGCATTTCGCCGAGAACAGCCGGCTCTGCGTGATCCTGGGAGACAATATCATCGAGGGAAGTATCCGCTCGGCTGTGGAGGAGTTCCGCCGGCAGCCCTGCGGCGCCAAGATCCTGCTGAAGGAAGTGAATGACGCCGAGCGGTTCGGCGTTGCGGAGATCGAAGGCGACAAGGTCATCAATATCGAGGAGAAGCCCCGCAAGCCGAAGTCGAATTACGCCGTGACCGGTTTCTATATGTATGACGAAACGGTTTTCGAAAAAATCGAGACGCTGGTTCCGTCCGGGCGCGGGGAGCTCGAGATCACGGACGTGAATAATGCTTATATCCGGGAAGGCACAATGACCTTCTCCTACCTCGACGGCTGGTGGACCGACGCCGGCACGTTCGAGTCGCTTCTGCGGGCTGGAAACCTGGTGGCCAGCAGCGTGGGAGCAGCCGAGACCGTCGGCACGGGAAACGACTAATGGCCATGCAAGCTGTTCGGGACCCTTCTTCTCGCGAAATTGCCAGCCTTGATTCGATGCGCCTGGTCCTGCCGGAGAATCCCAAAGGGATCGGCGCCGTCATCACCGCGGTCGATTCGCCCAAGCTGATCGAAGGTGTGCGCCTGCAGGCCATTCCGCTGTGGCCGGACGACCGCGGCTACTTCCTCGAAATCCAGCGCATCGGTTTCGGATTGGCGGCCCATTTTCCGCCGGCTACGTCCCAGGTCTCGGCCGCGTTAAATCATCCGGCTACGATCAAAGCCTTTCACTACCATCTCCATCAGACCGATTGCTGGACTCCCGCCATGGGAATGTTTCAGGTGGCCATGGCGGACCTGCGGCAGGGCTCGCCTACCTTCGGGCAGCGTAACACGATTTACGCAGGGGCCCTGCGGCCGTGGCAGATCCTGATCCCTCCGGGTGTCGCCCACGGATACAAGGTGATCGGGGCCGAACCGGCCATGCTGATCTACATGACCGACAGATTTTACAATCCTTCCGACGAGGGACGCATTCCCTACAACGATCCCGGTATACACTACGACTGGGAAACGCAGTATAAATAAACGGGACTTCCAGGAATGAAACTTCTAGTAACCGGCGGGGCCGGTTTCATCGGATCCGCCTTCGTCCGGCTTGCGCTGTCGGACCCGGGCGGCGGGACGTCCACGCGCATCATCAATCTCGATAAGCTGACTTACGCCGGAAACCTGGCGAACCTGGCGCCGGTCGCCGGCGACCCGCGCTACCGCTTCGTGCACGGCGATATCTGCGACAGCGCCCTGGTGAACTCGATCCTGGCGGAGGAAAAGCCGGATGCGATCGTGCACTTTGCGGCCGAATCGCATGTGGACCGCAGCATCCTTTCGGCCGCGCCGGCGTTCGAGACCAACCTGCGGGGCACGTTTACGCTGCTCGAAGCGGCGCGCCTCAACCGGATCGCACGCTTTGTCCATGTTTCCACCGACGAAGTCTACGGCAGCCTGGAGGCGCCCCTCGAGGCGGACGAAGCCTTCCCCCTGAATCCGAGCAGCCCGTATTCGGCGTCGAAGGCGGGATCGGATCTGCTCGCCCGGTCGTATTTCGTCACCTACAAGCTGCCCGTCGTGATTACGCGCGCCTCGAACAATTACG
Source organism: Bryobacteraceae bacterium (assembly GCA_035495815.1). GTDB lineage: Bacteria > Acidobacteriota > Terriglobia > Bryobacterales > Bryobacteraceae > DATJFH01. The sequence goes on from DATJFH010000330.1 coordinate 2,388, forward strand.
GACCCTACCATTTTCCCGAGAAGCTGATCCCGCTCATGATTTCGAACGCGCTCGAAGCGCGTCCGCTTCCGGTTTACGGCGACGGCATGCAGGTGCGCGACTGGCTGTACGTCGAGGATCACTGCCGGGGCATCCGCGCGGCGCTCGAAAAGGGCCGCGACGGCGAAATCTACAACATCGGCGGCAACTGCTCGCTTCCCAATATCGAAGTGGTGCGGAAGATCCTGGCCGCCACCGGGATGCCGGAGAGCCTCATCAAAACCGTGGAAGATCGTCCGGGGCATGACCGCCGGTACGCCCTGTCGAGCGACAAGCTGATGCGCGAGACCGGCTGGGCGCCGCTGGTTCCTTTCGAACAGGGACTGGCGCAAACCGTGGCCTGGTACAAGGCCAATACGGACTGGGTGCGCAACGTCAAGTCAGGCGACTACCTGACCTACTACGCGCGGAATTACGAGAACCGCCAAGGGGCGCGCAGGAATGGCGACTGACGGATGCGCGTGGCCCTGGATGCCACTCCGCTGGCGTTGAGCTCGGGCGGCCTGAGCCGGTACACCTCGGAGCTGGTGAACGCGCTGGCGGCGGAATTTCCGGAGGATGAGTATTACCTGGTGTCGGACGTCGAGGCCGGACGGCGCCGGAGCCTTCCGCCGGCGCGCAATCTGAAGTTTGGCCCCGGTCCGGGGAATCCCATGGAGCGCCGCTGGTGGCTGTGGGGACTCCAGCGCGAAATGGGACGGGTCGGAGCCGAACTTTTCCACGGAACCGATTTTTCAGTACCCTATCTGGCCACCCGGCCGAGCGTGATGTCGCTGCACGATCTTTCCCCCTGGATGGATCGCTCCTGGCACAGCGCGGCGGGGCGCGTCCGCCGCCGCGCGCCTCTTTTGATCCGGCTGGGCATCGCGACCATGCTGGTTACCCACAGCGGGGCCGTGCGCCGGCAGGCCATCGACCGGTTTCGCATTCACCCGGAGCGGGTCGCGGTGGCCCCGCTGGCAGCCTCGGCCCGGTTCCGGCCGATCCGCGCGGCCCGTCCGCGGGCGCCGTACTTCCTTTACGTCGGGGCGCTCGAGCCGCGCAAGAATATTCCCATGCTGGTGGACGCCTGGAGGCCGGTGCGCGACCGGTATGGAGTGGATCTTTTGCTCGCCGGCCGCTCCCGGGAGGATTTCGCCGGACTGCGGGACGAGCCGGGGCTGCGCATTCTGGGTGAAACGGCCGACGAAGACCTGCCCGCGCTCTACTCGGCTTCGCTGGCGTTCGTGTACCCCTCCCTCTACGAAGGCTTCGGATTACCGGTTCTCGAAGCCATGCAGTGCGGCGCCTGCGTTATCACCTCCACCGATCCGGCGATTGCCGAAGTGGTGGGAGACGCCGCCGTGCGTCTCGATCCGAAAAACCGCCGGGCCTGGACGGAAGCGCTGCTGGCGTGCGCCGCCGGCGGGGACTGGCTTGATCATCGCCGGGAGCGGGTCCTGCAGCGGGCCTCCGGGTTCTCGTGGCGGCGCACGGCGCGGGCGACCCGCGAGGTGTATGCCGAGGCGCGGAGACGGTTCGATGGCTGAGGCGCGTCGGGCGCTGTTCCTGACGCCTGAGTCGCCTTACCCCACGGTCGGGGGCGGCGCCTTGCGGTCGGCGTCCGTGCTGGAATATCTGGCGCGATCGTTTGCCGTCGATGCGATCGTTTTCCGCCAGCCGGACGACCCGCGAGTCAGCTTTCCTCCGGGTCTGGCCGCCCGCGTGCTCACGCTCGATCTGTCGCGGCATTCGAGGAGCG
>DATJFH010000331.1:0-19065 GCA_035495815.1 Bryobacteraceae bacterium
GTGAGGGTTGCAACGTTGACGCGGTGCTTACGTGAGGCGCTCTCCAGGTCTGCGCCGCGCAACAGCTCCAAAATGACCGACATATTGCGTTTGGCGGACCAGCGGCCCCCGCTGGTGGTCGCTAACGATTGGACATGCATCTCCTTAGAACATTTTCTATATCAAATGTTCCCAATGCACTGTCCATTGAATTTCCGGGCCGGGGGAGAAAACGCAGATTCTGACGTCGCGAGTAACTCAGCACATAACTGAAGGCATGCACCCGCCGCCGCCCTTCGGCCGTAAACGCGATCTCGTAAGGCGGATAGTCCATCTGCGCCTGCACTCCGGGTCCAGTTTCGAATCGCTGCACCGGCGCTTTCGGCGCGCGCGGCCGTATAGCGTGTAGATGTTCTTTGACGATGCCGTAACGGCCCGCGAAACCCAATCTGCGAAGCTCTTCATCAGACGGACAGCAGTCAGGTTCGGGTAGCGTTCCAGCAGTTGCGCGATCTGATCCGCGTAAGGATCGAGCAGACTCGGCCGGCGAGAGCGTCCACTCTCTACTTCACTTGCCCTGCGGTCCAGGTGTTCCTTCAGCACGCGGTACACGCTCTTGCGGTCGATTCCCAGCCGGCGCGCAATCGTCCGGTGCGAAGCGCCGGAGTAGTGCAGCCGGACGATCTCGTTGCGCGTCACTTCCCTCATGCCGCCGGCTTCATCTCGCCGACCAGATCAAGGCTCAGAGAGGCGACCGAGGCGGCGTCCCGTGACAACTTTTCAAAGCGAGGCGCAAGGAACGCGCGATCCTCTGGCGTCAATCCGGCGCGACCATGATGCGCCAGCCATACTTCCATGCGGCCGAGCACATCGAGCAAAAGTCCCACGCGCTTCCAGACATGATTCCCGGCCTCGCTCAGCCGCGGATCGCGGACCGAACCAGTTACACCCTTGGCCTGCGAGAGCGTTTCCCGCGGATGCGCCAGGATATAGCGCTGCTGATTTTGTTCGGCGCATCCCAGCCACAAATCAACGACGCCCACCAGTTCCGCGCTCGACAGAGCCTCGCGACGGATGGCATCAAGCACCTCGGCCTGGTTGCCCTGCGGCAACCGCACGATCTGCCGCGCCGCTGTGGGCGACAACAATCCTACGCGCAGGTCATCACGGGCTTTCGCGCCCAGCCGTTCGAGCAACGCCAGTCGCCGGCATACCCAGCTCTTGTGCCGCCCCAGCAACTCCGCCACTTCGACCTGGCTCATGCCGTCCTCGCGCACCAGAGCGTGGATGATCCACGCTTCCTCAAGTTCGCGTGTGCGGCCGCCGGCGCGGTTGAGTCCATAGATGGCGGCTTTCAGTGTGCGCTCGTCCGCTTCCATAAGCCGGGCTGAGAGATGATCGATATTCTGCAGATTGCGCGCCGCTCCGAGGCGTTTGAATCCGTCGATCAGCTCATAGCGGTCCTCGCGGCGACACACCACCAGCGGCGTTAACTGCCCGTAGCGCTCCAGCGATTTCGCGATGACGCGTTCGGCTTCTGGCACGTGCAGGCGATAGCGCCCATAATGCTCGCCGATTTCCTCCGGTCTGAGTTGCAGCAGATTGTCGCTGGCCCAGTGCAGCATCCGCGTCGTTCCTTTCCCACGACAAGTCGAATGTAAGCTGTGCGTTCGTTGTGATCAATATGCCCGGCTTATCTCGGACCGCATTGGCTCAGATCCTCCACTGCTGTCGCGCCGTGCAGCGCCAGCGCCGCTCGCGTTGCCAGACTCGTTCCATGGCGCGCCGGCACGCGCGAGAACAAAAGCGCTGCTGGGGCGAACGCCGCTGTTGCATGAATCCTTCATAGCAGCCGGGGCGGTCGCAACAATCATCGAAAAAAGTTTTGGGTGATTACCCTCGGGGACTCCGGAACTGCTTCTTCCGGCGCTGGTTGTTGGCGTTTTTTGACTCTCTCACGGTAACGCCGGCTCTGCCTATTGCGTTTCTCTTTGCCCGCCTCCGTCGCCCGATAGCTCTGCTGGGCTTTCCAACGCGACCATCGCCGCGCCGCTCGACGGCACTCCTCACTGCAAAACCGCTGTCGCGACCGTTGGGGACGAAAACGCTGCTCGCATCCCTTCAGAAGACAGCGGCGCGTCCGCGGACGGAGGCGTGGTCTGGCCGCCGGACCGCATTGTCGATCTTCGGCCGGCGTGTAGAATCCTCGAGTCTGTACAAGACGGTCCGATTCGGAGGCGACCGGGCGAAGCTGCAATTCGGGGTCGAGACGTTCAACACGTTCAACCATCCGCAGTTCGAAGAGGTGGGTACGCAGCTGAACACGGCTACATACGGGTTCGTCACGGACGCCCGCGATCCGCGCGTGGTCCAGTTGCGGGGCAAGATCAGCTTCTGAGCCGCCGAACGGCGCCAGGGTTATTCGACGTCGAAGGTGCGCAGCTTGGCGGAAAGGGTGGTGCGTTTCAGGCCCAGCATGTCCGCGGCCTGCTTCTTGTTGCCCGCGGTCTTTTCCAGGGCCTGCATCAGAATGCTGCGCTCGAACTGGCTGACGGTCCGCTCGAAGTCGAGCCCGTGATCCGGCACGGAGATGGTGGGGCCTCCCACGGCGGCGGCTTCCATTTTCGAATCGGTCGACTCCATCGGAAAGTCTTCCGGCTCGAGCATCAGCCGCTCGCCGCTCAAGGCGATGGCGGCTTCGACCGAGTTTTCGAGCTGCCGGACGTTTCCCGGCCAGCCGTAGTTTGCCAGCCGCCACAGGGACTGAGGCGAGACCTGCCGGACCGGGATCTGTTCCAGGCGGCAAACCTTGCGAATGAGATGCTCGACCAGCGCCGGGACGTCCGACAGCCGCTCCCGCAGGGGCGGCGTGCGCAGCCGGACGACATTGAGGCGATAGAAGAGATCTTCCCGGAATCGTCCCTGGTCTACGCGGCGCGCCAGGTCGACGTTCGAGGCGGAGATGATTCGCAGGTCAACCTTGACGGTATCGGAAGCGCCGATGCGCTGGAACTCCCGCTCCTGCAGGACACGCAGCATCTTGACTTGCAGATCGAGCGGCATTTCGGCGATTTCGTCGAGGAAGATCGTGCTGCCGTCGGCCTGCTCGAACCGGCCGACCCGGTGATTGGCGGCGCCGGTGAAGGCGCCTTTCACATGTCCGAACAGCTCCGCTTCCAGCAGATTCTCCGGAAGGGCCGCGCAGTTGACGGTCACCATCGGCAGACGTGACCGTGGGCTGGCCGCATGGACCGAGCGGGCGACCAGCTCCTTGCCGGCGCCGGTTTCACCGGTAATCATGACCGTGGTCCGCCGCGGACCCACCAGTTGGATCAGGCGGCAAAGCTGACCCATGGCCGGGCTGTCTCCCACCAGGGCCCTGCGCCACTGCGGCGTGGCCGGCGCATCCACGGCGGCGCCGAGCGCCACCAGCTCGCGACTGTATTGCAACTGCCGGGCAGCTTCAACCTGATTCGCCAGTTCCCCCGGATCAGCCGTTCCCATTCCCGGCCCGGCCGATGTGTCCACATCAAGCAACATGCCATTCCATCGGCGGTACAAGGGAAATCTATAGCATAGGTTTTCCCCTACCACCGTAGCTATATACTCTTCATATGAATGAAATCAGCCGCAGAGCCGCGCTCGGCTCCCTGGCCGCTGGCGCGGCGCTCGGCGCCCGCGGCTATCGCATCATCGATCCACACGTGCACGTCTGGAAGAAAGACCCGAAGTATCCGTGGGCCAAAGAGACGACGCGGCCGCCCGACAAGGACGCCACCGCCGAAATGCTGCTCGATCTGATGAAGGCGAACGGCGTCGAGAAGACTGTTATTATCCAGGTAATCCACTACCGCTGGGACAACAGTTACCTGGCCGATGTCCTAAAGAAGTATCCCTCGTACTTCAAGGGGGTAGCCCGGGTGAACCCCGAGATCCAATCCGCGCCCGACGATCTGACGCGGCTCGTGCAGGAGCAGAAATTCCAGGGCGTGCGCATCAGCCCGTCGGGCAACGCGGCGGGCGACTGGATTCGCGGCCCCCTCATGCCGCCGCTATGGAAGCGATGCGATTCGCTGAAGGTCCCGATGACGGTGCTTGCGCCGGTGACGCGCATGCCGGACGTCGCGCCGCTGATCGAGAAGTTTCCCAACCTGACGGTTGTGATCGACCACATGGCGGACTCTCCGCTGGACAAGCCGGAGCAGTTGAATCTGTTGATGGCGTTGAAACGCTATCCCAAGGTCTTCGTCAAGGTATCGCATACCTGGTCGCTTTCGAAGCAGGAATATCCGTACAAGGACTCCCAGGCGCAGGTAAAGCGTCTTTACGACGCCTTCGGTCCGCAGCGGCTGATGTGGGGGACGGACTGGCCGCTGGTGGAAAACCACTGCGGATACGCGAAGGCGCTGGCCATGGTCCGGGACGAGATGAAATTTCTCAACGAGGACGACAAGAGCTGGATGCTGAGTAAGACCATCGAGCGCGTCTGGCCGTTCCCATAATAGACTGGTAGCGTATGAAGCCGAGCATTCTCTTCCTCTTCGCGGCCCTCTCCTGCTGGGGAGCCGAGGTCAAACTGCCGCCTCCCGGGGCCACCCCGTCGGTCACCAACCGGCCGCGGGTGATTCCGCAGCCCTCCGGCGCGCAGTTGAAAGTACCGGACGGGTTCACAGTCGAATTGTATGCCGAGGGCTTCGAGCAGCCCCGCTACATGATTCTGGGTCCGAGCAAGGAGATCCTGCTCACCGACAGCAAGGGCGGCACGGTATACATTCTGAAACCGGAGCGCAAGAAGCTGATCGAGAAGCTGGACCGGCCTTACGGCATGGCGTTCTGGAAGGAGTATCTCTATGTCGCCGAAACGACCTCGCTGAAGCGCTATCCGTACGACTCCAAAAAGATGACGGTGGGCGCCGGCCAGGAAGTGGTCAGCATGAAAGATTTCGGCAAGGGGCACTGGACGCGGACGGTGGCGTTCGACAAGGCGGGGGCAAAGATGTATCTGGGGGTCGGCTCCAGCTCGAACGTGGACGCGGGCGATCCGGAAATGCGCGCCGCCATCAACCGTTTCAATCCGGACGGCAGCGGGCACGAAATCTTCGCCTCGGTAACGCGCAATCCCACGACTGTCCGTTTCTATCCGGGGACCGACACGCTGTGGGCCTCGATCCAGGAACGCGACCTGCTCGGCGACGACCTGGTTCCGGACTACCTCACGTCGATCAAACAAGGCGGCTTTTATGGCTGGCCGTACGCCTATATCGGTCCGCACGAGGATCCGCGCCGCAAGGGGGAGAAGCCCGAACTGGTGAAGAAGACGCTGGTTCCGGACGTGATATTGGGAGCGCACGTGGCCGTGATCGATTTCGAGTTCTACACCGGGAAGCAGTTTCCGGCCAAATATCAGGGCGGGGCTTTCCTCGCGCTGCACGGCTCCTGGAACCGCTCGAAGCGGGTGGGCCAGTCGATCGCTTTCATTCCGTTCAAGAAGGGCAAGCCGTCCGGTCCGATGGAAGAGTTCATGACGGGCTGGATGCTTTCGCCCGACAAGCAGGAAGTCTGGGGCCGGCCGACGGGGATTCTGCAGATGACGGACGGCAGCCTGCTGGTTTCCGAGGACGGAAACAACAAGATTTACCATATCCGCTACAAAGGGAAGTGAAGCTTCTTCTTGTGCTGATGGCAAGCGCGGCCGCGGCTCAGAATCCGCGGCCGTTTTCGCATGAGCTGCACCTGAAACTGCCGGCCGGGCTGAAGTGCGCGAGCTGCCATGCGGCAGTGGCGTCGTCGACGCGGCTCGAAGACAACAACCTGCCGGCGGCGGGCGTGTGCAGGGGGTGCCACCGGCAGGATATGCGGATCGGCCAGCCAAAGCCGACGATTCTGTCCCGGTTCAATCATCAGAAGCACGTGGCGATGGGGAATCTCGCGCCGGTCATCCGGTCGGCCATCGATTCGGGGAGCTACCTGTCCAAGCCGGGGGAAATACGGCGGCATCTGGACACGGCGAACGCGTGCGCCGCGTGTCATCGGGGCATGGAGCAGTCGGCCGCCCCGGCCAGATCGGATTTTCCTCAGATGGCGGATTGTCTGGTGTGTCACAACCAGATCGACGCGCCGTTCAGTTGTGAGTTGTGCCACGCGAAGGGGCCTGAGCTGAAACCGGCCAATCATACGGCGGACTTCCACGACTCACACAGCCGGAAGAACAGCGGACTCGACAAGTCCACATGCGCGGTATGCCACGGCCGGAAGTTTACCTGTCTGGGCTGCCATTAGGCAGTCGCCCGTCTGCGCGGGTATAAATATCGAGCTGAGCCGCGGCGGCTCAGTCGCGCGCGTGCTGAGACTTCCCCGGCGCGTGATACCTGACCTGCAGGTGCGCCGTTTCCAGCCGCTTCTGGCCCTGGTGCCGGGAGGTCAGGCAGCTCTCGAGAATCCCGCTGACGATCAGCGTGCGCTCAACCCGGTAGGGGGCCTTCCCCGTGGCGAACATCTCTTCGATCTTGCTCACCAGGCAAGCCGAGTAGGTAACGTTCGGAGTGGGGGAGAGAAAGAACTGGGTGGAAGGCACGCCGCTCATGCCTTTGACCCGCGCCGCGAAATTGAAATCCCGGATCGCGCCGTTCAGCATCAGCAGCGTGGTACGCAGCCCGTCGTTGTGCTCGATGAAATAGGCCGCCGGATTCTTCACCAGCCTGGGCAGCTCGCCGGCGCCGAGCATGTCCTGAGTCCGTCCGTCCTTCAGGGTCAACCCCTGCGGCGTGTCGCTCCGGGAGAGCGCTGCTTCGAGAAGCGCCTTCGACCAGCGCCCTTCCTTGCCTGCCTTCCACACAGCGTCGCCCTCTATCATCTGGACCGCCTTCACGCCGGTCTCCCCGCCCTTGCGGCGCTCGATCATGCACTGCATGGCTTCGAGAGCATGGTAATCCATCGGGTCCGATCCGCCGGAGCCGATCATCAGCGCTTCCCCGATCTCGCAATTGAGCGGCAGCTCCAGATCCGGCAGCCGCCAGGTTACCGGCAGCGACGACCCGGCCAGCATGGGGAACTTCATCCGGCGCGAGGCGTCCACCATGCTGCGCGCTTTCTCGAAGCTGTAAGAAAGGTGCTTATCGTTATAGACCGGGACCGCGCGGCCGTCCTTTTCGAAGACGTCCACGCACTGCTTGAAGAATTCGTATCGCGGGTAGAGGATCTGGCCTTTCTCGTTGCGGGGATAATTGCCATGCTCGCCGATAATCAGGACGGCGTCCACGGCCAGCTTGTCCCCGCCGCAGCGCAGCGCTTCCGCGATGGTCGGGTAAACGGTGAATCCGAATTCCCTGGCGCGCTCCGCGCTCTGATCCCCCTCCGGTTTCTGGTCCACGTAGAGCGAGACGATCTTCATGTCCGGCCGATGCCACGCGCCGGCGTGCGGATAGCCGACGAGGAAGCGATCCGCCATGTGCTGCGCATGGGACAGGTAGCGGTAAACAGTGGTGACGACGGCGATCCGGCGCGGCATCAATCAGGTTCTCCAGTAGGTGGATTCTTTGGCCGGTTGGTATGCGATGTGAAGGTGCGGGGTATCGTAGCGCGCCTTTCGGGACAGGCTCTCGACTCCGGCGTCGGTCAGTCCGGTGGTGAGCAGGGTCCGCTCGATCGGGTAGGTAGGCTTGCCCGAAAGGAACATCTGCTCGACATTGTTCACCAGCGGGCTGAAAAAGTTCGCCAAGCTGGTGCGGTCCGGCGGCATGGGCAGATACATCTGCGTCGAGAACGGGTGCGCGCGGCCATCGATCCGGGCGGCGAAGTTGAAGTCCTGCACCAGCCCGTTCATCAGAAAGATCGAGCACTTCAGCCCGTCGGCATGCTCGTAGCGGTATGCCACGGGGTCCTTGATGAGGCGCTGCATGGCGGCGCGCGACGGAAAGATGTCGTTGAAGCCGGGCCGCGAGGGTGTCAGCGTGTGGCTGCGGCAAAGAGCGGCTTCGATCAGGTCCTTGGGAAACGCTCCGCTGTCGTAGGCTTTCCAGAAATCGGCTCCGCGGCAAGCCTCTAACCATTTCACTCCCGACTCGCCGCCTTTCCGGCGCTCCACCATGCACTGCACCGTTTCAAGGGCATGGAAATCGTAGCTGTCAATGCCTCCATAACCGACGCAGACGGCTTCACGCACGCGCGCTCCGGCGGGCATCTCGAGGGACGGAGTCCGCCAGGTGACCGGCAGGCTGGATCCGGCCATGAAGGCGAAGCCCAGCCGCCGCGACGTGTCGTACATCTCTCGCGCCCATTTCCAGTTCCACGAGAGATGCTTATCGTTGAACACCGGGACCGAACGGCCGCTCGATTCGAAAACCTTCACGATCTGCTGGAAGAATGGATAGCGAGGGTACTGGTGGTGTCCTTTTTCGTCGCGCGGATATTTGCCGTGCTCTCCGACCAGCAGCACGCCGTCCACCGCCAGCTTGCTCCCGCCGAGCGTCAGCGTTTCGGCGATCGTGGGATAAACCTTCATCGACGGGAAGCGCGCGGCCCGGTCGCGGCTGAGGTCGTCGCTGCCCACCTGATCGACGTAAAGCGAAACGAGGTCCATGGGCGGGCGGTGATGGGCGCCGTTCCAGCCGTAACCTTCGAGGAAGCGGTCGACGATGTGCTGGGCGTGGGCGAACTTGTGATAGACGGTGGTGACGGCGGCGATTTTGGGGCGGGCGCTCCTTTGCGCAAACGCCGGAAGCGGAAGAGAGGCGAGAAGCCGGCGGCGGGTAATCATTCGACGCTCCCGCAGACGGAGACTTCGAGCCCCATGCCGTGGAAAGCGGCCGCCTTGGCTGCCAGCGCAAGCTTCGCCCCGGCGGCGTCGGGCGCGTAAGCCACCTGGATATGGTTCGACTTGTGGCGGGCCATCATCTGATCGCGGGTGATCCCGGGGGTCACGGCATGCATGATGGGCCACTGCGGCGTCGTCCCGCGCCAGCGGCGCTCGGTCTCTTCGAGCGGCAACTCGATCGCGCGTGCGATGCCGAGGTCCGCTTTCAGGATACCGCCGTCCACGAAGACGCGGCTCCACACGACCTCTCCGGGCTTGCTGACGCCCTTGATGGTTCCGCCGCCGAGCCGGAAATACATGGGAGGCTGGCGCTCGCTGACCGCGCCGGCGTAGCCTCCGGTGAAGTGGTGAGGCGGCACGGCGCCGGAGATTTCGAAGACCCAGACGAACTGGCCGCCGTAGTCTTCCCCGTAGCGCAGGTCGTGCAGCGTGGTTTCGGGATCGAAGCCGAGCCCGGTCCAGAGGCGATTGGTCACCAGGGCGTCGAGTCCCGCGCATTCGTCCACTTCGTTGAAGTGCGGCAGCGCACGGCCTTCATAGAGCACGCGTCCGTTGCCGGCGGCGGTGACCGGCGGGCGGTCGACGTTGTTGAGCAGCCCTTCGGCGAGATCGGAAGCGGGAGCGAGATCTTTCAATCCCTGCTGGTACTGGATGCCGATGGCGTCGCAGCCGAACTCGTCGGCGATGCGCAGGGCGGCGACGTACATCTTGCACTGTCCCAGGATCTGGGCGTCGGTTAGCTCGGTTTCGGGATCGGCGCCGGTGAGAAAGCGCAGACCTTTACGCTCGACCCACTGGCGGACGGCGAGCGCTTCGGAGTCCGGAACGCGGCCCATCTCGGCGAACAGCGCCGACTGGCTGAGCCGCTCCTTGAAGACGCCGGTCGAGTGCAGCAGTTCGTCGGGGATGATGGCATTGTACATGCCCATGCAGCCTTCGTCGAAAACTCCGAGGATGGCTTTGTTGCGGCGGAGGTCGGCGGCCAGACGGCTGCCGATTTGGGACGCGCGGTCCGGAATCGACAGGGAGCTGAGCGGTTGGACGTGGCTGGTGTCATGCTCGAGCGATTCGCCGCGGAGCCAGCGGGCGAGGCCCTGGCGGAAGAAGCCGTCCGTGAAATCGACGCTCCAGAGCGAGCTGTACCTGACGCCGGCTTTGGTGAGCGATCCGTTGAGATTGAGCAGTCCGACCAGTCCGGGCCATTCGCCGCTCCAGTTGGCGACGGTGAGGATCGGACCGCAGTGAGTATAAAGACCGTGGAGGAGGTGATGACTGTACTGCCAGACGGCTTCGACGACAACCAGTGGAGCGTCAAGGGGGATCTCCCGGAAGACTTCCATGCCGCGCTTCTGGCTGTCGATGAAACCGTGCTGTTTGGCCGGATCGTAGGCGTGCCCGCGGCGGACTTCAAAACCTTCGCTTCGGATCGCCGCCATCACGCTCTCTTCGACGCGCGCCTGCGCGGGCCAGCACTTCCGATTCGCCGAGAGACGGAGATCGCCATTGGAGACGATGATCACGGGTTGGGGCATTTCCACATTCTAACGTGCGGATATGGTGAACAGTGGGCTGTCTCTCAACAGCTGCGGGTTGGCTGGTTTCGTGGTGCGCGCACTGGTCGGCCGTCGAGACAAGCTCTTCCCGGCCGGCATTAGAGTGACGGAGGGGATCCGCGTGCGCGGCCAGCGATGGAACTGGGATGAGGCTAGGCGGGCCGCTTGCTGCCCGCCCGCCGGGGATGCGGCTTGCTCCGGCTCTCGAGATTGAGCGCCACTGCGGCGCGGATGAGATCCTTCAGGGCTGCTTCATCGAGCTGGTCGCCTTCGTGGATGTCGATGGCGCGCCGGACATTCCCGTCGAGGCTGGAGTTGAACAGACCTGAAGGGTCCTTCAACGCGGCTCCCCTGGCAAACGTCATTTTGACGACATTCCTGTACGTCTCTCCCGTGCAGACGATGCCGCCATGGGACCAGACGGGAGTTCCCCTCCACTTCCACTCTTCGACGATCTCAGGGTCTGCCTGGCGCACGATGCCGCGCACTTTCGCGAGCATCTTCCCGCGCCAGTCCCCGAGTTCCCTGATTTTCTCGTCGATCAATGCGGAGGCAGATTCCACTGGGTCGGGTCTTTGCATGGACACCAACTTTTCGCACCTATTTTAGCTGCGTCCGGCGTAACCTGCATCCTCCGGAGTTTCTGCCAGGCGCGCACGCGGGGCTGCCATCAATGCGGCGCGGGTGGACGGATCGCCGACCAGCCCGCAGCGTGGGTCGTGGCAGATCCATATGCGAGGCGAAGACCTGATCGGGCGGCGCAGGAACCGTCCGGCGGGGAGCCCGGGGCGACCGCGGAGGTGCGGCATCGATGCGCGGCAGACGGCGGCTGCGGGGCAGCTACACGCGCTGACATGAGGGCTTGCCGCTTGCTACTCTGAGCGGGTGCCCCTCTCGTTGTACGACATCGAGCCCGGCCCGGATTGCCCGGAGATCGTGCGGATGGTCGTGGAAATTCCCAAGAACTCGGGCAATAAATACGAGTACGACAGCGAGCTCGGCGTCTTCCGGCTGGACCGCGCGTTGTATTCTCCCATGCACTACCCCGGGGACTACGGGTTCATCCCCGGCACCCTGGCCGACGACGGCGATCCGCTGGACGTGCTCGCTTTGGTCGAAGAGCCGAGCTTCACCGGCTGCCTGATCGAAGTTCGTCCGGTGGGCATCCTCAATATGGTGGACAACGAGGAGGCCGATCAGAAGGTAGTGGCCGTGCCGAACCGGAATCCGCGCTACGATCAGGTCCACACCATGGATCAGATTTTCCCGCACGTGCGAAGGGAGATCGAGCACTTCTTCACGATTTATAAGGAGCTCGAGGGCAAGAAGACGCAGATGCGGGGCTGGGGCCGTCCGAAGGAGGCGCACGAGGTGATTGTGAAAAGCAGAAAATCGTATCTGGATTTCAAGGAGACACCACGATGACATTGACGCGGCGCAGCTTGCTGGCGGGAGCGGTGGCGGCGGGGAAGCCGGGGGACGCCGCAAAGTCGAAGAAGACCAACGTGGTCATGATCATGACCGACGATCACGGCGCCTGGACATTGGGGGCCTACGGGAACAAGGACGCCTACACCCCGAATCTCGACCGGCTGGCAAAAGAAGGCGCCCGCTTCGACCGCGCCTATGCCTGCACGCCCGTGTGCTCGCCCAGCCGCATGAGCTACATGACCGGCAAGATTCCCTCGCAGCACGGCGTCCAGGACTATCTTCTCCCGGAGGATTCCTTCGGTCCGAAGACCATCCGGTTTCTGGACGGGCACACGACCTATGCGGAGCTGCTGGCGAAGAACGGCTACAAGCTCGGCATGTGCGGCAAGTGGCACATGGGCGACGACGACAAGGCGCAGCGCGGCTTCACCTGGTGGCACACCGTTCCCGGCGGCGGCGGAACGTATCGCGATCCGGAGTTCGTCACCAACGGCGCGCGGCGGAAGCTGACCGGATACAAGACCGACCTGGTGACCGACGGGGCGCTCGAGTTTCTGGACCAGGCGGGGAGCGATCCGTTCTACCTGCTGATCCCTTTCTACGCCCCGCACACGCCGTACGATTATCAGCCGGAGGCGTACCGAAAGCCGCACCTGAATTCAAAGTTCAGCTCTTATCCCCGCGATCCGATGCATCCCTGGCAGAATCCGGGCCTTGCCAGGAATCATCTCAACCGCGAGAGCATGCTGGCGTACGCCGCGCTGATCAGCGGCGTGGACGCGAACGTCGGCCGGATCCTCAAAAAGCTGGAGGACCTGAGCCTGCGCGACAACACGCTGGTCGTCTTCACGGCGGACCAGGGGTGGAACGCCGGCCAGCACGGCGTGTGGGGCAAAGGGAACGGCACATGGCCGTTCAACATGTACGAGGAATCGATCCGGGTTCCGATGATCTGGAACCATCCGGGGAAGATCCGGGGCGGCCAGGCGCTGACGCCGATGGTGTCGAGCTACGATTACATGCCGACGCTGTTCGACTACCTGGGCCTGCCGCCGCACAAGGATTCCAAGCTCCCCGGACACAGCTATGCGGGCTTCCTGCGCGGCAAATCGCCGAAGTGGCGCAACCGGCTGTACTTCGAGTACAGCTACGTGCGGGGGCTGCGGACCGAGACGCTGAAGTACATCGAACGGACGAAGGAGTTCCCGAGCGAGCTGTTCGACCTCGAAGCCGATCCCGGAGAGAAGCGCAACGTGATCGGGGAGCCGGGGTATCGGAAAGTGGTGGCCGGCCTGCGCGCCGAGCTGGACGGATTTTTCCAGTCGGGCGGGGCGCCGCCGATCGAGCAATGGCGGTCCACCACGAGGCAGAAGCTGAACGTGTACAAGGCAGGGCCGAGGAACTGATTCAGGTTGCTATAATCGGTTCTCAAGCTGCAATACAACACCAGGAGACCACCCGCATGGAAGACAAAGAACGCTCGCGAGCGCTGGAGCTGACTCTCGGCCAAATCGAAAAGCAATTCGGAAAAGGCTCGATCCTGCGGCTGGGATCGAAAGACGCAATCGTACCGGTCGCGGTGATTTCCACCGGATCGATTTCACTTGACGCGGCGTTGGGAATAGGCGGTTTCCCGCGCGGGCGCATCAGCGAGATCTTCGGTCCCGAATCTTCGGGAAAGACGACGATCGCGCTGCAGGTGGTGGCCGAAGCGCAGCGCAAGGGTGGGATGGCGGCCTTCATCGACGTGGAGCACGCGCTCGATCCGATTTACGCCCGCAAGCTGGGGGTGGACGTGGACAACCTGCTGGTGTCGCAGCCGGATTACGGCGAGCAGGCGCTCGAGATCACGGCGGCGCTGGTCGCGTCCGGGTCGATCGATGTCCTGGTGGTGGACTCGGTGGCGGCGCTGGTGCCCAAGGCGGAGCTGGACGGCGAGATGGGCGACAGCCACATGGGGCTGCAGGCAAGGCTGATGTCGCAGGCGCTGCGGAAGCTCACCGGCATCGTGTCCAAATCGAAAACCTGTCTGATCTTCATCAACCAGATTCGCGAGAAGATCGGGGTGATGTTCGGGAACCCGGAAACCACTACGGGAGGCCGCGCGCTGAAGTTCTACTCGTCTGTCCGGGCGGACATCCGGCGAATCGCGGCGATCAAGGATGGGGACGCCGTGATCGGGAATCGCACCAAGGTGAAGCTGGTGAAGAACAAGTGCGCGGCGCCGTTCCGCGAGGCCGAGTTCGACATTATTTATGGAGAGGGTGTGTCGAAGGAAGGCGACCTGATCGACCTGGGGGTCGCCAACAACCTGGTGGAGAAGAGCGGGTCCTGGTTCAGCTACAAGGGCGAGCGGATCGGACAGGGGCGCGAGAACGTGAAGCAGTTCCTGAAGGACAACGCCGACATCCGGCAGAAGATCGACAGCGAGTTGAGGAAAGCGCTGGGGCTGATCCGGCCGGAGGCGGCGGTGGAAGAGGCCGCCCCGGCGGCAGCCAAATCGGTCCCGGCGGTGACGGCGCGCGGGCGGTAGAGCGATGAAACGTCTTCTCGCGGCCGCGGCGTCGATGGCGATTCTCTTCAGTGCGGGGCTTCGGGGGGAGAACTGGCCGCAGTGGCGGGGGCCGGCTCTGAACGGGATCAGCCCGGAGAAGAATCTTCCGTTGCGATGGTCCCCGGATGAGAACATCGCCTGGAAGCTGCCGCTGCCGGATCGCAGCGGGGCCACGCCGATCATCTGGGGCGACACGATTTTCCTGAATATCGGCGAAGCGAAAGTGGGCGACCTGTATCTCTGGGCGGTCGGCCGGAAGTCCGGAACCGTGCTCTGGAAAAAGTTTCTGAGCGGCGGGAATACGATGTACCGCAAGCAGAATATGTCGTCCCCGTCGCCGGTGACGGACGGCAAGAGCGTCTACGCCATGACCGGCACGGGCATCCTCAAGGCGTTCGACTTCAAGGGGAACCAACTCTGGGAGCGCGACATTCAGAAAGACTACGGAAAGTTCGGCCTGAACTGGGGCTACGCGTCGTCGCCGCTGCTCTACGAAGACGCATTGTTCGTGCAGGTCCTGCACGGGATGCGGACGACCGATCCGTCCTACATCCTGCGCATTCAGAAGGGCACGGGTAAGACTGTGTGGCGGGTGGAGCGGCCGACCGCGGCGGTTCGCGAATCGCCCGATTCCTACGCCACTCCGGCGCTGCTCAAATACCAGGGGCACACCGAAATCGTGATCAACGGCGGCGACTGCGTGACCGGCCACGATCCAGCCACCGGCAAGGAGCTGTGGCGGGGCAACGGATTCAATCCGGAGAACAGTCCGAATCAGCGGATCATCGCGTCTCCGCTGGCGTACGACGGCATGATATACGCGCCCACGCGGGTCAAGCCGCTGCAGGCTTTCCGGGCCGGAGGCCACGGCGACATCACCAAATCGCATTTCGCATTCGCCTTCCAGCACGGCCCGGACGTCCCCACGCCGGTCGCGGACGGGAAATATTTCTACATTGTGGACGACAAAGGCATCGTGTACTGCCTGGACGCAAAGACGGGCGCGGAAGTGTACGGCGGCAAGCGCATCAAGCCGGGAACGTACAGCGCGTCGCCGACACTGGCCGACGGCAGGATCTACATCACGAGCGAGGACGGCGTCACGTCCGTGATCAAGACCGGTCCGGAGTTCGAGGTGCTCGCGGAGAACAACGTCAACGACTACTGCCTGAGCACGATCGCGATCTCGGAAGGTCAGTTATTCCTGCGGACGACGCAAGCCCTGTGGTGCATCGGCAGGCGCGGACACTAGGTCCGGCCTTTTTCAGGAATCCAGCAACTCCCGCACCCGCAAGGCCAGTTTGTCCATGCTGAACGGTTTCTGAAGAAGAGCGCCGGGCAGGGTCTGCAGTCCCCCTGATTCGCCGGTATAGCCGGACATGAGCAGGACTTTGATGCTCCGGTCCCGGGCAATCAGGCGATTTGCCAGCTCGATACCACCCAATTCGGGCATGACGACATCGGTCAACAGCAGTTGAACAGGCCTGCCGTGATCGGCGAAAACCTGCAGCGCCTCGACGCCGTTGCGGGCCTGGAGGACCGTGTAGCCGAGGTGGGCCAGCATCTCACCGGCCACCCGCCGAACGGCCGGCTCGTCTTCCACCAGCAGAATGGTTTCCCTGCCGCCGATTCGGGAACCGTTTTGGGGTGTCGAATCCGCTACCGCGCCTTCGGCGGCGCACGGAAGGTAGACGCGGAAGACCGAGCCTTTCCGGAGCTCGCTTTCCACTTCAATGTGACCGCCGCCCTGTTTGACGATTCCATACACGGTCGACAAACCGAGTCCGGTTCCCTGTTCCTTGGTTGTGAAGAACGGCTCGAAGATGCGGGATTTGACGGTCTGGTCGAAGCCGCACCCGGAATCGCTTACCGAGAGCGCGACGTAGGTTCCCGGGTTGGCGTCCGGCTGCGCGCGGATGCGCTCTTCATCCACCTCGACGTTCGATGTCTCGAGCAGGATTTTGCCGCCTTCGGGCATGGCGTCCCGCGCATTGACGACCAGGTTCAGGATCACCTGCTCGACCTGCCCGGCATCGGCCTTGACCAGCCCCTGGCTCGCGCCGAACCGGGTCACCAGCTCGATATCCTCGCCGATGACGCGGCGCAGCATCTGCTCGAAATCCGCCACCAGATTGTTGAGATCCACGATGATGGGGGTCACCGCCTGATTCCTGCTGAAGGCCAGCAGCTTGTTGGTGAGCAGCGAAGCGCGGTTACAGGCGAAAAGGATCTCCGAAGCGCTCTCCAGAAGCGACGAGCCGGCGGGCAATTCCTCGAGCATCCACTGGCTGTAGCCGGCGATCACGGTGAGAATATTGTTGAAATCGTGCGCCACGCCGCCGGCCAGCCGTCCGATCGCTTCCATCTTGTGGGACTGGGAGAGGTGGGTTTCCAGCCGTTTGCGCGCCGTGATGTCGCGGCCGATGCCCTGGGCGCCGACCGGCCGTCCATGGTTAAAAATGAGCCGGGTGCTTACTTCGATTGGAATGCGGACACCCTGTTTGCTGATGAATTCCAGCTCAAAGACGGTTTTAAACTCGCCGCCGACCTGCCGGTCCAACATTTCGCGGATGAGTGTGCGGCTGTTCGGAGCAACCAGGCCGATGAAGTCCATCCCCACGAGCTCCTGGCGGCTGTAGCCGAGAAGCAGCTCGCCGGCTTTGTTCAAAGACTTCAGCCTGCCGGAGAGATCGTGCGTGTAGACGATATCGTGGGCGTTCTCAAATAATTCGCGGTAGTTGTCCTGGCTGGAGATCAGGTCATCCCAGGCGGACCTGGCATCCGTTATATCGCGGGAGGTCAGGATGACCGCCTCGAGTGAGGGGTCGTCCAACTGGTTGTTGGCGACGGTCTCGAGCACTCGCCAGGAGCCGTCCTTGTGAGAAAACCGCTGTTCAACCGGCGGGTGGACACCAGCGCTACCCAACGCGCGCTGATAGGCGACAAGATCAGCCCCGGGGGCTCCCAGGAGCTGGATCGGCTTGAAGCCCAGGATCGGTTCGACCGACGGGCTGATATAGCGGATGGTCCCGTCCCGGTCCAGCGTGGCGATGATGTCCGAGGTGTGCTCGATGAGGGTGCGAAACTGCTCCCGGTCGTCGCGCATCCGGGTTTCGATGCGGCGCTTTTCAATCGCGATGCGGACCAGTTGGACGGCGCGGTCCACGGAAGCTATCTCGTCGGGATCGGGGATCCGCTCCTCGGAATAGTAAAGGCTTATCACGGCCAGAAGCCCGCCTTCGCCGTCCAGGACGGGAGTGGACCAGCCCGAGCGCAAGCCATGCTGGAGCATCACGTGACGAGAGTTGCCGCAAAGCGGATCGGTTGCCTGGGAGCGCACGATGACGCGCTCGCGCCGGTACGCCGCAACGCCGGAAAACCAGCCACTCGGCGCGATGGGAACCGCTGCCAGGGCGGCGACGCAGCCGGCTGGAAGATTGAACATCGCACATGGATGGAGGAAGTTCGCCCCAGAATCAGCGATGAAGAAGCAGCAGCGGGCGGCCGGCTGCTGCGGTTCGAGATAGCCTACCAGCGCGCGAAGGATGTCGTCGAGCGGGGCGCCGGACAGGATCATCTCGAGAACGAGATTCTGCGCGGCCAGCAACTGATCCGATGTAGGCCGCGCCCAGCCGGTTGCCCGGGTAAGATTTGGCATTAATAAATAACGATTCAGTGTATCGCGTGGGCAGGGCGCCGCGCCGGAGGGTGGATTTCGGATAGGGGCAGCGGCACATTATCAGAGTCATCGAGCTGCCTGGCGGGACGCGCGCCGGGACGGTGTTTTCGAGGCGCCTCAGACCTTGACTTCGGTTTCCGGGGGCCGAAACGGCCCGCACCGGTTCTGCATTCCCCGGCGGAATTTCTCGCGCTCCTCCGGCGTCATGCGTTCCCAGCGCTCGAACATGCGGCGCCGCCAGCGCATCGAATAGCCGGGCCCGCGCCGGAATCCGCCGAACAGGATCCGGCTCAACACCAGCAGTCCGAGGCTCTGCCAGAAATCGATGGCGTGCCATCCGAACACGGCCGGCGCGACCTGGTTCCACAAGGTCATGAACAGGAAGTTGAAGCCGGCGGCGGCGGCCGCGGCCAGCAGCGCGAACTTCAATCCCCGCGCAATACGATTTCGTCTCATGGTTACCATCCTTTTTTTTCCGACATCATTTCGTGAATCCTTCTCAGACGCCGGCGCAGATGCGTCACGGCGTACCGTTTTCGCGACAGCAGCGTATTCACGCCGGTTCCGGTCCCGGCCGAAATCTCCTTGAAGCTCAGGCCGTCGATCTCGTGGGCGATGAACACCTCGCGCTGCGCCGCGGGAAGCTCGTCGAGCGCGGCTTCGAGCGCCTCCACCAGAACCGAGCGCGCGAACGCGGCTTCGGGGCCCTCTGCGGGCGAGGGGAGCAGATTCTCGAGCAGGCGGTCCTCACGGTTCGCACTCATCGAAGCCTGGGGTTTCTTCGCGCGGAAAAGATCGATGATGCGATTCCGGGCGACCCGGAACAACCACGCTCCCGCCTGCTCGACCGGTTTCACGAGCCGGGTCGTTTCCACCAACTCGTAGAACACGTCCTGCAGAATATCTTCGGCGTCGGCTTCGTCTGGAACCCGTCTGCGGATGAAGTTCCAGAGCCGCGCCCGCTCACGGCGGAACGTCTCGGAGATCCGCTGATCCTGGGTCACGGCCATGGGCTGGACGCTCAACACTTCCCGCATCTATCCCTGTAGACGGATGA
>DATJFH010000332.1:0-3252 GCA_035495815.1 Bryobacteraceae bacterium
TACGTGCCCACCGGGTTCAAGGGCTACAAGGTCGAGCGGCGCGCCGTTTCCGGCCACGAGTTCGGACTGAAGCTGCCGGCAGAGGAGAAGACGGCGCTCATCGCGTTCCTGCGGACGCTATAGCCTGAAGCTCGCCACCAATCACCGCGCCGCCGCTTCGGCGCCCTTGCCCGCTGGTGACGTCGCCATCCGCCACCGCTCGGCCCGTAGCGCCTTCCACCACAGCCATGCCGCCGACATCCCGACCATCGAGGCCATCACTACCGCGGTCGCGAACGCCGTCATCGGGATCGACATCGTCTGCTTGACGCCGCGAATGACGTCGCCGTAGACCAGCATCACGTGGACCCAATACACCATCAGCGAGTTCTTCCCGAGCGTCTGCATCCAGCTCCAGGCCGGTCGAGCGGCGAATTCGGTCCACAGGTACGACCCCGCCGTCAGCAGCAGCGCGATGCCGCACCGCATCGCGACCAGGGTCGGGCTGTCCGACCAGAAGCTGGACTTCGTGTACATCGAGTAGGGAATGTTCGAGAAATACTGACCGGTAAAAACCAGCGCCATGCCGACCAGCACCGCCCACTGCATGAAGCGGTCCATGCGATCCGCCGCGCTCGCCCGCACGATCGATCCGGCGGCGATACCGAACGCGACGTACACCGCGTTGGGGAACAGCGGGAAGCGTCCCCTCCCCTGGCCCGCTCCCGGCGCGAGATATTCCTGCATGATCACCGGTGTCGCGCCCCACGAGAGGTTCGCTACGATCGGGGCGGCCGCCGCGACCAGCGCCGCGAGAGCCAGGGCGGCGCGGACGCGGCCCTTCAGATCGAAAACGGCCACCCCGGAGCAGCAGATCATCGCGAGCCCCATGCAGTTGAGAATGTCGACCTTGGTCAGCTCGTTCCAGTCCGGCTTCGGCAGCATCGCCACGCAATTCGAGAAACGGAAGGCGTAGGCGATGAACAGCACGTACCCGCCCCGCCGCAGCGCTCCGAGCCATCGGGCGCCCCATCGCGATTCGCGCCGGGCGATGCTCTCCATCTGGAACGCCAGTGTCATCCCGGCCATGAACAGGAACAGCGGCGCGGCCATCCCTCCCACGAACTGTGAAAGCACGTAAGTCCCGCTCTCGCGGACGTCCGGCCGGGCGTACGAGTTGAACGTGTGGCACTGGATCATGAGGACTACGGCGAGTCCCCGCATCCAGTCGAGAAACGGAAAGCGCTTCACAGCAGAAACATGCTATCAGCTATCAGCAATCAGCTATCGGCCAAACCAGGACCGTCGCTTCTTGGGCGCCTCGACGCCGAACACCCGCTGCCATCGGGCCGACTCTTCCTCGGACAGCGGCTTCACGCCGCGCAAGATTTCGATCACCTCGGCCATCCTGCAAAAATGATCGACGCAGTGGAAGCAGCCCGTGACGTGCCGCTCGACCTGCTCGCGTCTCTGCCACGTCGTGCGGCCGTCGAGGATGTCCAAGAAGTCCTTGGCCGGCAGGCATTCGGAGCCGCGTGATTCCGCCGCCAAACGCCCGAGGCGACGCCCATTCTCCGCCAGGACGGACCTCCGCCATGTCTCTGATTTTCCGCGGATCAGCTCCGCCGCCCGCTCGCGGATCTTCCCGACGGTCGCCGGAGCCATCCGTAGCATCGCGCCCGTTTGTTCGGGCGAGTATCCCATCCCTTCGATCCAGGCGGCCTGCTTCTCGACGACGGTGAGGGGCGCGAACGCTTCGCCCACCATCTCCAGATCCAGCTCGATCTCCACCGGCTTTTCCGGCAGCTCCGCCAGAACCTTCTGCCGCAGCTCCGCGACGAACCAGCGCTCCGGAGCGGGCTCGACCGACTGGAAGAGGCTCGACTCCGGCTTCCGGATCGACGTAAGCACTTGCTCGACCAGCCGTTCGTCGTCGGCGGCATAGTGTGCCAACAAGCGCCGGATCACCGGCACGTAATTGGCAACGAAGTATCGCCAGCCCTCGGGCTGGTTGGCCCGGCAGTCCCGGACCATCTCGTAACACGTGTAGATCATTTCCTCTCGAAGCGGCCCATGTACTGGGTGTCGGCGAGCACGTGCCCCTTCATTGCTTCCAGAAGGTCAGCGCGCTTGGCCCCGGCCACCAGTCCGACCGTCGCGACGTTCAACGCCGAAAGCTGGAAGAAGTACCGGTGCGGACCATGACCCTTCGGCGGACAGGGGCCGCCATAGCCGGGATTTCCGAAGTCGTTGACGCCGCTCAAGCCCAGAGAGCCGGGCCGGAACCCCTGCGGAAGCGCCTGAATTCGCGGTCCGATGTCGTAAAGCACCCAGTGCGTCCACACGCCGGTCGGAGCGTCCGGATCTTCGACGAGCAGGGCGAAACTCCGCGTCTCGACCGGCGCGGCGCTCCATTCGAGCGAGGGCGAGATGTCGGCCCCCTGGCAGGAATGCAGCTCGGGGATCCACCCACCCTCGGGAAAAGCACTGGAAAACAATTGGAATGGCATAGGCTCCGCGGTTTGATCGTACCAGAAGGAGAACACCTGTCCTCTGGCAGGCTGCTGAAAAACTCCTGCGAGCCTCGCAGCAAGATCGGCGGCCGCACGAGGCGCGAAGAGGAAAGCGATGCGGGTTCATCGTGACGAGTCGGAACGAAGCTCCCGGCCGCAAACCTTTGCTGTCCCGGGGGTTGCGGCGGCGCCCGGCCACCTGCCGTGTCGCGGCTCCTTCCCGCCCGAATCGCCTGCGTCGCCGCTCCTCGCAGCTCGCGGGGCGGCGCTCGCAACGGGGCTCACGCGAGTTTTCAGCAGCCTGCTACGTGATCATCCGCTCTTGCGCCCGATGCAGACCAGGAGTACGCTCCGAGATGGAGGACGTCATGAAACTCCTTTTGTCGATCGCGTTGTTCTGCTCCGTCGCTGCGCATGCGCAGCGGGGAGGCGGTATGGGTGGAGGTATGCGCGGTGGCGGAGGAGTAGGTGTGCGTCCGCCGATGGGCGGAACCGGCGGCCGAGGTCCTGTGGCGCCTCCGGGCGGCGGGCGAGGGTTTGTAGGCTCCGGCCTCGGGCACAACGGCGCCGGTTTTCACGCGCCCTCCATTGGATTCGGCAATCGGTTCGTCGGGACCGGCGCTTTCTATGGCGGCTGGGGCGGATGGGGCTGGGGTTTGGGGTGGGGCGTCGGAAACTACGGCTGCCCGTACAGCTACCCTTGCTCATCCTATGTTACATATCCGTACGTCGGCGGCTATTGGCCCGGCTATTCGGATGT
>DATJFH010000333.1:0-5174 GCA_035495815.1 Bryobacteraceae bacterium
ATTGCGGCTCAGCGGCTGGCGGCCGGCGTCCGCCGCGCAAGCAGGACGGACAAGAGGCCCAGGGCGGCGCAGGTCCAGGCGAACCAGTCTCCATGCCGGGAGTAAAAGGTTTGGGCGGTCCGGTAGGAATACGGCAGATCGCCGGAGGTTTCGACAAACGGCGGCACGCTTCGGATCACCCGTCCGGCGGGGTCGATGGACGCGGTGATTCCGTCGTTTGTCGCGCGCACGATCCAGCGGGCGTTTTCCGCGGCGCGCATGCGCACGACGAGCAGGTGCTGGCCGCGGGCCGAAAGGCTGCGGCCGAAGTAGCCGTCGTTGGAGAGATTGAACAGGACCTCGGCTCCGTTCCGGACAAAGCCGCGGACCAGGGCGGGAAAGGCGGATTCGTAACAGATAAACGTTCCGATCCTGTGGCCGCCCAGCGGCGGGGTGATGGCGGCGGCGCCGGGCGCGAAGTCACCCACTTCCCGGGTGATCTTGTTGAAGAAGCCGAACGGCCAGGGGACGTACTCGCCGAAAGGGACGAGGTGAATCTTGTCGTAGCGGGCGACGGGCTCGCCGGCGGGGGAGAGGAGCAGAGCGGAATTGAGCGGGGCGCCCTGGGGGGTATGAGCGACGGTCCCCAGCAGGAACGGCGTGCGGGTAGCTTGTGCGAGGCCGCCGGCCAGCTGGCGGAATTCCGGGTCGTCGTAGTAGTAGAAAGGCGCGGGCAGCTCGGGCCAGATGAGCAGATCGGGCTTCCGGAGGCCCGCGCGGAGGACGCCGCGCAGCGAGAGCTGGGCCAGTTCCCGCTCGGACGACGCCAGCGACTGCGGAGTCCACTCCCGAGTTTCGTCGATATTGGGCTGCAGCACGACGGCGCGGGCGGAGGGCTGTTCCGGCTCGGGCAGCGGGGGCAGGAGGATGAGGGCCGGGAGCGACAGCAGCCAGGCAATGTGCCAGCGCGGACGGCGCAAGAGCACCAGCGCGACGGCGGCGGACATCATCATGAACACGAACGAGAGGGCGTGCACACCGGCGAAGGGCGCAAGCCGCATCGGGATGCTCATATCGGCGGCCGCGTTGCCCAGCGTGACCCATTGAAACAGCGCCGACCCGGCGGTGATATCGACGCCCACCCACAGCGCGGCGACAGCGGGAACAGCCCAGGCCAGCCGCAGGACCGGTCCGGCGAGCCAGGCGAACACTCCGAAATACAGCCCTTTGGCCAGGCAGTAAAGCAGGAAAGCTCCCAAACCGCCGAAGGTACCGAGTCCACCGTGGAAGCTGATGACGAAACGGATCCAATCCGTCACTCCGGCCAGCGTGCCGGCGCCGGCCAGCCAGCCGGCGAGAAACCGCCACAGCGCGCGCTCCTCCCGGGCGGACGCCAGCAGGAGCGGCGTCATGGCGACCGGCATCAGCCAGGGCAGATCGAAGCGGGGGAAGCTGAACGTCAGCAGGAGCGAGGTCAGAAGGGCGAGCAGGAAATTCAACGCGAAGCCTGCTCGTTGACCAGATCGGCCATATAGGAGCTGCGCACGAGCGGGCCGGCGAACACCATCTGGAAGCCGATGGAAAGGCCGTAGCGGCGCCATTCGGCGAACCGGGCGGGCTCGATGTAGGCGGCCACGGGCAGATTGCGGCGCGAGGGCTGGAGGTATTGACCGACGGTAGCGACATCGACGTCGACCGCGCGCAGGTCGCGCAGCAGCGACTCGACCTCGGAGGAGGTCTCCCCGAGGCCGGCCATGAAGCCCGACTTGGTCATCAGGCGGGAACGATGGCGGCGGGCGAAGGCCAGCACGTCGAGCGACTGGCGGTAATCGGCCTGCGGACGGACGCGGGCGTACAGGCGGGGGACCGTCTCCATGTTGTGATTGAAGACATCGGGACCGGCGTCGAGGACGCGCGCCAGGGCTGCGGTGTCGCCGCAGAAATCGGGAGTCAGCACTTCGACGCGGGCGGCGGGCAGGGCCTGGCGGGTAAGCCGAACCGTTTCGGCGAAGTGGGCCGAGCCGCCGTCGGGAAGATCATCGCGATTGACGCTGGTGATCACGACGTAGCGCAGGCGCATGGCGGCGGCCATGCGAGCCACGTTGGCGGGCTCATCGGGGTCGAGGCGCATGTCCTGTTTCGAGGGCGAGCCCTTGGGCACCGCGCAGAAGCCGCAGCCGCGGGTGCAGAGGTTGCCGAGGATCATGAAGGTGGCGGCTCCGCGGTCGAAGCACTCATGAATGTTGGGGCAGCGCGCCGATTCGCACACGGTGTGGAGGTTCAGGCGGCGCAGGTCCGCTTTCAGCCGGTGCAGGGATTCGTGATGGGTGGCGGGCTTCCGGGCCCACTCGGGAAGCCGCGGCCGCGCAGGAGCGATGTTGACGAGAGGGTGACTCAATATTTTTTGGGAAAGGGCTTGAAGCCGGCCGCCTCGAGATCCAAACGCATTTTGCCGATGGTGGAGCTGTCCAGGGGTCCGACCAGCACGCGAACGGTCTCTTCGTTCGGCCCCGGCGCGAGCAGCGCGGCGATGCCCTTGTTCCGCAGCGATTCGACCACTCCTTCGGCGGCGGCGCGCTTGGGAGCGGCAACCTGCAGGTAGCTTCCGGCCGGCGGTTCGGCAACGCCGGAGCGGACGGCGACCGTCTCCACTTTGGCGGGAGGGCGCGGGGCTTCGGCGGCGGCCGTCGCCGGCTGGGTGACTACGGGCGGAGGAGGCTCGGGCGGCGGAGTCTCGCCTCTTTTCGCGTCGGCAGTGACCACCTCGGCCACTCCGGGAGGCGGGCCGGCGGGAGAGGCCGCTCTCACGGTAGCCGGTTCGGGGGCGCCGCCGGCGACGGGGGCCGGCGACGAATGACGTCCCACGATGTAGCCCATCGTGAAAAAGATTCCGAACAGGATCACGATGATGAAAAATCCGCTGAGCAACTGGCGATTGCCCAGCACAAGCTCGAAGTCGCCTTCGTCGTTCCTCGGCATATGCGGATGATGACTCCTAATTGGTAACTCAACTTCGGCCGGGTTCGCCGCCGATCTTGTCGAGCGCCCGGCTCAAAGAAGACAGTATATCGAGAGGCAGCGGGAATACAACAGTGGTGTTTTTTTCGGCGCCGATCTCGACCAGCGTTTGCAGGTAGCGCAACTGGATGGCGGCGGGCTGGCGCTGGATCACCTCGGCGGCCATGCCGAGCTTCTCGGCGGCCATGTACTCACCCTCGGCGTGGATCACCTTGGCGCGGCGCTCGCGTTCGGCTTCGGCCTGGCGGGCGATGGCGCGGATCATCTGCTCGGCAAGGTCGACCTGTTTGACCTCCACCATGGACACCTTGACGCCCCACGGGGCGGTGTGCTGATCGAGGATGGACTGGAGCCGGAGATTGAGCTTCTCGCGCTGGCTGAGCAGCTCGTCGAGCTCAGCCTCGCCGAGCACGCTGCGGAGCGTGGTCTGGGCGAGCTGGGAGGTGGCGTAGAGGAAGTTGTTGACCTCGACGACGGCGAGGCGCGGCTCGACGACGCGGAAGAAGATCACGGCGTTGACCTTCACGGTGACGTTGTCCTTGGTGACGACGTCCTGGGGCGGGACTTCGATGGTGTCGACGCGGAGGGAGATGCGCACGATGCGGTCGATGGGGGCGAAGACGAGGATCACGCCGGGGCCTTTGGGCTGCGAGAGCAGGCGGCCGAGGCGGAAGATGACGCCGCGCTCGTACTCGGCGAGGATCTTGATGGAGGAGAACAGGTAGAGGACGACGATGAGAATCACGATGGTGGGCAGTTCGAACATGGGTCATTCTCCTTTTGGGTCCGGTTTGACGGCGAGCTGGAGTCCCTGGATACCGACGACATGCACCTTGTCGCCCGGCGCGACAACCGTTCCGCCGGGGACGACGGCGTTCCAATATTCACCGCGCACCTGAACCTTTCCTTCGGGCGCAAGGCGGGTGACGGCCACGCCGGGCTCGCCCAACATGCCGTCCGGGCCGGTGACCACCTTGTTGGCGCGGGCGCGCATGACGAGGGTGAGGAGCACGGTAGTGATGATGGCGAACGGAACGGCGAGCGCGATGGCGACCGAGAGGCGGATACGCAGCTCCGGAAGGGGCGAATCCACGAGCAGGACGGCGCCGAGCACCATGGCGACCGCGCCGCCGGCGCCGAGGATGCCGTGAGAGGTGAATTTGGCCTCGAGCACGAAGAGGGTGAAGGCGAGCACGAGCAGGGCGGCGCCGGTCAGGCTGATGGGCAGGACGGAGAGCGCGGAGAGTCCGAGGAGCACGGAAATGGCGCCGGCCACGCCGGGCGCGATGAGGCCCGGGGAGCTGAACTCGGCGTAAATGCCGAGCGCTCCGAGCACGAGCAGGATGAGCGCGAGGTTGGGATCGGCCACGGCCGAAATGATGCGCTCGCGCAGGTTCGGCGCGTAGGTGGTGACGGCGGCGGCGGCGAGGCGCAGCTTTTGCTTCCGACCGTCGAAGCGGGTCACTTCGCGGCCGTCGAGCCGGGCGAGGAGGTCCGCCTCGCCGGCGGCGATGAGCTCGATCAGATGCCCGTCGAGCGCCTCTTTCTCGGTAAAGGATTTGCTTTCGAGCACGGCCTTCTCCGCCAGTTCGCTATTGCGGCCGCGTTTCTGGGTGAGGCTGCGCAGCGAGGCGGAGGCGTCGTTCTCGACTTTGCGCTTCAGCTCGGGATCCATCTGGCCGCCCATGAGGACGGGATGAGCGGCGCCGGTGTTGGTGCCCGGGGCCATGACGGCGACATCGCCGGCCTGGAGCAGGAAGAAGCCGGCGGAGGCTGCCCTGCCCCCGCTGGGCGTTACGTAGGTGATGACGGGGATGGGCGAAGCGACGATCTTTTCGATGGCCTGGCGCATGGCGTCCATGAGACCGCCGGGCGTGTTGAGGCGAATCAGAACGGCGTCGGCCTTTTCCTTTTGGGCCTGTTCCATCGCTCGTGACAGAATCTCCACGGTGACGGGGTGGATGATGCCGTCCACGTCCACGGCGACGACCTTGGGCTGGGCGTGCGACATTCGGGCAAGCATCAAAGCTAACACGCAAGCCGACCAGCGGATACGCATATATGACCAGGATAACGATAACAGAAAAACAAAAGCTTCATTTCCATGGCCGGCCGGCGGAAGCATCAGGGAAGACGTTTTCCGGGAGCAGCCGGGAAGGATGAGCAGCGGCTGCCCT
>DATJFH010000334.1:0-2332 GCA_035495815.1 Bryobacteraceae bacterium
AGCTAGGATGACAGCACACATGGGCAGCCACTCCTTTGATGTGCGATCGTAGGCGCCGGAGCGTGCGGCTCGGGCGCCACCGCCGAAGCTGTGGTGGCGCTCGAAGCCGGCGAGCGCTTCGATCCTTCGACGGACCTGGCCAACAGCGAGGCGAACGCAGACAAGGTCATCTGGAGCGAGCCACGCGCAGCTGGAACGCGGGCCTGACTCGGAGTCGCTCCCTGTTTTCATCCCGCCGGCTTCCGCGCGTATTCCATCGAAGCCGTCGGCGCGGACTCAACGCACCGGGTGGGTTGGCACGCCCCGTCCGCCCGCCCGATCAGCGCGTGCGGGGCCGGAGCGCAGATCCGCAGCGAGTGTTTCGTACGCCGGATCGAATACGACCGCCATCTCTGGCCTCCGATGTCAACGGCCGCGAGCGCCGTTGTTCTCCCTGCGCAGCGCGGGTGGCACACGTCATCGTGCAGGACTCTTACCGCCAGGACGCCCGCAACGGATACGCGCGCGGCTTCGTCCTGCTCGTACTGATGACGCCGGCGACCTATCCTCGGAAAGATCCGATCGCGGCTTGGAGCCCGCGTCTCGGAAGCGCGGTTCTTACACCTCTAACTCACGCGGGCGTGATGATTGACGGGCCCGGATCCGCGGCCCAAACCGGGATTGGAACGGATCGCTTCCCAGATGTACGTCTTCGCACGGGCCACCGCGCTCGGGAGCGGCGCGCCCCCGGCGAGCAGCGCCGTAATCGCAGCAGAAAACGTACACCCGGTCCCGTGCGTGTGGACGGTGTCGATCCGCGGCGCCGGAAACTCGTACCAGTCGTCGCCGTCCAGCAGGACGTCGTTGGCGGCTCCGCACAGATGGCCGCCTTTGACGAGCACTGCTTTCACTCCCATCTGCCGGATTCGCCGCGCCGCTTCCCGCATCGCGGTCTCGTCCCGGATCTCCATTCCGGCCAGCGCGCCGGCCTCGTGCAGGTTCGGGGTAATGAGCGCGGCGCGTGGAATCAATTCTCGCTCGAGCGCCCCCCGCGCGCCGGACGGCAGGAGCGCGGCGCCGTGTTTGCCGATCATTACCGGATCCACCACCAGAGGGAATTTGAATCGGGCCGCCGCGCCGGCCACGGCCTCGATGATCGCGCAATTCCCCAGCGCTCCCGTCTTGGCCGCCGACGGCGGAATGTCGCTGACCACCGCCTCCAATTGCTGCAGCACGAAATCCGCCGACAGGCATTCCACCCGGTCCACGCGCGTCGTGTTCTGCACGGTGAGCAGCGTAATTACAGCCTCGCCGTACACCCCGAACTGATGGAAGGTCTTGAGGTCGGCTTGAATACCGGCGCCGCCGCTGGGATCCGATCCGGCGATCGTCAACGCGACGGGGCGCATTGCTAGATTTTAGCGCGGTCCTGGCTGAAACCAGTTTGTATTCTGATATGGAGCGGCCTTGTCGAGTCCCCGCTTCATTGAGGTCAGCC
This sequence comes from Bryobacteraceae bacterium, assembly GCA_035495815.1. Lineage (GTDB taxonomy): Bacteria > Acidobacteriota > Terriglobia > Bryobacterales > Bryobacteraceae > DATJFH01. Next base: position 1,478 of record DATJFH010000334.1, read on the forward strand.
ATGGTGGTGGTAGGGGATACCGCTCGCCCAGCACCCAGCGCCGGACGAAGTCCACGATCTGATCCTGCACGTCGTGCGGACCCCCCCCCCTACCGCCCTGCGAGCCTCCATTGTCCGCAGATGGCAGCAGATGGCAGCAGATGTCATGGTTTCCAAGAAAGTCAGAGGCCCGCCTCGTAGCAAATCAACCACCATAACAGATTGATTTAGAGAGACTTATATGGCTATTCGGCTGCTAAGCCCGATCTCTTCCAGCATTACATCATGGACTTAAAATCTTTTTAAGGCAAACTTCTGCCAGTATTCAGGATTTACACTTATCGGTATTTTTTCGACTTGGATCGATACCTAACTGGTGAGCGGGGCCGGGATGGAGCCGGTTTCGCCGCTCCACCCTGCTGCGAGCCGCGGGGATCCTGATGAATTGCCGGACCGGATCCCGAAACCGGCTATGCCCCCGAAGACGGGTCAGTCCCGTCTTTCCGGAACTCGGGGCCGAGAGACGTGAGTTACCTGTCCAGGTGATTAGGAGAGTTTTGCCCGAAAATACCAGCCATAGCGCTTCCCTGCATGACTCTTCGGCGGACTTTCGCCTTGGTTCGCATCCATCATTTTGAGGTTCTCGCCGGGTTAGTAATTCGTCGGAGAAAATAAGGAAGCTTGAACCGCGTGACGGTTTCTACTGGTGGTCCGTACAATCAGGATGACGTGTTCCGGTTCAGCGTGAAATGTCCTTGAGGGCCGGCGGCCCGCGAAATCTCATGAAAATGGTGCAGAGTAAAATGGTCACGGCTCGGAGCGCGAGGTCGCAACTCTCAATGGAGCAGTCGAGGCCGTTGAAATGTCTGATCCGGA
>DATJFH010000335.1:0-19294 GCA_035495815.1 Bryobacteraceae bacterium
TCTTTCGCGCGCCCGATGGATCGATGTCGGGAGCGACGGCCGCGATCCTGCCGCCCTGGATGGCGACGTCGCGGCGGCCGTCGATGCCGTTCTTCGGGTCGATGACGTAGCCGCCCTTGAGCAGCAGATCGTACTGAGCCGGTAAGGGAGTTAAAACCAGGAGAACACCAATGAGCACTCGGAAAGACGACATCCCGTGATTGTAAACCGTCGAGCGGGCAAATCCTGGTAACCCGTGCCATATTCTGCTGAAGTAGACTGGTAACGAAACCTACTATGAATCGCCGTCATTTTCTCGTCTCGGCCTCAACCGCCGCCGCTTCTCAGTCCTGGGCTGGAGCGAACGATCGCGTTCGCGTAGCCATTGTCGGGGTCGGCTCGCGTGGCTCCGCGCATATTCGCGAAATTCTGCCTGTAGCCAATGTCGAAATCGCCGCTCTCGTCGATGTCGACGGCCGCCGCACGGAGACGGCCGCCTCGACCGTGTTTCAGAAGACCGGTAAGCGTCCCCGGCTCGACTCCGACATGCGCCGCGTTTTCGAGGACAAGAATATCGACGCGGTCACCATCGCCACCACCAACCACTGGCACACCCTGACGGCCATTTGGGCCATGCAGTCCGGCAAGGACGCCTACGTCGAAAAGCCCGTTTCCCACAACATATGGGAGGGCTCGAAGCTCGTCGAGACGGCCCGCAAGTACAAGCGGATCGCGGCCGGCGGAACTCAGCGGCGCTGGTGGGGCCGCTTCCGGAAAGCCGTCGAGCTGATTCACGCCGGCGAAATCGGGGACGTCTACCAGGCCAACTTCTTCTTCCCGGGGAAGCGGGAATCCATCGGGTTCAAGCAGCCGATGGAACCGCCCGCCTGGCTCAACTGGGACCTCTGGGTCGGGCCCGCGCCCATGCAGCCCTATCACGAGAATCTCGTCCACTACAACTGGCACTGGTTCTGGGATTTCGGGAACGGCGAGCTCGGCAACAACGGCATCCACCTCATCGACGTCATCCGCTGGGCCATGCGCAAGAAGCTGCCCGTGCGCGTGCATTCGACCGGCGGCCGCGTCGGCTACAAGGACCAGGGACAAACTCCCAATTCCCAAAACGTCACCTGGGTGTACGAGGACGGCTCGACGATCGTAGGCCAGCTGCGCGGGCTCTATACAGCCGAGCCCATGTCCTGGGACTTCTTCGGCGCCAAAGCGCACATGCACATCATGGCCGACGGCCGCTTCCGGATTACTGTCGGGCGCAACAAGACGCCGGAGCCGGAAAGCGAGTATCCCGCCGATCTGAGCCACTTCCAGAATTTCGCCGACGCGGTCCGCGCGCGCGATCCCAAGCTGCTGCACGCCGAGATCGAGGAAACCTACCTCTCCACCGCCCTCTGCCATCTCGGCAATATTTCCTATCGCCTGGGACGCGATCTCCGTTTCGACCCGGGACAAATGCGCTTCGTCGCCGACGCCGAGGCCGATAAGCTGCTGACCCGCGAATACCGGAAACCCTACGTCGTTCCCGATAAGGTATGACGGCCGAACCATGAATCGCCGCATCTTCTCGCAGGCCCTCGCAACCTCCGCGATGACCGCCCAGGACAAGCGCATCAGCGTCGCGCTGCTGACGCACGCCGCCGGACCGCATCTTTCGGCTTACCTCGAAGGTCTCGCCAGGACGGACGAAGTCTCCACCGTCTATCTTTCCGATCCCGATGAGCAGGTGCAAACGGCGGCGCGCCAGGCGCTGGGTCCGAAGCTGGGGGCTTCCTTCCGCTCCCCCGGGGAATTGTTCGCCCGCCACCAACCGTCGCTGGCGCTGGTCACCATGGAGGCCCGCCTCGCGCCGCCCGCCGTCAACGCAGCCCTCTCCGCCGGCTGCCACGTGCTGGCCGAAAAGCCCGCATGCGTCAGGCTCGCCGACTTCGAGGCGCTTGCGCGCCAGGCGGAACAATCGAAGCGATCCCTCGTGCTGGCGCTGGCAAATCGCGTAGATCCGGCGATCGTCGAGTCCCGCCGCATCGTGCAGTCGGGAGAGATCGGCAAGCTCTACGGGGTCGAACTCGAGATCGTGGCCGATCAAACGCGCCTCACCAGACCGGCGTATCACAAGACCTGGATTGCGCAACAGGCGCGCGCCGGCGGAGGGCATCTCATCTGGCTTGGCATCCACTGGCTCGATCTGGCGATGCACGTCTGCGGCTCGAGGATTCGGGACGTGGCGGCCCTGACCGCCAATGTGGGCCGCCAGCCGATCGATACCGAGGACTCCGCCGTGGTCGCGATGCGCTTCGATAACGGCATCCTCGGTACCCTGACCTCAGGGTATTATCTCGATCGCGGATATCATTCGCTGCTCAAAATCTGGGGCTCCGGCGGCTGGATCTCGCTGCAGAAGCATACTCGGAAACCTCCGCTCGAATGGTACAGCGGCGGCCGCCTTCAAAAGTACAGCGGGGCCACGGAGCCCTCCGGCTATACTCCCTTCGTGCGAGCGATCGTTCGCGCTTGCGCGGGCATGGATCCCTGGCCCCTCGACACGCAGGATGGTCTGCAAGTATTGAAAACAGTCTTCGCGGCGTACCGTTCCTCGGAATCCGGGAAGCGCGAGCCAGTCTATCCATGAAGATCGACCTCCATCGACGGGATTTCCTGCGCGCCGCCTCCGGAGCGCTGGCTGCGGCTCGGTTTGTCCATGGCGCCGCCCGCAGGCCGAATATCATTGTGGCGCTGGCCGACGACCTTGGCTACGCCGACGTCGGCTTCCAGGGCGCCGCGGACATTCCCACGCCGAACCTGGACCGGCTGGCGGCGTCTGGAATCCGCTGCGCCAGCGGTTATGTGTCGCATCCCTTCTGCAGCCCTACACGCGCCGGACTGATGACCGGCCGTTACCAGCAGCGCTTCGGACACGAGAACAATCCCAAGTACGATCCGCATGATTCTGTTGCCGGACTTCCGCTTGCCGAAACCACGCTGCCGGAAGTGCTTAAGGAAGCGGGCTATGCGACCGGACATATCGGCAAGTGGCATCTCGGCGCCACGCCGGAACACCATCCCCTGAAACGCGGATTCACGGAGTCGTTCGGCTTCCTCGGCGGTGGTCACGATTACTTCAAGGCTGAGATGTCGGAGGCCGCAAAAGAGTACATGATCCCGATCCAGAGCGGCGGCAAGCCGGTGGAAGAGAAGGAATATCTCACCGACGCCTTCTCCCGCGAAGCCTGCGCGTTCGTGCGGCGGCACGCCAGGGATCCGTTCTTCCTGTATCTGGCCTATAATGCGCCGCACACGCCGCAGCAGGCGTCCGGGAAATACCTGGACCGCTTCGCCCACATCGCCGACCCCAAGCGGAAGCTGTGCGCGGCTATGGTTTCCGCGGTGGATGACGGCGTCGGCCGCCTGATGGAGACGCTGCGCGAGTTGAAGCTGGAATCGGACACACTGATCTTTTTCCTGAGCGACAACGGCGGCCCGCTCGCCGTAAACGGCACGCGCAATACTCCTCTGCGCGGAGCCAAAGGGCAAGTCTACGAAGGCGGCATCCGCGTGCCCTTCGTAGTCAGCTGGCCCGGGCGGATCGCCAAAGGGAAAACGTTCGGACAGCCGGTCATCTCGCTCGATATCTTCCCCACCGCGGCGGCCGCGGCCGGCGTCGAATTGAAACCGGCGGTCCGCGCGAAACTGGACGGCGTGAACCTGTTGCCGCATCTTCAGGCCAGGACCGCGGCCGCGCCTCATGAGCGCCTGTTCTGGCGCACCGGAGGCGGCGTCCTGTACGCGGTCCGGGAAGGCCGCTACAAGCTGGTCCGGCAGCCGGGAGCAGAGCCGCAGTTGTTCGACCTCGATGCGGATATTTCGGAAAGCAAGGATCTGGCGGCGGCCCGCCCGGAACTGGCCTCCCAATTGAGCGCCCGCCTGGACGAGTGGAACAGGCAGCTGATCAAACCCTTGTTCCAATCGCCCCGGCCCGCCGGCACGAAATAGCGGCGCGGCTCACGCGCGGTCCTCGAACCACAGGCGGCCTCGAACGCGTACCGTCTCCCCGGGCGCGCAATCCGGCAGCACAGGATCGGAATGCATACAAGGACATTGCGGATTTCCCCAAACGCGTCCCGACCTCTCCCACGACGTCCGGATCCTGCGCCTGCCGTTCGCCGACCGCACAGCAGCCTCGGGTGGCTTCAGCTCTTTGTTCTCCAGTGTCTGGGCGTTGAATTCCGGAGCGCCCTTCAGCATGACGCAGATCTGCGTGCGCAGCTTTGTCAGCGGCTCCTTCGTGCCGTTGCGCAGGAACAGCTCCATGGCCACTTCCCGGTCGCCGGGCTCGACCGAGCCGCCGAATTCCACGCCGTTAGGCAGTGTCCACCGCGAGTTGAGCCCGCCGTCCGGACGCCGGTTCCAATCGACGTTTTCGATGATGACGTTCTGCTCGTTCCAGACAGTGGGCACGTGAGTATGGGCCAGGAATATCAGGCCCAGGTTGCTGAAGATCGCCTCCGGCAGATCGATTACGACGTAGCTGGCCGTATCCCAGGGGAGGAAGACGCTGGCCTTCGTCCCCCGCAATGGATCGATCGCGCCCTCGAGAAAACCGATGCGCGGATGGCGCCCCCCGGGGTAAGGCCGCACACGCATCGGTTTTCCGGCAGGACCGGCAGGCGGCAGGCTGCCCTCGTCCCTGCCGCAGACGCGGGCGGTTTCCGCGGCCGTATAGTGATGGCCGTTACGCATGTTGTCGAGCCAGTACGGCAAATCCGCTTGCGTGGCGGCCACTTCCTTCGGCTGAGGCGGCGCGCCGCTTTTCGGTTGCGGAAAGCGCGACTTCAGCAGCGGATCGGCAGGCGGGTTCGCCAGATTGGCGAACGGCTCGAGGTCCCGCAACGCGAGCGCGTGAAAGCCGTTCTGCTTTAGATGCTCCATGTAGCCCCGAAATTTCTCCGGCGGCGTATGCACCCAGGGATGCGCCGTATCCGGTACGCCGTGAAACTGCAGCACCACGGCGCGGCCCTCTTCCGCGCGGGAGATGACGCGCTGGAACTGCTCGAGCGTCCAGTTCGGGTAGGCGTCGCCGGTGGTCGGAACCAGCAGGGGATGGTGCTTCGAGGGATCGTAAACCGGGCCCATCTGCAGAGTGCCGTACTCGGCTTCGGGCTGCATTCCGCGCCGCGCGAATCGGAACCCGCCTTCGCGCAAAACCTGCAGGGCTTCCGGTCCGAAATTGTTCGCGCAGTGGGCGTAGCTGACCGGCCGCGGCACGCCCGCTTTCTTCAACTCGTTCTCCACCAGCGCCAACTCGCCGGCCATACGTGACGCCCCGAGCGGATTGGAGAAGTTCCCGTGGGTCCAGGAGTGGTTGCCGATCTCGAAACCCATCTTGTGAATCTCCGCGATTTCGGCCCAGGTCATGAAGTTCTCGCGGTCCTCCATCCAGCGGTGCGTGACGAAGAACGTGGCCCGGAACCCCAGTTCTTTGAGCAGCGGAGCGACAAAGGTCCGGTGCGACTTGACTGCGTCGTCAAATGTGAGGACCACCGTCCTGGCGGGGATTCGCGCCGCCGGCCGCTGCATCGCGGCCAGCGCTGTCGATAGAAAACTCCTTCGATCCATTGTAGGTATCCTAGTCCGATCGCCACGCGCGCACAAATCAGGATGCGATCTGAAGAAGCGGCCAGGCAGGTTGAAGAAGGCGGCTCAGCGCACCGGACTTTCTCGCAGTTGGCGCTACGCCATCAATTCCGGAATCACCTGCGCGCCCACCTGCGTAAGCTGCTTGAACCGGCCGCCGTGGAAGTAAGTCAGCTTCGCATCATCCAATCCGAGCAGCTTGAGCGCCGTGCAGTGCACATCCTTGATCGGATGGGCCACTTCGATCGCCTTCTCCCCGGTCTCGTCCGTTGCTCCGACCACATGGCCCGCCTTCACGCCGCCGCCGGCGAACCACATCGCCATCGCGGTCGCATTGTGGTCCCGCCCCCAAACCTTGCTCGCGCGGCGCACGCCGTTGTCCGGCGACCGGCCAAACTCCCCTGACCAGATCACCAGGGTGCTTTCCAGCAGTCCGGTGCGCTTCAGATCCTTGAGCAGGGCGGCGATGGGCTTGTCCACCGCGCGCATGCGGTTGCGGTGCGCTTCTTCGATGTAATCGTGCGAATCCCATCCGCCGGCGTAAACCTGCACGAAGCGGACACCCTTCTCCACCAGCCGGCGCGCCATCAGCAGACGCCGTCCCAGCGAATCGGTCTCCTTCCCGCCAATGCCGTACAACTGCCGCGTTTCCTCCCGCTCCTTTTCGATGTTCACCGCTTCCGGCATCTCGGCTTGCATCCGGAACGCCAGCTCGTAGCTTTCGATGCGCGCCGTCAGGTCCTTGAACTCGGGCCGGCTCCGCTGGTGCATCCTGTTCAGCGCCGCCAGCGTGTCCAGGTTCCCCCGCTCCATCTCCAACGTTACGCCCGGCGGCGGCTCCATATCGAGAATCGGCGAGCCCGCCGGACGCAGTACCGTGCCCTGGTAATGCGCGGGCAGGAAACCGTTCGACCAGTTGGCCGACCCGCCCTGCGGATACCCGATATCGGGCAGCACCAGGAACGCCGGCAGGTTTTCGTTCACCGTGCCCAGCCCGTAGGAAACCCACGCGCCCATCGCCGGGTCGCCGCCGAACGCGTTGCCGGTGTTCATCAGGTACAGCGCCGTCGGATGGTTCGTATTCTCCCCCACCGCGCCGCGGTAGAAGCAGATGTCGTCCACGCAGTCCGCCAGGTGCTCGAAATGCTCGCAGATCTCCACGCCCGACTGACCTGCCTTGCGAAACTTGAACGGACTCTGGACGAAGTACCGCTTTCCGCTCTCCATCTGCGACGCGAACTTATTGTTCGGGCGCACGAACTCCGTCATGTGGAGCTGGTTCAGCTTCGGCTTGGGATCGAACGTGTCGATATGGCTCGGACCGCCGTCCATCATCAGATAGATGCAGGCCTTGGCCTTGGCCTCAAAATGCGGCGCCTTCGGCGAGAGCACCCCACCGCGCGCCTCTTCGCGGGTCAACAGCGCGCTCAAGGCGAGGCTGCCCAGCCCAGCGCTCGAGCGGAAAAGAAAATCGCGCCTAGAAAACATAGATGAACTCGTTCGAATTCAGCAGCACCAGCAACGTCTGCGCCATGGCTCGCGTTTCGGGGGAGACCTGCGAAGGCTGAATATTTTCCTCGTACTTCTCGGGCTCCCCTTCTTCCTGTAGCTCGAATTTTTGTCCCGTCAGCTCGTGTACCAGGCTTCGGACCTGCGGCTTGCGCGGACGCGCCTCGGGCCGCTTGTTGGCCCGCTCCATCGCGGTCATGCGCTCGTAATGTTTGAGCAGGAGCGCCCGCTCCTCCACCGTGGGCAGGCGGCTCAGCGCCAGCCGGTATGCCCTATCGATCCGGGCGGCCGGAGTGCCGGCCTCTTTCTCCAGCCGGACGGCGAACGCCAGCGCCGTATCGTTGGCGAACTTGCTGTTGAACAGCGCGAACACCTGCGTGGGCACGATGCTGGCGTCCCGCCGCTCGCAGGACTCGTTCAAATCAGGCCCGTTGAACTGCTCCACCACCGGGTTGATGATGCTGCGCTTCTGGAATGTATAGATCGTCCGCCGGTTGCGCTCGCGGCGCGCCGGGGACGGCTGATAGGCCGGAGAAATCTGGCCCATGATCAGCCTCGGCTGATTGGCCAGGTCTTCGTTAATCTCCGGCAACGTGCCCGGACCTCCCGCATCCGGGCTCAACTCTCCGGAAACCGCCAGCATGGTATCGCGAAGCACCTCCGCCTCCATGCGGCGGGGCGGGAAATAACTCAGCAGGTGATTCTCCGGATCCACTTTCGCCAGCTTTTGCGCATCCACCGGCGCCGAGGACCTCTGGTAAGATTCCGAAAGCATCATCAGGCGGTGCATCTCCTTGATGCTGCCGCCGTGCTCGAGAAAGTAGCCGGCCAGCCAGTCGAGCAGTTCCGGATGCGTCGGACGCTTCCCCATCTTGCCGAAATTGTTCGGCGTCCCCACGATGCCTTCGCCGAAATGATGCTCCCAGATACGGTTAACGATCACCCGCGCCGTCAGCGGATTGGATGGACTGGCAATCCACCGCGCCAGCGCCAGCCGGCGGCCGGCCGCCGAATCCGGCATGGGGAGACCGTCGGCGTCAGCCTTCAGATACGGCATGCTCAACACGCCCGGGCTCACTTTCTCCCCGGGCGATTTCAAATTACCGCCGGTCAGGACAAAGGTCTCGGCGGATGCGTCCTTGGAGTCTGCGACAGCGAAGGCCAGCGGCTTGTAACGCTCCAGCGCCCGGTTGTAAATCTCCAGCCGCTTGTTATAGGCTGCGTTGCGCGCCAGGTCCTCGGGAGTCAGGTCCTCCTTCTTTTTGAGAGCTTCGGCAAGAACCCCTTTCGGCAGCTCCGCTTCTGTCCTGACCTTGTGTTTCGCCAGTTGAGCCTGGCGGATCTTTTCGTTTTGCGCTTCGAGTTTGGCTTTGGTCCGGCGAATCATCTCCTGAATGCGGGCCAGTCCCTCGTCGAAGCCGGCGTGATTCTCGAACGGCTGGAATTCGAGCGGCGCTTTCTTGAATTCCGTGGTCGAGAAAACCGCCTGCAGCCGGTAGTAATCGCGTGTCGGCAGCGGATCGAACTTGTGGTCGTGGCACTTCGCGCAGCCCATCGTCAGACCCAGGAACGCCGTTACGGAATGGTGCGTGATGTCGTCCAGAAAAAGCTGCCGCGTCACCGCCGCGACGCTCATCCCGGTCTGCTCCCAAGGTCCCATTCTCAGGAATCCGGTAGCGATCAGGCTCTCCGGATCGCCGGGTTTCCACTCATCGCCGGCAATCTGTTCCAGGATGAACTGCCGGTACGGCTTGTCCTGGTTGAAACTGCGGATCACATAGTCGCGGTAGCGCCATGCGTTGGGACGCTCGAAATCGTTCGCGTACCCGTCCGAATCGGCATAGCGGACCACATCCAGCCAATGCCGCGCCCAGCGCTCTCCATAATGCGGCGAGGCCAGCAGACGCTCGACCACTTTCTTGAACGCGTCCGCTGATTTGTCGTTCACGAAGGCGTCGACTTCCTCCGGCGTGGGCGGTAGTCCGGTCAGGTCGAAGGTCGCGCGGCGAATCAGGGTAGCCCGGTCAGCGGGCGGCGCGGCCTGCAGGCCGGCTTCGCCGATCTTCCGGCTGATGAACCCGTCCACGCTTGCGGGGCCGCTCGTTTTGCGAAGCGGCTGAAACGCCCAGACGTCGTCCGGATTGGTTTCGCCCTTCGCGGCCTGCTGCTGCCAGGGCGCTCCGGCGTCGATCCACTCCCGCAGCGCGGCGATCGAATCGGCCGGCAGCTTCTTCCCGGGAGGCATCTTCAGCTCGCCTGCCCCCTCCACGGCCTGAAAAATCAGGCTCTTGGCCGCTTGCCCGGGTACGATTGCCGGCCCCCGGCGTCCGCCGCGTAAGGCGCTCTCCCGGGTGCGCAGATCCAACCCGCCCATGGGACTCGCTTGCGCATGGCAGGAGCCGCAGTTCTTGTCCAGTATTTCCTGGCCCGTAAGGACCGGTGAAGCCGGCGCCGGACCAGCCACGAGTGAACACAACGCAAAGTACAGGACGCAGCGCCTGGAAGGATCCACAAGATCATTCTATCGAATAGCGCCATACCCGGCTGCCCGGAACTGCGTGACTTCTAAGGAAGCGGAACAGGGTGCGTAACTCTTTCGACTGTATGATGGACACATGGGATTTCGACTCCTCGCCGGCGCGCTCTCGCTGACCTGGCTGTGCCTTGCCCAAACCGCCGATCACCCTATTACGGCGCTGCCCTATACGCCGAGCCTCGACATCCCGTCGATGGACCGGTCGGTCGATCCCTGCACGAACTTCTACCGCTACGCGTGCGGCGGATGGATCAGGAACAATCCGATTCCCCCGGATCAGCCGCGTTGGAACGTCTATTCCAAGCTGCATCAGGACAACCAGCGGTTTCTATGGGGCATCCTCGAAGAAGCCGCCAAACCCGCTGACGGACGCAGCCCCGCGCAGCGCCAGATCGGCGACTATTTTGCTTCCTGCATGGACGAAGCCGCCGTCGAGAAGGCCGGTCCGAAACCGCTCGAGCCGATCCTGAAGAAGATCGCCGCGCTCAAGTCGAAGCGTGACCTAGCCGGTCTGGTAGCCGCCGAGCACCTCTCCGCCAGCACCTCTGTCTTGTTCGGTTTCGGCTCCAATCAGGATTTCTCCGACGCCAACCGCGTCATCGCCTTCGCCAGCGCCGGCGGGCTGGGGCTCCCGGACCGCGATTATTACACCAAAACGGACGCCAGGTCCGAAGAGATCCGCCGGAAGTTCGTGCAGCACATCCAGCAGACGCTGGAGTTGCTCGGGGAGACGCCTGCCGCCGCGAAGGAGGGCGCGAAGGCCGTCATGGAGATTGAAACAGCGCTGGCGAAAGCTTCGCTCACGCGGGTCGAGCGGCGCGATCCTTACAAGCTGTTCCACAAAATGACGCGTAAGCAGCTCGGCGCGCTGACGCCGTCTTTTCGCTGGGACAACTACCTGGCCGCCGCCGGTCTCTCCTCCGTTACCGAAGTCAACGTCACCGAGCCTGCCTTTTTCAAGCAGATGGAATCGGAGATCAGGACGCGAAACCTGAGGGACTTGAAAACGTACCTGCGCTGGCATGTGGCGCGCGTTCGGGCGCGGTATCTCTCCTCGAACTTCGTGACCCTCAATTTTGACTTCTACAGCAGGTATCTGCGCGGCGTCGCCGAGCAACAGCCGCGATGGAAGCGCTGCGTGCAGTTCGTCGATCGCGATCTGGGCTTCGCGCTGGGGAAAGTCTTCGTCGAAAAGACATTCGGTCCGGACGTCAGGCAGCGCACGCTCGCCATGACCCGGGAGATCGACAAAGCCATGGAAACCGATCTCCGGCAATTGACCTGGATGGGCGACGCCACCAAGAAGCAGGCGCTCGAAAAGCTGCGCGGCATGGTGAACAAAATCGGCTACCCGGACAAGTGGCGCGACTACAGCTCTGTCCGGATCGATCGCGCCGATTTTGAAGGCAACGTCAGCCGCGCCATCGCGTTCGAATCGAGGCGGCAGATCGCCAAGATCGGCAAGCCGGTCGACCGCGGCGAGTGGCAGATGACTCCGCCCACGGTGAACGCCTACTACGATCCGCAGATGAACGACATCAATTTCCCGGCCGGCGTCCTGCAGCCTCCCCTGTTCGACCCAAAAATGGACGACGCGCCGAATTACGGCAATACGGGCGCAACCATCGGGCACGAGCTGACCCACGGCTTCGACGACGAAGGCCGCCAGTTCGACGCCAAAGGCAACCTCCACGACTGGTGGACCAAGGAGGATGCGGCCGAGTTCGAAAGACGCGCCAAGTGCATTTCCGATCAATATTCCGAGTACGTAATCGTCGACGACATCAAAATCAACGGCAAGCTGACTCTGGGCGAGGACGTGGCCGATCTTGGCGGCACGCTGCTGGCGTACCTGGCATGGAAGGACGCGACCCGGGGACAGGCGCTCACCCCGATCGACGGGTTCACGCCGGACCAGCGCTTCTTCATCGGGATGGCGCAATGGGCCTGCGGAGACGAGCGCGTGGAGAACAAGCGCGTGAACGCCATTACGAATCCGCACTCGCCCGAGGAGTACCGGATCAACGGCGTCGTCTCGAATCTGCCTCAGTTCGGCGCTGCCTTCTCCTGCAAGGTGGGACAGCCCATGGTTCGGGAGAAAGCCTGCCGCGTCTGGTGATCGGTTGACTATGCGTTCATGACGCGGTTCATGCGCTCGATGGCCTCATCGATCTCGGCCGTATTCTTGAAGCCGATCGTGACCGCGTCCACGCATCCCAGGTTCATCGCGAACTTCATGGCGGCGTCCCGATCCTGAGCCGTGGTGAACCGCCCCTCGCCGCAAAGCTTCATGCTGATCACACCCATTCCCTGGGCATGAACTTTCTTCGTGTGCGCAACCACCTCGTCCACGTTTCCGGGAATGTCCACTTCCTTCTGTTCCGGCGTGTCCATGCGCGTGCCGTTGTGATTCATCCGGATCATGGCGATTTCCAGCCACTGATTCCCCGGGAAAGTCCGCAGCGCCGGCAGTCCGTGGACTGACGCGCCGTGTGAGAGGATCACCTTCTTGTGCTTGGCTTCGGAGAATCCGTCCTCGAGGCTGCTGTAATCCGTCTTCCAGGACGGCGGACGCAGGCAATGCAGCAGCAGAATGTCGATGTACTCGGTGTTGAGCTGACGCCGGAACACATCGATCTTCGGCGCCGGATCGCCAGACGCCGGCGTGCTGTATTTGGTCATCAGCTTGTAACTGTCGCGCGGAATCCCTTTCAGCGCGGTCGAGAGCATCTCCGGCATGCCGCGATAGCTTTCGGCGGTCTCGAAGAAGCGGATCCCGCGGTCGTAGGCGTGGCGTACGAGGCGCGTGAACTGTTCCTGGCCAAGTTCGCGCTGCACCCGTCCTCCGTGCGTGCCGGTGCCGAACGCGAGCCGCGTCACCTTGACGTTGGACTTGCCGAGGGTCACCCAGTCGGTGGCGGACCTCTTGCCGCTTTGCGCCAACGCGGTCGAGCCGATGCCGGATAATGCAACGCCGCCGAGGCCCGCTTTCAGGAAATCGCGTCGAGTAGTTTGCGACATGAACTGCTCCTCACTGACACTCTATCACGGAAGAAAGTCGCGGCCCCGTTTTGGCGCAAGAACCATTTGGAGGATGATGGATTTGAAATGAAGGCCCTTTCCATTTCGGCCCCGGCCTCCACCGCAATCGTCCCGGCGCCGGCGGCATGCCTCGCCTTGGCTGTCGCCCTGCTGTTGGCCGTCCCCTCGCCCGCGGCCTCCGATCCGGAATTCGTCACCGCGCCCGGAGGCAGCCTCGACCTTCAGGACGCTCCTTCCAACCTCACCCTCACCGTCCGGATCGGCCGATTCCTGATCGGACGCACCGAAGTCACCCAGCGTGAGTATCGGCGCGTCACCGGCGCCGCTCCTTCCCACTACCGCGGAGACGACCGCCCGGTCGAGAACGTCTCCTGGTGGGACGCCATCCGTTACTGCAATCGCCGCAGCGCGCTCGAGCGCCTTCAACCCTGTTACGATCCCGCCACCGGCAGCCGCTTACCGTCCTGCGCCGGCTACCGCCTGCCGACTGAAGCCGAGTGGAAGCTTGCCGCCGCGGACGCCAAGCCGTCCCGCATGCGGGCCACCGGCCACACCGATGTCCGCGACCTCCTCGACGCGTTCGATCGCTCGGGAACCGCGCCCGCCGCCTCTGACCAGCCGAATCCGCTGGGTCTCCATGATCTCCACGGCAACGTCTGGGAATGGTGCGAAGACTGGTTCAACGCGGAAAATATGGTCGACGCCGTGCGCGATCCGCGGGGTCCGCTGCGCGGCTCGGCGCGGGTGATTCGCGGCGGATCGTTTCTGACCAACCCCGCCCGCTGGAATAAAGGATTCCGGTCCTCTCAGCCGCCGGATCGCAGGAGTCCGTTCACCGGCTTTCGCGTGGTGCGCGCGCTCGAGCCCGCTGCGCCGCCGCCGGCGCCCGATGAAGCCTGGTTGAAAACCTACCAGCCGAAGCCCGTTGGACGAAGCCCCGCGCCGCAGAGCCTCCTGCGCCTCGAAGGCCGCGAAATTACAACGCAGGATCAGTGGCGCGGCCGGGCGGACGAAATCCGCAAGCAATGGATGGACGTACTCGGCTCACCGAATCTGCCTTCGAAACCGCCCGCCGCCCGCCTCCAGGAGCAGGTCCGCGACCTGGCCTGGAATGGGCAGCTTATCGAGCTTTCATCCGAGCCCGCCTATCCGTCCCGTGTCCTGATCGTCGAGCCGGCCCGCAAGCCTGCCGGAAAGCTGCCGGTCGTGATCGTACCCTTCTACGACGTCGATACGCCCGCGGGCGTCAACCTCGGCGGCCGGCTGTTCACCGCCGGGAACGCCCGCGCCTTCGCGCGCCTGGCCGCGCAGCACGGTTTCCTCGCCGCCGCCGTTCGCTGGTTCGCGGAAGGAGACGGCGAGAGCTATGACGAAGTCGTCCTCGGACTGGCCCGGCGGCATCCCCGCTGTACCCCGCTGGGGAAATGGATCTGGGATGCGAGCCGCCTCATCGACTACCTCGTCTCGCGGCCCGACGTCGACCCGGCGCGCATCGGAATGATCGGACACTCGCTGGGTGGAAAGATGTCCCTCTACGCCTCCGCCTTCGACCGCCGCGTCGCCGCCGTGGTGGCGTCCGAGCCGGGCATCAGCCTGGGCTTCTCCAATTACGGCGACTTCTGGTACCTCGGCGCCAACCTCCGCCGGCTTCCCAAGTCCAGCGACCAGCATGAACTGCTAGGCCTCATCGCCCCGCGCCCGTTTCTGCTCATCGCCGGAGAATCGGCCGACGGAGACAAGAGCTGGCCTTTTTTGGAGGCGGCGCGGGAAGTCTATGCCTTGGGCGGAGACCCCTTGCGGATGGGATTGATCAACCACCGGAGCGGCCACTCTCCCACGCCCGAGGCCGTAGTTCGCTCCATGGAGTGGCTGGCGCGGTTTCTGGGGCCCGGGAGAACACGTTGATTCTGTCCGCGTTGCGGCGCCTGCCCCCGCTGATTGTGATTCTGAACGCCGCAGCGGCGGCGCAGGTCCTCGTGGACCCCTCCAGGCTGCCCTCCGGCTTGAGAGCGTTCGAGACACAGCCGAATGAAGTCTCCGTGCGCTGCGAGGTCAGTCCCGTTCGGCCTGCGCTCGATTACGGCTTTCGCTTTGGCTCCGGCTACATCACGCGCGTTCCCCTCGGCCAGTACCCCGGCGGCGGACACAGGCTGGCCATGCTGACGCGCATCACGCCGGAGGATGGCGGGCGAAAGCCTGCTTATTTCGTAAACACGGTCAAGCTCCCGGTAGTCCCTCCGCAAAGCAAGCTCGATCTCGAGATGGTGGGAGGTTATCTGCTCGGTCCCGGGAAGTACTCGGTCGAGTGGGTCCTTCTCGACGAGAAGATGCGCGTCTGCCGGAAGAAGTGGCGCGTCACGGCCGCTCTTCATTTCAGCGAGCGCAAGGTGAAAGTGGCCATTCCGCCCGGCGCCGTAGCCGATTACTCCCTCCGCGGCCTGCCCGGAAACAAGCGCCGGGACGACGGTGTTCGCCGCGTCCGGCTCACGGTTCTGATGCACGCCGCGCCACTCTCCTTCCGCCGAACCACCCTGCGCGCCAGCGACAAGATGCTGCTGATGGGGACTCTCTCCTCGCTGCTCGACAGGGTCCCGGCCCGTTCACTGCGGCTCGTCGTGTTCAACCTCGACCAGCAGAAGGAAATCTTCCGGAAAGACACGTTCTCGCCAGAGTCCCTCGAGCAGGTAACACAATCCTTGAACGAGCTGGAACTGGGATCGGTAGACTACAAGGTCCTCCTCAACCGGAAAGGCCATGTGGACCTGCTCGCCGAACTGGTGAACCAGGAGGTCGCCGCGGACACTCCCTCCGACCAGGTGGTTTTCCTTGGCGCGCCGGCGCGCTTCGTGGATAAAGTCCCGCCCCAGTCGCTCGAAAAACCGCAGGGGACCAATCCCCGATTCTTCTATCTCCAGCTGCGCCCTTTTTTCCGCACTATGACCGGCGCCCTGCCGGACAGCATCGCCCTGGCCGTATCCAGGCTCAAAGGGAAGACGCTCATCATCCATACGCCGGGCGAATTTTCGAACGCTATCGATCAGATCGAACGATCGGCCTCGGCCGAAAAGTAACTCTCACCTGCGCCAAAAACCGCGCCGCCGCGTGGGACCTCGCAGGACCAGCCACACGCCCAGTCCGGCCTCGATGGCCGCCAGCGCCCGCGTCAGGTTCGGGTGCTTGACGAACTTGTCGATGAGTCTCCGGTAAGGTCTGGGTCCAATCCGCCAGTTGAGACAGTGTTGCCGCGGGCTGATCAAGCCTGCCACGCCATCTCCGATGAGGGCCATCGTGCTGAGGTCTCTGAGGGGAGCGGTCATTCGTCAGTCTCCTTTATGCGGCTCGCAAGGCCACACTTTCAGGTTACCGCCGCCGCGGCTATTTAGAAAAAGTCCCTTGATCTTTCCCGGCACCAGCAACTCTGCAACTACAGTTCGCTACCGGCCGGCCCTTCCGTGATTCCGCTCAATCTACGGATTGACTCTGGCGTAACGCTGGAACGGCCCGAGATGGGGATGGTAGCGTTGCGCCCGCACGATCTCGGCGATCTGTCGGATGTGGCCCAGATCGTGAAATGCCCAGTAGTTCAGCATTTGCCCGATCGTGATCGATCCCAGCTCGGGGTGCTTGCCGGTTCGCGCGGCAGCGGCGCCGGGCAGCCCGCGCAGGTACTCCAGATTCTGCTCGCGCTGCTCTTCGAAGTGATCGAATGAATCCTCCGCCTCTCGGCCGGAATACTGGCCGGAGGCAAAGTGCGCATCCTGGTCGTACAGCTCGAGCTCAGGATCGTCTTCCTTCACCATCCGCTCCAGGCGCGTCCTGAAGTTGTGGCCTTCGGCGTGGGAAAGATGCTCCAGCGTCTCTGCGATCGAAAATCGGTCCGGCCCCGCCTTCCAGCGCGTCTCCTCTTCCGAGACGCCTTCCATCAGCAGCCGCAATATCTCCGGCGTCGCCTCGAGTTGTCCCAAACCCGGCAAGCTCATGCCACCGATCCCTCCCCGCCGTCCACCCGCAGTGTGTTGCCCGTCATCCAGTACGTCTTCTCGCTGCACAGCACGGCGATACAGCGCGCTACATCGGCCGGCGTTGTCAGGCGATGGTGCGGATTGCGGGCCTTGGCGTACGCCATCAACCGCTCATTCCCCGGAATTTTGCGCAGCGCGGGCGTGTCGGTCACGCCGGCCATGATGGCGTTCGCCGTAATTCCGAACGGCGCAAGCTCGAGAGCCAGTTGACGAATGTGCGCTTCGAGAATGGCTTTGGCAGCGCTGACGGGGCCATACTCCGGGACGGCCTTGCCGCCCCCTTCGCTCGTCATGGCGTAAATACGGCCGCCGGACTTCATCAGGCCGCTCGACACCAGGTCCTGCGTCCAGTAGACCAGGCTGTGGCCCATGATGTCGGCCGTCATCTCGATCTGCCGTTTGCTCGCCACTTCGCCGCTCCCGACCAGAGGACGCAGTGCGCCGAATGCCAGCGAATGCAGCAGCACTCCGACTTCGCTCGAATCGTCCCGAATGCGGCCGATCACCTCGCGGCGCTTCTCGTCGTCCGCCGCGTTCATATTGAAGAAGACCGCGTCGCGGCCGGCGTCGCGGATCTTTTGCTGGACTTCGGCCACGTGCCCCATGGTCTCCCGGCGGTCGAGATGCACGCCGTAGATGTTGTAGCCCGCGCCGGCCAGTTCGATCGCCACCGCCTCGCCGAAGCCGCTGCTCGACCCCAGAATCAGCGCCCACTTCACCACTCTGCCACCGATCCGTCGCCGTGAAAGACTCGCGCCATGGGCCTGGTTCCTCCAAATGGATACTTTTTCAGCGACTCTTCCGACAACTCGAATCCCAGCCCCGGTTTCGTCGCCAGCGGGAAGCGGCCGTTCACCATCCGCATGGCTGGAAACCCGAGCCACTCCTCCCAGACCTTCTCCTTGTCCCCCGGTGTCACGCCGCTGCAAATCTCCTGCACCAGGAAGTTCGGCATGGCTGCATCCACGTGGACCGTCGCCAGCCCGCCGATGGGCCCTTCGCAGGCGTGCGGCGCCATCGAGATGCCCGAGGCTTCGGCGCAAGCCCCCACTTTCCACAGCGCCGTGATTCCACCCACGTGATTGATGTCGGTCTGGAGAATATCGACCACCCCCATTTCGATCAGCTCCCGGCATCCGTAGGAAGCGATCAGCCGCTCGCCGGTGGCAATCGGGGTCGTCGAGCGCCGGGCAATCCGGGCCATCGCCTTTACGTTCTCCGGTGGGCACGGCTCTTCCACGAATAACAGGTTCAGCGGCTCCACTTCCTTCACGATGATGGAAGCGACGCTGGGACTCGTCTTGGCGTGGAAATCGACGGCCACGTCGATATCCGGTCCAAGCGCCTCCCGCACCATCTGCATGCCTTTCACCGCGCGGTCGATGCTGCGGCTGGTTTCGATCCATTCGTAGTACCCGGGAATGCCCGTTTTGAAGCAGGAGACGCCCATCTGGATCGCCGTACCGCGCAACTGCTGCAGCTGTTCCCGATTCTGTCCGTTCGCATGGTAATAACCGCGCACGCCCTTCGGATCGAACGGGCCCCCGAGTAGTTGATAGACCGGCAGCCCGAGCACTTTGCCCCGGATATCCCACATGGCCTGATCGATCCCGGAAATCGCCGAGCCCATGACCGGGCCGCTGCGATAAAAACTCTGTACGTACATCGACTGCCAGTGATGCTCTACCTGCATGGGATCGGCGCCGATCACGAAGTCGCGGAAATCGTTGACGCAGGCCATCACGGCCGCGGCCTTGCCTTCGAGCGTGCCCTCGCCCCATCCGGTTACGCCGGCATCGGTCTCGAGTTTCACGAAGACGAACGGACGATCCGAGTCCGGGGTGAGCGAGACGCCGAACACCTTCATGTTGGTGATCTTGATTTTGGAGCCGACGCCGCGAAAAGCGTCCGCGCCCAGCGGATTCTGCGGCGGAGCCAGCGCGCATCCGCAAGGCCCGGACAGCGGTTGGCGCGGCGGCGACCCCATGGACCGGCCCGCCAGCAGCGCCCCGGCCGCGCCGCTGAAGAATCGACGGCGCTTCATGCCTCACGCTCCCGATACTTCTCCAGCGTTCCGCGCTCGGGAGCGACTCCCAGGCCCGGACCGGTGGGCAGGGCAAGATATCCATCGCGGGCCTTTTCGAGGGTTGCGCCGCCGAGACTCTCCCGCAGAACCCTGTCTTCGTCCGCCTCGGTGAGAGGAACCTGCTGGATGAAGAAATTCGGCAAACTGGCCGCCAGGTGCAGCGCGGCCGCGGTGGCGATCGGACCGCCTTCGTGATGCGGAGCGATGGCCGTATAGTAAGTCTCCGCCAGGGCGGCCATGCGGCGCAGTTGCGACAGCCCGTTGAGCGCGAGACTGGGCCGCAGGACGTCGATCGCCTGGTCTCGCAGCAGATCCTGGAAGGCGCCGCCCTGATGGACGCGGCGGCCGAAGCCGAGCGGCGTGACCGTCTCGGCGGCGATCTTGTGCAGCGTGGACAGATTGGAAGTCCGGCAAGGCTCGTCGAACCAGAGCAGGTGAAAGCGCTCGAGAGCGGACGCCAGGCTGGCGGCATCGCCC
>DATJFH010000336.1:0-13411 GCA_035495815.1 Bryobacteraceae bacterium
CGCCGCCGAGCTGGACACCCTCGCCGAGATGACGGCGGCCAAGTGCACCGCGCCGCTGACGTTCGAGGACCGTCCCTCGGCCCAGGAAACACTGCGTGCTTTCAGGGCCGAAAGTCATATCCTCGAAGCCTCCGTCTACGATCGCTCCGGAAGAATATTCGCGTCTTATACGCGCGCCGGCCATGCCACGACGCTACCCGCCTCGCCCCCGCCGCCGGGCCGCTATTTCGAATCCGACGCCCTGGCTCTGTCCGAGCGCATCCGCCTCGACGGCGAGGTCGTCGGCTCCATTTACCTCCGTTCGGACCTGGAGAAGGTCCATTCGCGCCTCCGCCGTTCCGGGGCGATCATGTTCTTTGTGACTCTGGCCGCCTGCCTGCTGGCCTTTCTCCTGTCCTCGCGGCTGCAGCGGGTCGTTTCCGAACCGATCGAGCATCTCTCGCAGACCGCCAGGCTGGTGTCGTTCGGCCACAATTTCTCCGTCCGCGCCCACAAGATCAACGAAGATGAGCTGGGCCTGCTGACGGACGCCTTCAACGAAATGCTGGAGCAGATCCAGGAGCGGGACGCCGAGCTGGCCCGCCACGGCGAGCATCTCGAGGAGCAGGTGTCCATCCGGACCGCGGAGCTGGTCGCCATGAACGGCGAGTTGACCGCGGCCAGGGATAAGGCCGAGGAGAGCGGCCGGCTGAAAAGCGAATTCCTGGCCAACATGAGCCACGAGATCCGGACGCCCATGAACGGCATGATCGGCATGACCCAGCTGGCTCTCGATACGGACCTGACGCCCGAGCAGCGCGACTACCTCGAAACGGCTCAGAACTCGGCCGAGTTCCTGCTCCGGGTGATCAACGACATTCTCGACTTCTCCAAGATCGAGGCCGGCAAGCTGGCTCTGGACCCGATCGATTTCGATCTTCAGGCCTGCGTGGGCGAGACCGTAAAGACACTCGCGCTGCGGGCGCACCAGAAACGCATCGAGCTTCTCTGCCGCTTTGCGCCGGACATTCCGCCCGCGCTGGTGGCCGATCCGGACCGTCTCCGCCAGATCCTGGTCAACCTGGTGGGGAATGCGATCAAGTTCACGCACAAAGGAGAAGTCCTGGTTTCGATCGACGTGGAGTCCCGGCAACGTAACTCGATCGTGCTGCATTTTCAGGTGGCCGACACCGGAATCGGTATCAGCCGGGACAAGCAGGAGCACATTTTCGAGGCATTCATGCAGGCGGACGGCTCATCCACGCGCCGCTACGGCGGCACCGGCCTGGGCCTGGCCATCTCCACCCAGCTGGTTTCCATGATGGGGGGACGGATCTGGGTGGAGAGCGAACCCGGCCAGGGGAGCGTGTTTCACTTCACCGCCTCGTTCGGCATCAGCCGGCAGGAGGCTACGCCCGAGCCGGCCGGCCGCCCGAAGGACGCCCCGCTCCGGGGGATTTCCGTTCTGGTGGTTGATGACAACGGAACCAACCGGAAGATCCTCAAAGAGACGCTCAGCCGGTGGGGCATGCTACCGGTCCTGGCGGAGGACGCCGCCGCCGCTTTCGAAGCCTTACACGTCCGCAGGGACCAGGGAGGCAGGTTCCCCTTGATCCTGCTGGATGCTCAGATGCCCGGCGTCGACGGTTTCGCGCTCGCTCGAAAGATCAAGGAGGACCCGGACCTGACCGCCAGCGCCGTGATGATGCTCAGCTCGAGCGATCTGCATGAGGACGCCAGGCGGTGCCGTGAACTGGGCATTGCAAGCTATCTCGTGAAGCCGATCAATCAGGTCGAGCTCCAGCAGGCAATCCTCAAGACTTTGGGAGCGACAGCCCAGCCGGACCTGTCGTCCCTGGCGCCGGCGATCGGATCCGGTCCCGATCACCACGCGGCCAGTCCAGCGGTTCGCGTCCTGCTCGCCGAGGACAACCTGGTGAACCAAAAGCTGATGACGCACATCCTGAAGAAAAAAGGATATGCGGTCACTCTGGCTTCCGACGGCCTGCAGGCCCTGGACGCCTACCAGCGGCAACCCTTCGACCTGGTGTTGATGGATGTCCAGATGCCGGAAATGGGTGGATTCGAGGTCACCCGGATCATCCGCGAGCTGGAAGCGCCCGCGGGCGGGCATCTGCCCATCATTGCTTTGACGGCGCATGCCATGAAGGGCGACCGCGAGCGCTGCCTCGAAGCGGGCATGGACGATTATCTCTCCAAGCCCATTCAGGCGGCCGCCCTGTTCGAAACCATGGACCGGCTTCTGCAAACCCCTGCTATCCGATAGGATACCCGCTGCTGCGCCATCCGCCTCCCCTCCATTTGGCGCGGCCCGCCCGACGGCGCGAATGTGTCCTATAGAAAATTTGGATTGGACTTGCCGCCGGAGCCGACCGTAGACTGAAATTCAGGAAGCACTCAACCCCTCAAAGAGAAGGGACGCTTACGTGCCACGTCCGCATCAAGTTCGTTCAAAGCGAAGTCCACAGGAGAAAACTTTGAGTACCCGATTGGCGCTCGTGGAGGACATGATGCAACCGAATGGGTCGCAGGTGGCGATCTTACATCGGATCAGTAATATCGTCAGCTCGGACTTGTCGCTGGACAAGATGCTGCAGGAGCTGGTGGAACTGACTCTTCAGGTGACGGCGTGCGACGCCTGTCTGGTTTACCTTGCGGATCACAGCACTGGAGAGATCGTACTCAGCGCTTCGCAACTGCCGCACGACTCGGAGATCGGCAACATCCGCCTGAAAATGGGTGAGGGTGTCACCGGATGGGTGGCGCTGCACAAGTCGGTGGTGGCATTGCCGTCCAACGCGTCGGCCGATTCCCGCTTCAAATCCTTTCAGGCTCTGCCCGAGGATACTTATGAAGCGTTCCTGTCCGTACCCCTGGTCACCGGTGGCGAGCTGATCGGCGTGATCAACGTGCACCATCGGGAAAAGCACGCCCACACGCCGGACGAAGTGGCGCTGCTGACGTTCGTGGGAGAGCAGATGGGCGGCGCGATCGCCAAGTCCCGGCTGGCCAAGCACTCCGAGAACGCCGTCAAGCGCATGGAAACGCTGGCCGCTGTGGCTCAGGCGATCTCGGCGGAAAGCTACCTCGACCGGATTCTGCAGGCCATTTCGGAGATGGTGGCCGAGTCGCTGGATTCGCCCGCCTGCTCCATCATGCTGGTCGATGAAGAGCGGCGGGAACTGGTCATCAGCGCCGCCCGCTGCTCCTCGCCGGATTATCTGCACAAAATGCCGCTCAAGATCGAGGATTCCCTGATCGGGCGCGTCGTGCACGAAGGCCGGCCCATCGTCATTCTGAATGTCCTGGCGGAGAAACAGTATCGCTATCCGGAGCTGGCGCGGAAGGCGGGATTGTGCTCGCTGTTATCGGTTCCGCTGTTCGCGCGCGACAAAGTGCTCGGGGCCATCAATATCTACACCAGAGAGCAGCGCATGTTCACCGACGAGGAAGTGGATTTCGTCAAGGTGGTGGCCGGCCAGGCGGCTACCGCTATCGAGAACGCGCGGCTGATGTCCGAAACCCTGGAGATGAAGCGTACGCTCGAAACCCGCAAGCTGGTCGAGCGCGCCAAGGGCATTCTGCAATACAAACACAACCTCACCGAGGAAGAAGCTTACCTCCGGCTGCGCAACGAGAGCCGGAGGCTGCGGCGGCCCATGAAGGACCTGGCCGAGGCCGTGATCATGGCCGACGACCTGAACAAGGGACCCTCCACCGGCGTGGTTCGCAGTCCCCTGGCGGATGGGGAATAGGTGATTGGACCCATAAAAAATTTCGTCTTGTCTCCCGTTCCCGGGCGCAGTATCCTCAAAACTATTCACGAGAGTTGCTCTCGCCTGACTCCGTCGTCAGTCAACCCGCGCTAAGCCCGGCGCGGGAGTGAAAATTCGAACAAATTTCTGATTTGGAGGTGCAGTTATGGGAGCCAATCCCACACAGGCTCGAGCTGTCGTTCTGTTTTTTCTCGCGTTCGTTCTGGTGGCTGCCGGCCTCGCGTCCGGCGGCAGTTTCACGTACATCGTGGCGGGCGTGGCGCTGCTGGCCGGCGCAGGCGCCCTGTTCATGAAGTGTAAGCCCTGGGAACACCGGGAAGAGTGAGAAAAGGAGAATAGCGAAATGGCTGGAATCGGACTGGTAGTGACATTGTTGGGCTTCGTGATCGCCCTGATGGGCCTGGGCATGACGTCCAGCGTCAACATGCGGATGATCATGGCGCTGGTTGGCATCGCGGTGAGCTTCTTCGGCATTTTCGGCATGATCAACACCGCATACAACAGGAATGCGATCTGGAGGAAGTAGAAATCATGAAGAGACTCACGTTACTGACAACGACCCTGCTGTTGTTGGCCTCTTTCGGGAGCGCGCAGACGCCTCCCGCGGCAGCGCCCGCGGCGGCGCCGTCTCCCAATCCGATCACCGACGCGGATCTGAAAGCCGTCGAAGCTCCGAAAGCCGAAGTCCGCGCCAAGGGCGACCCGGACGGCGCCCTCACCGGCACCGTGGCGGACGTTGCCGTGGCTGACCCCATTACCGATAAAACCCCCAAGGCGAAAGGCCTGACGATCGCCGATGTCGTCAACCAGGTCGGCCAGAACAAGATTGCCATCAACTTCACCTGGACGCTGATCTGCGGCTTCCTGGTGATGTTCATGCAAGCCGGGTTTGCGATTGTCGAGACGGGCTTATGCCGCGCAAAGAACGCGAATCACACCATGATGATGAACTTCATGGTGTACGGCACGGGCCTGTTCGCCTACTGGCTGATCGGTTTCACCATCCAGATGGGCGGCGTGGGAGGCGTTGCCAACCTGGGCGGCGTGCCTCCGTTGAGCGCCGAGTACGCCGTCAAACTTTTCGACAAACCGTTCGGGCTGTTCGGACAGAACGGCTTCTTCCTGACGCATAACGGAACCTACGACGTGGGCGTGATGGTGGTGTTCCTGTTCCAGATGGTGTTCATGGACACTGCCCTCACCATCGTCACCGGCTCGGCGGCCGAACGCTGGAAGTTCGCCGCATTCATCGTATCCTCCTTCATGCTGGGAGCGTTCATCTACCCGCTGTTCGCCAACTGGGCCTGGGGCGGCGGCTGGCTGGCGAACCTGGGAAATAATTTCGGACTCGGGAAAGGCTACGCCGATTTCGCCGGATCGGGAGTGGTCCACTCGGTGGGCGGCGTGAGCGCCCTGGCGCTGGCGATCATCGTGGGCCCGCGCATCGGCAAGTACACGCGGCAGGGTAAGCCGAACGCTATCATCGGCCACGACATCGTGATCGTTCTCACCGGCTGCTTCATCCTCGCCTTCGGCTGGTTCGGTTTCAATCCGGGCTCCACGCTCGGAGCTTCCGGAAACGGCAACCTTCGCATCGGCTCGGTGGCTGTCAACACGATGCTGGCCGGCATGGCCGGCGGATTCAGCGCCATGTTCTACATGTGGATCCGCTACGGCAAGCCGGATGCCTCCATGTCGGGCAACGGCCTGCTGGCGGGCCTGGTCGCGATCACCGCGCCGTGCGGCTTCGTCAACCCCGTCGCCGCCGTCATCATCGGCCTGATCGGCGGGATACTGGTTTGCCTGTCGGTCGAATTCGTGGATCGCGTGCTGAAAGTTGACGACCCGGTCGGCGCCATCTCGGTTCACGGCGCGAACGGACTGTGGGGCGTCATTGCCGTGGGCCTTTTCGCCGACGGCAAGAGCAACTACGGCGGATCCTGGAACGGCG
The DNA here is from genome assembly GCA_035495815.1 of Bryobacteraceae bacterium. Taxonomy (GTDB): domain Bacteria; phylum Acidobacteriota; class Terriglobia; order Bryobacterales; family Bryobacteraceae; genus DATJFH01. The sequence goes on from DATJFH010000336.1 coordinate 5,728, forward strand.
TAGCCGGAAACGTCACCGGGTTGTTTTACGGAGACGCCAGTCAGCTGGTCGCGCAGTTGATAGGTGTGGCGACACTGGTCGGCTTCGTGTTCAGTCTGGTGTTCGTCGTCAACCTGGGCATCGAGGCCGTGATCGGCCAGCGGGTTTCGGCGAAAGCGGAGCTCGAAGGACTGGATATCCCCGAAATGGGTCAGCTCGGCTATCCGGAGTTCGAGTTGAAGGCGCGATCCGCGGGAGCGTAGCATGTCGGCTGAACTTCAGGTCAGAACCGCCTCCCTTCAACCCGGCCTCGAGCCGGGGCGGCTGCCCCCTGTTCCCTGGCGAGACCCTCAAACGGTCTCGCCCACGGACCTGGCCGAATACATACGGACACTGGAGCGGCTCTGCGAAGAGAATCCGTATTCGGCCGATCTCCGCACCTGCCTGGGGATGGCGCACGCCGTCAATTACGACGTCTACAAGTCCATGGACGCGCTGGAAGCCGCCGTGCAGCTCAACGGCAGCCACTTCTTCGCACAGTTCAAATACGCGGAGCTGCATTACCGGATCCGGGCTCTGCACCGCGCCGAGGAAGAGACGCTCAAGGCACTGGACTTGGCCGGGACCGCCTGGGAACAGTCCCTGGCTCACAAGCAGCTGCTCGAGATCCGCCGGCTGAAGCGGGAAGGCACGCAGAAGCCGGAGTGGACCAAGTCTCTTCGGCCGCCTGCTCTATTCCTGTTGGCGATGTCCGTCGTGCTGTCGATTCTGGTGGTGATGAAATGAAGTGGACGTTCTTTGCCGGCTCAGCGGCTCTGGCAGGCTATCTGCTGCTCGCCTCCGGGGCTCCTCCGGCCGCGGTGGCAGCCGGCATTATCGGCGCGGCCCTTTGGACGCTCCTGCAGCGGCGCAAGTCACATTCGTAGACAGGCCGCGTTTCATCAGCTCCAGCCGCCCCCCAGCGCGCGATAAATCTGAACCACGGCGACCCGCTCCTGAAGCCGCAGCTGCGCCAGGGCCAACTGGCCCGTGAACAGATTGCGCTGCGCGTCCAGCACTTGCAGATAGCTGTCCAAGCCGCCCCGGTAGCGCAAGTCCGACAGCCGCACCGTATCCTGAAGCGTGTTGACCAGCTGTTCCTGCTGCTTTCGCTGCTCGCGCAGGCGATCGAAGCCGATGAGCGCGTCGGCCACTTCGCGCAGCGCGGTGTAAATCGCGCGCTGATAGCCGATGAGCATCTCGCGCTGCTGAGCTTCCGTCAGACGGACCTGGTTCCGGATCTGGCCGGCGTGGAAGACCGCCTGCAACGCCTGCGGCGCCACGCTGTAGACCCGCGCCGGAGCCGTCGCCAGGTCCGTCAGGTAACGGCTCTGCCCGCCGGCGAAGGCCGTCAGCCCGATTTGCGGAAAGTAGAGCGCGCGGGCGGCGCCGATCCGCGCGTTGGCGGCGATCAGGCTCTGTTCCGCCTGGCGTATATCCGGACGGCGCTCCAAAAGCGAGGAGGGTAGTCCGGGCGCCACCTGCTCAGGTACGGGAATCTCTTCCAGTTTGCGTCCACGGGATTGCCCGGCCGGGTCCGCGCCCTGTAACAGGCTGAGCAGGTTCTCTGTCTGGGCAATGGCGCGCTGGGCGGCGGCGATTCGGGCGGTGGCGATGTAAAGCAGTTGATCGGCCTGGCGGACGTCGAGCGCGGAAGCGGCCCCGCGCTGGTGTCGCAGTTCCACGATCTTCAAGCTGGCCTTCGCGGTCTCTTCCGTCCGGCGGCTGATTTCGAGCTCCGAATCCTGCTCCAGGAGCTGAAAGTACGATTCGATCACATCGGAGACCAGCGACACCTGCACCGCGCGGCGGCCCTCTTCGCTGCCCAGGTATTCGGCGCGCGCCGCTTCGGTCAGGCGGCGCAGCCGTCCCCACAGGTCGAGCTCCCAGGAAAGCGCGGCGCCGAGTGTAGTGTAAGCCGCCGACAGCTTGGCTCCGGCGGGAATAAACGGACTGGCCCCCACCGAGGAGCTCCGCGCGCCGGTGAAGCCGGCCTGCGCGTCCAGGAAAGGATACTGATCGGCGCGGGTCACGCCGAGCTGCGCGCGGGCTTCCTGCACGCGCTCGGCGGCGATCCGCAGATCGAAATTGTGCTCGAGCGCCTGGGCCACCATCCGGTTCAGGGACTCGTCCGGGAACAGGCTCTGCCACTTGGTATCGGCGATGGACGCCGCCGGATCGCCGGACGCCGGCGAAGCGTTGCGGAACTCGGCCGGCGTCGAAACCTTGGGACGGTGGTAGTTCGGACCCACCGCGCAGCCGCCCAGCAGGATCAGCGGCAGCGCCGCCAGAAGGCGTTTCATCGCGCAGCCTCCGGAACCGGTTCCGTTCCTGTCCCGCGCTTTCGCCGCTCGACGAAGCTTTCGATCAGCACGTAGAGCACCGGCACGATGAAGATGGCCAGCAGCGTGGCCGTCAACATCCCGCCGAACACGGCCGTTCCCAAGGACCGGCGGGCGGCCGAACTGGCGCCGGTGGCCACCGTCAGCGGCAGCACGCCGAGAATGAATGCAAATGACGTCATTAGAATCGGCCGCAGCCGCAGGTGCGCGGCTTCGATCGCGGCATCCCGCACGCTTTTGCCCTGCTCGTGGCTGTCCTTGGCGAACTCGACAATCAGGATGGCGTTCTTGGCGGCCAGCCCGATCAGGGTCACGATCCCGATCTGCGTGTAGATGTCGTAGGCGTAAGCGCGCAGCAGCACCGCGCTCAGCGCGCCGAAAATTCCCAGGGGGAGAGCAAACAGGACGGCGAAGGGAATCGACCAGCTCTCGTACAGCGCCGCCAGGAACAGGAACACCAGCACGGCGGCGAATCCGAAGATGGCCAGTTCGTTGCCCTGCGCCTGCTTTTCCTGGTAAGTGGATCCGGTCCACTCGAAGCCGAATCCCGGCGGCAGGGAAGCGGCCGCCTGCTCCATGGCGCCGTTCGCCTGGCCGGTGGAATAACCCGGCGCTGGACCGCCCAGAATCTGGATGGCGCGGAACCGGTTATAGCGGTAAATGACGTCCGGACCGCCGGTGGGCTGGATGGTGGCCAGCGTGGACATCGGGACCATGTCGCCTTCCGAATTACGCACGTAGAAGCGGCCGATGTCGGACGGCTGCCGCCGGAAATCCGGCTCCGCCTGAACCAGCACCTGCCAGGTGTGACCGAACTGGTTGAAGTCGTTGACGTACAGACCGCCGAGGAAGGTCTGGAGCGTATTGTAGGCGTCGGTGACGCCGATGCCCAGCGTCTGGAGCTTGTCGGTGTCCATGTCCACCGTGTACGCCGGCACGGACGCGCGGAAAGTGCTGATCACGTTCGCCAGCTCGGGACGCCGGCGCGCGGCGGCCACAAGGTTTTCAGCGGCGCGGTCGAGCCCGGCGATGTCGCCTCCGGCGCGATCTTCGAGCATGAACTGGAAGCCTCCGGTCGGGCTCAGGCCCAGGATCGGAGGAAGCCCGAAAGCGAATACGAACGCTTCCGGCACGGCGGCGAACCCGCGCTGCGCATTGCCCAGAATGGCGGCGAACTGCGTCTCCTCAGTAGTGCGCTCGTCCCACGGCTTGAGCGTCGCAATGATCGTCGCGACGTTGGAGTTCGAGGTGCTGGTGGCGATATCGAGACCGCCCAGGACGAAGTACGTGTCCACTCCCGGAATCCTGCTGACGATCTGCTCGATTTTCCGGCAGGCCAGGTCTGTCCGCTCCGTCGAAGCGCCGTCCGGCAGACGGACGGAGGCGAAAAATGCGCCCTGATCCTCGTTCGGCAGGAAGCCCGTGGGCAGGCGTTTGAAAATCCCGCCGGAGACGAGTGTAATGGCGAGCAGCGCCACCACCGCGATGGCCGCGCGCCGGATGAGGAAAACTACGGCCGAGAGGTAACGGTTCGTGGTCCACTCGAACGCCTTGTTGAACCATTCGAATGGCCGCGAAAGCCAGCTCGCCGACTTCCCGTGCGGGCGCAGCAATAACGCCGCCAGCGCGGGACTCAGCGAAAGCGCGTTGAACGCCGACAGCAGCACCGACACCGCCACCGTGATGGCGAACTGCTTGTAGATTTCGCCGCTGATGCCCCCGACGAACGCGACCGGGATAAACACCGCCGCCAGAATGAACGCAATGGCCACCACCGGACCCGAGACTTCCGACATGGCGCGGGCCGTCGCTTCGCGCGGACGCATCCCCTCGTCGATGTGGCGTTGCACGGCTTCCACCACCACGATGGCGTCGTCCACCACGATGCCGATAGCGAGCACCAGCCCGAACATGCTGGTGATGTTGATCGAAAAGCCCAGCAGCGGGAAAAGCGCGAACGTGCCGACCACGGCGACCGGTACGGTCAGCAGCGGAATCAGCGTGGCTCGCCAGTTCTGCAAAAAGAGGAACACCACCAGAATGACCAGCCCCACGGCTTCCATCAGCGTAATCAGCACGTCTTTGATGGCGGCCCTCACGAACATGGTGGAGTTGTACGGGATCAGGTAGTTGATTCCCGGCGGAAAGGACTTCTTCACCTGTTCCATGTAGCGGATCACCGAATCGGCCGTCTCGACCGCATTCGCGCCGGGGGAAAGAAAAATGATCACGTTGGCGGAGGGGCGGCCGTTGAGACGGCTGAAGCCGCTGTAGGTCTGCGACCCCAGCTCGGCATGGCCGACGTCCCGAATGCGCAGCAGGGACGCGTCCGGACGAGCCCGGATCACCACGTCCTCGAATTGGGAAGCCTCCGTGAGACGGCCGGGCGCGGTGACCGAGTATTGGAAGTCCGTACCGCGGGGCGCGGGCGCCTGTCCGATGGCCCCGGCGGGATTCTGCCGGTTCTGCGCCTGAATCGCATTGTTCACGTCCGTGGCGGTGACGCCGAACTCGGTCATCTTGTCCGGATTCACCCACACGCGCATGGAGTAGATCTGCGGCGAAGTCAGCCGGGACTCGCCAACGCCCTCCAGGCTGCCGAGCTGATTCACCAGGTTGATCTGGGCGTAATTGGTGAGGAACAGCGAATCGTAGCGGTCATCGCTGGCCACCAGTCCGACGGCGATCAGGAACGCGGTGGACACCTTCTTTACGGTGACTCCCTGGCGTTGCACTTCGGGTGGAAGCCGCGGCAGCGCAACGTTCACGCGATTCTGGGTCTGCACGGTGGCGATGTCGGGATTCGTGCCCAGCTTGAAAGTGATGTTGATGGTGAGCTGGCCGTTATTGGCGGCGGTGGATTGGTAGTACAACATGCCGTCCAGCCCGACGAGCTGTTCCTCGATGGGCTGAGCGACGGTCTTTTCCAAATCCTGCGCATTGCCGCCGAGGTAGTTCGCGGTCACCTGCACCTGCGGCGGCACTACCTGCGGGTAGGCCGAAATCGGCAGGTTCGGGATCGCCACCGCCCCGAGGATGACCACCACGATAGCGATGACGATCGCGAAAACCGGCCGGTCGATAAAAAAGCGAGCCATGAGATCAATCCGCCTTGGTCTGACCGGAAGAGGCTGCTTTCGCTTGATAGGGGGTAGTCTTCACCACTTCCCCGGGACGCGCCGCCAGCAGACCTTCCACAATCACACGGTCGCCGGGCTTGAGCCCGTGCTCGATCAGCCAGGCGTCACCCACCCGCGGTCCCGTTTTTACCGCGCGGGCTTCCACCCTGCCGTCTTGACCCACCGTAAACACCGTCTGCAGGCTCTGATTCTGCTGTACGGCGCGCTGTGGAATGAGGACCACCCCGGAGCGATGCTGGGCGACGTAGCGCACTCGCGCGAATTGCCCCGGCAGCAGTTGATGCCGCGGGTTAGGGAATTCCGCCTGTACCTCGAGCGTGCCGGTGCGCGAGTCTACCTGGTTCAGCGTGTTGGTAATCTTGCCCGGATGCGGGAAGCGCGAGTTGTCGGCGAGAATCAGCTCGAGCGCCGGCGCCACATGATCCCGAGTCCCTTTGAGCGCAAGATACTGCGCTTCGCTCACCTTGAACCGGACCCAAATGGGATCGAGCGGCATGATGGTCGTCAGCGGTTGAGCCGAATTCGGCGTTACCAGACCGCCTACCGGCGCCAGAGTGTCGCCGATGAGTCCGCTGATGGGAGCGACGATGGTCCCGTACTGGAGATTGAGCTCGGCGGTCCGGAGCACCCCCCGTTGGGCGCTCATCTTGCCTTCGGTCGACTGCACCTGCGTCTCGGTGGAGAGCCGAGCCTGCTCGACGTTAGCCTGATTGGCGCGGACGGAAGCCTCGGCGGCGCGGAGGGAAGCAGTCGCCGCATCGAGGTCCTGCCTGGCTGCGGCGTCCTGTTCTACCAGCGGTTTCAGGCGATCATGGTCCTGCCGGGCTTTGACCAGATTGGCTTCCGCCGCCGCCAGGTTCGCCTGCGCCTGTCGCAGAGAAACCTGGCGCCGGGCGAAGGTAAGATCCGCCTCGGTCTGCTTCAAGGTGCCCTGAGCCTGCTGAACTTGAGCCTGAAACGGCCGTAAATCAAGAACATAGAGCGGTTGGCCGGCCGTGACTTCCTGCCCCGGCCGGAACAGCCACTTCTCGATATACCCCTCCACGCGGCCACGCACCTCCACCATATTCCGCGCGTACGTCTGGGCTGGATATTCCGTGCAAATGTCGGCATCGGCGGCGGCAACCGTAGTCACTTCTACCGTGGGCGGCGGCGGTTGCGCCTTGGACTCGGCTTTCGAAGCGCAGCCGGCCAACCCTAATGTGTTGACAAGAAATACGAGTACCCAGAATTGTGAACGATTCATGATCCACCGGGAATAGCAAATGACCAGCCAGTCATTTTGATTCACCTGGGGTTAATAGGATTCAATCGGATTCGCTTCGAGGTTCAGTTTGAATTGTTCTGCATCCAAAGCCCACCATGTCTGAAACTTCCTAGAGGCGCGACGTTCCCCAGCTCGCCTATGGCCTGTTCGACTGCGCGCCGGGCGACTGTAGCGAAGTCGTGATCTTGCTGAACGGGTAGGCATGATACGCTTATCGCATGGTTGATCAGGGTTTTTATCGAGCCTTTGAAGCATGGTTCAGCCGTGAGGTGGAAAATGATCCTGAGTGGGCCGGATTAACTGCCCAACAGGCAATCGCGTGGGCGCTGCGACACCGCCTTGTGGATGTATTCCTAATGCTGCCCACATCGGGCAAGAGTTGGAGAGAATATATCAGTATCAATCATCAGCCATGGATCGGTAGCTTGCAGCCCGAAGGCGGTCGTGTCGGCGGGGATCACGATAGAGGCTTCAGTCCGGCTTTAAACAAAGAGATGAGACGAAGGATCGAAACGTTAGCCGAGGGGACTGAAGGGGACCGCCCCAAACCCGATCAGGGTAATCATCGGACTCCGGTGCGACCGCCACTGAAGAAGATCTCAAACTGACCCACTGCCCGCTTCGATTGTGGTGCGGTGCCCAGATCAACTGGCAATTCCAGCGGCCGGCGGGCGGCGCGCCGCCCGATGTCTACATCCGTCAGTGGTCCGCGACGGGCTCATTACAGCCCCGGCTGCAAGGCCCCGAAATCCAAATAGCGCGGAGCTCGCGGGGCTTACCCCAGACGGAAATCTTCCGCCTCACCCGCCGGCGCCAGCCCGCGGAATGCGAGGTTGATCAGCGGCGGCGCAACCACCGTCGTCGCCACCGACATGAACACCACCACGCCGTAAACACTCTGTTCGATGATCCCGAAC
>DATJFH010000337.1:0-18930 GCA_035495815.1 Bryobacteraceae bacterium
GGGCGAACAGCGGCACCGAGAACTTTTTGTTCAGCCTCACGCGCAGGTGGACCGTGTCGAAGCCGCTCCGCTGCAAGTCTTTGATATAGGCGTCCAGGTCCCGGAAGTTCATCTGCGAATCGAGCTGGACCTTCTTCAAAAAGTAGTCCGGCGGCTCATCCAGCTCAGGAAAGGTGGTCGCCTCGAAATGCTGCAGGCTCTCACGAGCCGAGCCCAGAATCTCCCGGCGCCAGCAGTTCTGGAAAATCCATTTGCGCAGCGAGGGCTGCCATTGGGCCCGCTCGGCGGTGATCTCGCGCTTCAACCGGAAAGTGGCCGGGTCCAGCTCATAGACGCTCACTCCGAACATGGTGCTTTCCGGGGCGTCGAAGTACTTGTAATAGTAAATGCGCGAGCCCAGTCCCTTGATCCACTTGCGGTCCACGCGAAGATACGTCTGGACGGGACGGCCTTTGATCTTGTCTCGCAGCGCGTCCTGCTTGCGGTTGGCCGGCGGAACATAGTAGTAGTCGAACGCGAACAAGCCGGCGCTCAGAACGACGCTCGCCAGCAGCACCGGCGCCGTGAGGCGATACAGGCTCACGCCCGACGCCTTGAATGCGGTGACTTCATTGTGCTTGGTCAGCACACCGAACGTGACCAGCACGGCGACCAGCACGCTCATCGGCAGCGTTTCGTAAACGAGCTGCGGCGTCAGGAAAAACAGATACTCCACCACCATCACCATCGGAATCTTGTTCTTGACAATATCCCCGAGCAGGTCGAAGAAGGTGAAGATCTGGGTCATGAAAACGAAGCTGGCCAGCATCAGGACCAGGTAAAAGAGAAACTGCTTGAGGACGTACGTGTCCACCAGCTGCGGCACCAGCGGGAAGCGCCAGGCCCGGCGGGCGGGAGCGGCGGCAACCGGCCTCTCCTGTTGAAATCGCCGGACGATACCCATGAACCAGGCTTGCACCGCCCCCAGCAGATCGCGGTCGCCGGGTCTTTCGAGCCGCGCCAGCAGGATAATTCCGCTGATCGCGAACAGGATGTTGGGCGACCAGGCGGCCAGCGCGACGGGGATCTTCTGCTGCTTGGCGAGGTTGATCAGAGTGATGAACGAAAGCCAGTAACAGAAGAAGGCCAGGAAGACGGCCGTCACATAGCCTCCGGATTTTCCCGCTTTTCGCGACGACACACCCAGCGGGATACCGACCAGCGCCAGCGCCAGGCAGCCCAGCGGAAATGCAAGCCGCCGGTGCAGCTCGATTCTGGCGTCCAGCCATTTCGGCGAATGGCGCGCATGCCAGGGCAGATCGACGGTGGGCATGGCCGTGAAATCCTTGGCGCTCTGCTCGTCGGGGGGGTTGGCGGGAAGGGCCTGGTCGCCGCGCTGGAATTCGGTATCGTAGCCTTTTCCCTCTTTGTCGACCTCGTGCATGATGGCGTCGCGGAGGGCGAGCTGGATGCGATTGTTCTTCGGATCCGGCACGGCAATGGCCTCGCGGGCCACGGTGATGAGCGGGCCGTCCGCCTTCTCGCGCATGCCCGTCTGCCGCTGCTCGGGCGGCGTAAGGTCCGCGATGAACAGATTCTGCCACTGCACTACCGGTCCGGTCTTGACGTTCTGCACGTAAAGAATCTTGTTCGGGAACTGCTCGGCGAATACGCTGGACTGGATCTCGGCGGTAAGCTGTTCGGCGATGAGCCGGTTGGCGACCCGGATGCCTTCGGTAAGGGCGGCGGGAGTCAGCCAGACGGAGCACACGGCGGCGATCATGGCCGCCAGCCCGGCGAACGTCATCACCGGCAGGATCACCTTGCGGCTGGGAATTCCGGCGGCGCGCATCGCCGTGATCTCGCCATCGCTCGACATGCGTCCGAGACCGATCAGAATACCCACCAGCACGCCGAACGGAATCGTCATGGGCAGAAGCGGGGGGAACGCCATGACGAACAGGTAGGCCACCATCTTCGGTTTCGCGGAGCTGCGGATCAGCAGCTCGAAGACCGGTCCGCTCTTCTGCAGGAAGATGACGAAGGTCGAGAGCAGCGTTCCCAGCAGCGCGCTGGGAATGATCTCGCGGAAAATGTACCGGCCTAGCATGGAAAGCGCGTGTCAGAGCAAACAGGTTAACTCGGCGGCGGCACGACCGGGACCTTCGGGAAGTCCTCCTCGGACCGCTCCATTTCCAGATCGTCGATCAGGACCGAGGGCGAGATCACGCAGGATTGCGCGACCGACCCGCCGCTTCCCATCAGCGCCATCGGCGCGCCGTTGTCCAGGAAGTCGAACACATAGTTTTCGTCGGAGGCGGCCAGAATGTCCTTCAGCGAGCGGGCGTTGAAGCCCCGGAAGCGGAGCCCGCGCACCAGTTCCTCCCGGCCGTCGGCGTAGACTCTGTACGCCAGAATCGGAATCGAGACCGGTTTGGCCGAGCCGCCCGAGCTGGCCGAGCCGGTAAGCAGCCGGCGCAGCTCGTCATAGGACGCCGAGGAGGGATAATCCATTTTCCGGATGAGAATTCCGTAGGGCTTATTGCGGGTCTTGCAGATCTCGATCATCTTCTTCTTCAACTCCGCCGGGGCCACCGTTTCCGAAGCTTTGACGAACAGGTTTCCGATTCCGGCGGCGTCGGCTCCGAAGGCGCCGGGCAGGCGGCCATGACCGTTGGAGCCGGTAAACCCGCGCATGGGCTGCCGCGTCAGCAGGAAATTTTTGAGCACGCCCTTTTCCACCAGCGACAACGGCCTGGCGAGAACCCCCTCTGAATCGACGCGGTAGTGGCCGAACAGGCGGCGTCCGCGCCACTCGGTTTGGGTTGGGTCGTCTACGATGTCCATCCACTCCGGCAGGATCCGGGCGCCGAAGCGCCCTTCGAGCTCGCTGGTGGCAATGGCCCCGGGCCGGCCCGGTTCCATGACGGGCCGCCGTGTCAAGGCCAGGTTCTTGCCGATAATCTGCGCAAAAACCTGCGCCGCGGCTTCCTTCTCGAAGACGACCGGTCCATTGTAGTTCTCGCCCCTGGGGGCTTTGGCCAGGGCCGAAACATTTTCAGCCAGCGCGGTAACAGCCCGCTCCATCTCCGATGCGCTCGCGAACGCCCCCGCGTCGCTCGACTGGAACACGACGGCGTCGCGGAGCATCATTCCGTCGGAGGCCTGGCTCGAGACCCGCGCCCGGAGGAGAGCGACGTGCTCCTGGATGCGGATTTCGGCGCCCTCGGAGGTTGCCATGTAGCGGATGTCGTGAATCCCGGAGAATTCGACCAGCGAACTGCGGAGGTCCGGGTACTTTCGGAATACCGCCGAGAGGCTCCGCACTAGATTTTTCCAGCGCTCCTCGTCGAAGGAGGCCGCGGAGACCGGCTCGACGCGCTTCACCGGTTCGGCTTTGGCGAAGTCGTCGATATGCTCAGCCAGGCTGACGTTCTTGAGCGCCGCCCGTTTCCGGGCGATGGCTTCGACGGCGGATTTGTAGGCGCGGTCGATGGCCAGCCAAAGATACCGGCGCAGCAGCAGCAGGTTGTCGTCGAGCGGCAGGCGATCGACGTCATAATTGCTGCCGTAGGTGAATCCGCTGCCGACGTAGTTGGTATTGTCGAATTTGTAGCTGCCGACCCGGACCTGCACGCGCGGCGAGCGGAAGTGGGGGCGGTTGGCGCTGATCAGTCCACCGAGCGTGGCCGAGGTGGAGAATCCGTGGACGTCGTCCACGTTCACTTCCACATAGTAGGGCGACTCCAGATTTTCGAACTTGAGCTCCCTGGCGCGCTCGATCTCGGCCTTCATGGCCTTGAGCAGAACGTCCGGTTCGGCCGCGCGCGCCGCGGCGCAAAGCAGCATCAACAGCAGCCAAGAACCGCGGCGGTGGAAACACCGGCCCCGCCTGGCGGCGTCCATGATCCCGCTCATCGGCCGGTCTCCCCGCTCGCAGGCTGCGGAAGCAATGGCGGGCGGTCCTGCGACTTATTCTTCTTCTCGATCTCGATTTCCGACACCAGAAGGGCGGGCGACACCGCCGACACCGGGACGCTGCCCGACTCGGCGCCGCAATATCCGTTGAAGACGTCCGGGTGATCCGAAGTCGCCAGGATCTTGCTGAAGCTCGAGAGCGGCGTGCCGACCATGTCGGCGCCGCGGACCAGCTCATCGGGGCGGCCGTCCGGATAGATGCGGTACACAACCAGGGGAATCACCTTGAAGGCCTGGAGTCCGGCGCGCCCGGTGGTGGTGTAGCCGCCGGTGATGTTCTGGAAAAACAGCCCGTAAGGCTTGTTCTGGCGTTTGATCTCGGCAATCAGCATTTCCCGAAGTTTGGAGTCGGGAACCTGGCGGGTGGATTCGACGATGAGATTGGACTGCCGGGAAACGATCTCCGCTCCGGTCTGCCGGCGCCCGTGACCGTTCGAATGCGGAAAGCCCTGGATGGGAGAACGGGACATGAGGAAGGTCTTGAGAATCCCCTTGTCCACCACCGTCACCGGACGAGCGGGCACGCCTTCATCGTCGAAACGATACCAGCCGTTGAGATCGACGCCGCCGATTCTCTTGCGGGTGGGATCGAAGACTACGGAAAGAAAATCCGGCAGCACCGGACCATTCACGCTTTTGGTGAAAGTCTGCCCTTCAGTCTCGTCCTTCTGCCGGTGCCCTTCCACGCGGTGGCCGAAGATTTCGTGAAAGAAGACGCCGGCGGCGCGCCCGGAAAGAATGGCCGGTCCCACGAAGGGATCGACCACGGGCGCCTTCAGCAGACCGGTGAGATCCTTGGCCACCCGCTCGATGCCAGCCTGGATCACGGCGTCATTGGGCAGCCCCTGGACGTCGAAAGCTTCGAAGGTCTCGGAGGTGGTCAGATCCATTCCATCGTCGGCCCGGGCGACGGCGGAAATGACCACGCGGGCGAAGCCGCGCCCGTGCTGCAGCCGCTCGCCCTCGGTGGTGGCCAGGTACTTGGTCTCCGATTGCGCCATCACGCTGACACTGCTGGTGAGGATGCCCGGATACCGCGAAAAAGCAGTGGACAGCTTACGCAGACGCGCGGTCCACTCGTCGGAAGAGAACTTCAGTTTGGCAGGCGCTTCCGAGAAGACGGATTTCTGCTCCTCCTGGGAGAAATCGTCGGACGGATCTTCCTCCTTGACCTTGACCTGGGAGTTGGTCCGGATGCGGATGAGCCGCTCGGCGGCGATTCGGTAGGTGTGATCGGTATCGAGCCATAGCCGGCGCTTCAAGGCGAGCGGAGTGTCTTCGATGACGACGGACGAGCCGGTAGTGAAGTGGGGGCGCTCGCCGCGTACGCGATGGTAGTTATCGAGCTTCGGCGTGCCGACGCGCACGCAGACGTCCAGATTGGCGGCGCGCGAGCGGTTGCGGGCGGTAATTGCGCCGAAGCTGGCGGAGATGACGGCATAGTCCTGGTCGGTTATCGAATAGGACATGAAATAAGGAGGCGGATCGGCTTTCGCTTTCAACCCCTGGAAATTCCGGTCCAACTCTTCAGACAGGACCCCGAGCACGCCGGCGGGTTGACCCAGAGCCGTCCCCAGACACGCGAAAGCGAGGCAAAGTCTATAAATTTTAGCCACCGTGTTAACAAGGATAGCAATGTTCCGCCGCCACGGCCGTCAACACCATCATCCCCACGGCGACCATCGAAATCCATTCCTGACTAACCCGCCAGCGGGCGAGCACGTCGATCGCCGGCAGCGTCCCCGCGGTCAGGATGGACCTTCCGGGCCCAGACCTGCGACATGCGTGGCGCGAATACCAGTACGTCGGGATCATCGGTGGCGGCCTGCATGTCGGTCAGCGTTTCCTCGAGCTGCTCAAATGTAATCAGCCCGGCGGAGATCAACGCGGGTCCGGCCTCGGCAACACTCCACTTCAGTAACAGCCGGTTCTCGCCGCGCGGAATGGCGGGCTGGTGGATATCGATCTCGGGACTGGCAAAGCCGGCCGCCTTCACCATGTGGTACAGGTCCCGGGCAATCGAATAGTTCAGCCCACGCGCGTATCCGAGACGGGTGAACAGAGTGGCGAAAGCATCGAGCGAGGTCGCCGGAACACTGGTGGCGGAAGCCAGATCGCCGTCCTCTACCACCAGGATGCCGCCCGGTTTCAGAATGTCGCGCATCTCCCGCAGACAGGCTCGGGGGTCGGGAAGATGATGCAACAGAAACCGGCAGTAGACCAGATCGAACGAACCGCGGGGCAATCCCGAATTGCAGGCGTCGGCTTCGCGAAACGACGTATTCATGAGGCCCGACCACAGGCAAAGCTTCCTGGCCTGATCCAATTGCGCTCCGCTTGCGTCGATCCCGGTTACACTTCCGGTGGGCCCCACCATCCGGGCGAGCATGCTGGTCACGGCGCCGACACCGCAGCCGAAATCGGCAACCCGCATGGACGCCCTGAGTCCGGCGCGCAGCAGGACGCGCCGTCCGGCAGGTGAGTAGATGTTGTGCAACAGCATGAGACGGCGGACGGCTGCCGGGCCGGTTGCAAGGGCGTACTCGCCAGGGGCGGCAGTTCGAGTGATCGGCTTGACCATCCGTAATCCATTGAACATCGGCGCTTTCCGGTTCGGTGATGGAACACACTCGAAAATGTTCTGGTTCATTGGTTTTCTCCTGATTTCGATCCGGGAGCGTCCGCTCTCAACGCCCCTCCCTATGTCAAGCGGGAACAGGACCCGGCAGTGGATCGCCCGTTTGTATCCACTTTGTGAAAGCTTTGTAAATATCCAGCTGGCGGACGCCACTGCCGAAGGTCCATCGCCGGAACCGGCGTGTTGCAGGCATGTGTCCTCGAGCTCATGCCGTTTTCCGCTAGATTGCCGGGTTGAATCGGGCATCGCCGGAGGCGTGCAACATATAATGTCTAGTCCATGCCATTCATTCTTTCCCTAGACGAAGGAACTACCAGCGCACGCGCGGCCCTCTATGACGAGGCGGGCCGGGTCGTATCGATGGAAGCGGTTCCGGTTACCTGCCTCTACCCGCAGCCCGGCTGGGTCGAGCAGGATCCGGCGGAGATCTGGGAAGCTCAGATGGCCGCGGTCAGCCGGGTTATGGCGAAGAGCGGGGCCGCGCCTCGCGACATTGTCGCCGCCGGCGTCACCAACCAGCGCGAAACCACCATCGTGTGGGATCGCCATACCGGGCAGCCGGTCGCTCCGGCCATCGTCTGGCAGTGCCGCCGGACGGCCGATTTCTGCAAGGAATTGAGCGCCGGCCGGGATTCGAAGCGGATTACCGCCGCTACCGGTCTGGTGGTCGACGCGTACTTTTCCGCCAGCAAGATCCGCTGGATTCTCGAGAACACGCCCGGCGCCAGGTCCAAAGCCCGTAATGGAGATCTGTTGTTCGGAAACGTGGATACGTGGCTCATCTGGAAGCTCACCGGGGGCGCCGTACACGCCACCGACTTCACCAACGCCTCGCGCACGATGCTGCTCAACCTGGAGACGGGCGCCTGGGACGACGATCTGCTGCGCATCTTCGACGTGCCCGCCTCCATGCTGCCCGCGGTTCACCCATCGAGCGGCGTCCTCGGCGTGGCCACTCAACTCGGGGCAGACATCCCGATTGCAGGCGTAGCCGGCGACCAGCAGGCGGCGCTGGCCGGCCAGGCCTGTTTCCGCCCCGGACTTTCGAAGAACACCTACGGCACCGGCTGTTTCGCGCTGCTGCATACCGGGGACCGCATGCCGGTATCGAAGA
The DNA here is from genome assembly GCA_035495815.1 of Bryobacteraceae bacterium. Classification (GTDB taxonomy): domain Bacteria; phylum Acidobacteriota; class Terriglobia; order Bryobacterales; family Bryobacteraceae; genus DATJFH01. The sequence continues at coordinate 7,710 of DATJFH010000337.1, forward strand.
ACCGGCTGCTCGCGACGAGGGCGGCTTCTACCGGAGGACCGTCTCAGTTCGCCATCGAAGGCAGTGTGTTCATCGCCGGCGCGGCCGTCCAGTGGCTTCGCGACCGGCTGGGTGTGATCTCGACTGCCGCCGAGACGGAGCCGGTGGCCGCTTCCGTGCCGGATAACGGAGGCGTCTACTTCGTGCCGGCATTTGTGGGGCTTGGCGCGCCGCACTGGGACTCGGGCGCGCGCGGTCTGCTCACCGGCGTCACGGCGGCCAGCGGCCGGGCCCATGTTGTCCGGGCGACACTCGAGTCGATCGCCTACCAGACACGCGAGCTGGTCGAGGCGATGGAAGCCGATTCCGGCGAGCGCCTCAGCGAGTTGCGCGTGGACGGGGGCGCGGCAGTCAACAATTTTTTGATGCAGTTTCAGGCCGACATTCTGGGCCGGCCCATCGTCCGTCCGGCCGATATCGAGACCACCGCCCTGGGCGCGGCGTACCTGGCCGGTCTGGCCACCGGTTTCTGGAAGAGCGTAGAGGAAATCGAGAACTTCTGGCGCGCCGACCGCCGTTTCGACCCCCAAATGCCGTCCGGGGTCCGTGAACGGCTGTTCGGGGAATGGAAATCCGCGGTGGCCCGGTGCCGCTCGAACACCTGAGTATTTCCATATATTTAACAAGTTGACAGCGATTTCACGCCCTGGTTTGTTGGTATCCTGTTCTGGGGTTTTGAATCTATGAAAAGACTAGCCATCGCACTCATCTTCTGCGCCTCCGCACTGCTGGCGGACACCGCTGAGACCGTCTATTTTCGCGGCGTGATGCTGCCTTCGAACGAGGTCCCGGCGGTCCCGATTCAGGGCTCGTCTTCCGCCGTGCTGATCGCCCACATTGTCAAGGACGACACGGGAAAGATCCTTTCCGGCACGGTCGATTTCAACATCAATTACAACTTCCCCGGAGCCGTGACCATCACCGGTCTCCATATTCACAACGCGCCCGCGGGAGTCAACGGCCCGATCATGATCCGCACCGATGTGGGCGCCGGCCCGCTGTCGATCGTCAACGCAACCGGCTCCGGCTCCATTTCCAAACCGGGTCCCATTCTGAAAACCGATACGGCCGCGCTCGGTGCGATCAACGGGATGTTGGAAGATCCCAGCCAGTACTACGTCAACATCCACTCGACCGACTACCCGGGCGGGGCCATGCGCGCGCAGCTCCAGCGCGCCGACGTTACCGTCCTGATGGGGCTGATGAGCCCCGCCAACGAGAACCCGCCCATCGACAGCGCCGCCTCCGGCGTCTCGCAGGCGGTCGTGATCACGACCAAAGACGCCGCCGGCAACCTGACGTCCGGCCAGGTGATCTTCGATATCAACTTCAACTTCGGCAGGCAGACCACGGTCACCGGGTTCCATATCCACAACGGCGCGGCCGGAATCAACGGACCGGTTATCATCAACACGGGGTTGAACGGCACGAACACGATCATGACCGCCGAGAACGGCGTGGGAACCTTTCGCAAGGCAGTCGAAATCGACATGACCCGGCCGGAGCAGGTGGAAACCCTGAACGGGCTGCTAACCCACCCCCAGGATTACTACATCAACATGCATACGACGGAGTCGCCGGGCGGTCTGATCCGCGACCAGCTCCGGACGACGGACGTCATGACCTTCGACGTAACGATGCTGCCCTCGAACGAGACGCCGCCGATAGCGGGGCTCGACGCCAATGCGCCGTCGGAGGTGACGGTGCGCACGGTGCGGGCTGAAACCGGCGAGGTCCTGGCGGGAGCGGTCACCTTCGATGTCAACTACCGGTTCCCTGTGGAGAGGGTGGAATTCACGGGACTGCACGTGCACGACGGCGCGGCCGGCGTGGCCGGTCCCGTGCGGCTCAACAGCCAGGTTTCGGCCGCCAACTCCATCGTCAGCGAGAGCGGCGTCGGAAACATCTACATTTTCCAGCTCATGACCGACACGGCCGCCATTGCCACACTGAACTCGCTGGTGGTCAATCCGGAGAACCACTACCTGAACCTGCACACCACGGTGAATCCGGGCGGCGCCGTCCGCGCGCAGCTCATGCCGTCCAATACGGCGCTGCCGGTGGTCACCGGCGGCGGGAACCTGGCAAACGGCGGCGCTTCCGCTCCCGGCGGCCTGATTGCGATCTCCGGGCGGAACCTCACCAAGGTCGGGACCACGCTGGACGGCTGGAAGGGCAAAGTCCTGCCCAGCGCTTACAACGGATCGAAGCTGACGATCGGCGGAAAGAATGCCGCCATCATTGCGCTTTCACCCGGGCAGATTACGGCGGAAGTTCCGGTGGACGTGACGGCGGGTCCGCAGCCGGTGGTGGTTACCAACAGCAACGGGTCGAGCGCGTCTGCCAACGTGACCATCGCCTCCCCGGCGCCCAGCATCTTCGTGGACGGAGCGGGGCGTGGTTTCATCACGCATCAGAATTTCGATCTGGTTCTGGCGGGAAACGGCGCTCGCGCCGGCGAGATGCTGGTCCTGTGGGGCACCGGGCTCGGCCAGACCACACCGGCGCTGGCGACCGGTCAGATCCCCGATTTTTCAACACTCTTCAACACATCGCCGGTGTCGGTTACCATCGGCGGACAGGATGCGCGAGTCGTTTATTCGGTGGCGGCGCCCGGGTTCGCCGGGGTGAACCAGATCGGTGTGATCATGCCGTCCGGGGTGGCCAGCGGAACCGTGCCTGTCGTCGTCCGCATGGGAAACACCGGCTCCGCCGCTGTCAACCTGGCGGTGCAGTAGAATAAGGGCGTGAAACTCTTCGCTCTCGTCCTTTTGGCCGTTCTCGAGGCCGCGGCGCAGCCCGCCCGGCCCGTCCAGGAGTTCACCACAAATAAAGGCGTAGTGAAAATTACGCCCATTCAACATGCTTCCCTGATGATCGAAGGAGGCGGGAAAGCGATCCACGTGGATCCCTGGAGCCAGGGGAACTACGAAGGTCTGCCTCCCGCCGACATCATCCTGATCACCGATATCCACGGGGACCACCTCGACCCCAAGGCTCTGCCCAAAGTGCAGAAGTCGGGCACGGCGATCTTCGCGCCCGAAGCGGTTGCGAAGACTCTAAGCGGGGCTACCGTCATTCGGAACGGCGAGACCAGGACCGCCGGCGATTGGGTCATCGAAGCCGTCCCGATGTACAACCTGAAGCGGGGACCGTCGGAGGGAAAGCTGTTTCACGACAAGGGCCGGGGCGACGGCTTCGTGCTGACTTACGGCGGGAAGCGTTTCTATATTTCGGGCGATACGGAGGGAACTCCTGAAATGAAGGCGCTGAAGAATATCGACGTGGCCTTCGTCTGCATGAACCTCCCGTACACGATGCCGCCGGAAGAGGCCGCCGAGGCGGTGAAGGCGTTCAAGCCGAAGGTCGTTTACCCCTACCACTACCGGGGCTCGGATCTGAAGGTCTTCGAATCGGCACTGGCAGGTTCCGGGGTGCAGGTCAAGCTGATCGACTGGTATTACAAGTAGGGCGGGCCGCCAGCAAGCGACTGCGACTTTCGGCTATTCGCCCTGCCGCTTCATGAAGACTTTTTCGTTGGGCTTCACGAGCTTCAGCGTACGGCGTATTTCCAGTTCCTGCTCCCCCTTGCTCTTGCGCAGGCGCTCGATATACTCCCTTTTGAGCTTGTTCTCCCTCTCCAGAGCGGCGTTGCGCTCTTCGAGTTCGCGGATTTCCTGACGCTTCTGGCTGTAGGCCGCTACCCCGTGCGGACCCCGCATGGCGAAGAATGCGTAGACCAGCGCCAGGATCAAAGCGGAGACATACGCAAACCGGACGACCGACGATTTCATGGTCAAATGGTACCTGTTCCACATAGTAACATCGGAACTTCGTCGAACCTCAAATTTTTTGGTTATGACCGACAAAATAGTCGTCTTCAGCGCATGCTCGAGCTTCGACGAGGCGCGCGCCATCGCCCGCAGGCTGATCGAGGAACATCTGGCCGCTTGTGTGAACATCAGCCCCGGCATCCGCAGCCTGTACCGCTGGAAGGGCGCTGTCGAGGAAGCCGAGGAGTATCTCCTCATCATCAAGTCCAGCCGGGACCTGTTCGGGCGGCTACGGACGGCGCTCGAAAAGTTGCACACCTACGATACGCCTGAAGTAATCGCCGTGCCGGTGGTGGATGGCGCGCCGAATTATCTGAACTGGCTGGAGAATGAATTGAAGTCTCCGGATATATGATGATCGCGGCCGGTCTGGCGCTGATTTTCGATATGGACGGCGTGATACTCGATTCCAACCCGATTCACCGGGAGGCGTGGACGGCCTATTGCCGCCGCTTCGGGATCGAGACCGATGAGGCCATGCATCAGAGGATGTATGGAAGGCGCAACGACGAGATCGTTCGCGATTTCTTCGGAGCTCATCTGACGGAAGCCGAGGTTTTCGCGCACGGCGCGGCGAAGGAAAGCCTGTACCGGGAGATGATGGGGCCCCGGCTTTTCGAGTCGCTGGCGCCCGGTTTCATCCGGCTGGTGGAGAACTGCGGCGTCACGCCCCTCGGCCTGGCGACCAATGCCGAGCCCGCCAACGTCGATTTTCTGCTGGACGGCGTCACTCTCGGCGGGCTACCCCTTCGCCGCCGGTTCCAGGCTGTGGTGAACGGACACCAGGTTCTGAAACCCAAGCCCGATCCTGAGGCTTACCTGATGGCGGCGGCGCTGCTGGGCGTCAACCCCTGCAATTGCATTGTTTTCGAGGATTCTTACTCCGGTATCGAGGCGGCGCGGGCGGCGGGCGCGAGGGTGGTCGGGGTGCGAACGACGCACCGTGAATTCAAGAATATCGACCTGGCTGTCGATGATTTCCACAGTCCCGAACTGGAACCATGGCTGGAGATGCAAAAGCCGGTCCGCGCATAACGCGCCGCGCACGATGCGGTGCCGCGTCGGCAGTCCTGTCCCTGCTGGCGTTGTGCCAACCCGCCGCCGCCGAGCCGACCATTTCCCTGGCCGACGCAGCCGCACGCAAGCCTCCCGAATTCACGCCGCTGCACGAGGATCGCAACGTAGTGGTCACGGGCCAGGTTTCCCTCAACCCCATTCGCCTGTCCAGCTTTTACCACCTTGCCATCCAGGAGAACGGGCGCGGCCTGATCCTTGAAGGAGGCGCGGGGATTTTCGACCGCCTTTCGCCGGGCGATTGGGTGGAGGCGCAGGGTCGCATCTCGAAGCGCGGCGGATTGCCCGTGGTCGTGGTTTCGAAGATCACCACGGTGTCGAACGGGGTGCCTCCGGAGCCGGCGCCCCTCAGCCCATCGGGTGTGCAGAGCCTGGAGCGCCTCGGGCAACTCGTGGTCACGCAGGGTCCGGTGATCGAAGTGGGCTCGAACTTCGGCGGCGCCTATCTGCGTATGGGGGACTACGCCAATCCGCTCAAGGTGTTCCTCCCTCTGTCGCCGAACGGCGGCGGATTCAAGGGGTTTTCGATCGGGGAAACGGTGCGGGTCACCGGGATCTCCTATCAATATTGCCCGGTTCCGCCCCACATAGGGCAGTACGAACTCCTCATCAGCGATCCTAAGGACGTGGTCCGGCTGCAGCCCGGCTGGATGCCGCAGCTGAGGGCCTTCTGGCCGATCCTGATGTTGTTGGGGCTGATGGGATTCTTCTGGTGGCGCAGCGAGCTGCAGTCCCGCCTTCAGCAGAGCCGCCTGCGGATGGTCTATCAGCTCGGGGAGGAGATCCTGGGCGCGGGGTCGGCTCTGGAAATCCAAAACAAGATCAGTACGGCTCTGCCGAGGATCCTGCCTGTGAGCAGCGCCACGCTGTACCTGTTCGACCGGGGGGCCAAGACACTCGACCGGGCAGGGCAGCCGCCCGGATCGGGCATTCCGGTGGACGGTCCATCGGGCATGGTCGCTACCAGCGTGGTGACTTGTTTCCAGCGCCGGTCGGTTCTCTCCATTCCGGATACCACCCGCCACCCGTTCCCCTCGACTCCCGAAGAGCGGGCTTCCCTGCCCCGCTCGATCCTACTCGGTCCGATGCTGGCCCAGGGGGAGGCGCTGGGGGTGCTTCAAGTCGAGAACGCACAGCGCGCGGGCGCCTTGAACCCGGAACAAACGTCGCTGGGGCAGCACCTCGCGAATCAGATCGGCCTGGCTATCAAGCTGCTCCAGCAGCGTTCTTTCCGTGAACAGCTTTCCCGGAGCGAGAAGCTGGCGGCGGTGGGACGGCTGATCTCCGGCGTGGTGAACGATCTGCAGACGCCGCTCGAGGCCATCTCCAGCATGGCGGAATCCGCGCTCGAACAGACCGGGACGCCGCCCGGTCATGAGATGCTGGTGATCGCCTCCGAAGCGCGCCGTGCGACCGCCCTGGTGACACGCCTCATCTCTTTCGCGCAGCCCGAGCAGGCGCAATCCCAGCCGGTCCAGTTGAATCAGCTGCTGCGGAATCTCATCCAGTTCCGCGAGCGGGAATGGAAGGCGTGCGGGATCCAGTTACGGAATGCCATGAAGGACACGCCGCTGTACATCATGGGCTCGGAGAGCCAGCTCGAGCAGGTGTTCCTGAACCTGTTCGTCCATGCCGAGCAGTCCCTGGAAGATGCTCCGGAAAAGCTCATCACCGTGCGGGCCAACGTGCTGGCGAAGCGTGTATTCATTGAAATCGGGTACAGCGCGCCGCAGCCGGCCGGGGGGAGTGACGGACTGGCGCCGCCGGGGAATCCGGTGAGCGGCGAGGTCAGCGCGCTGGGACTCGACATCTGCAAAAGTATCGTCGCGGGACACGGCGGCGACCTGCATATCAGCTCCAGCGCTCACCAATCGGTGTTCGAGATCGAGCTGCCCGGCGTGCCGGCCGACCAGTTGACGGAGCTAACCGTTCCCGCACCCCCAGCCGAGCCGGCGCGCTCCGGACGGCGCTGGACCGCGCTGATGCTGGAGCCGGAAGAGTTCGTCGAGCGGCGGCTGGTGGAGTGGCTGTCGAACCGGAACTATCGTGTGGTCCCCGTCCGCAGCTCGGAAGAAGGGCTGGACCTTGTGCAGCGTATGCGCTTCGACGCGGTGTTCTGCTCGACGGAGCTGCGAGGATTGAACTGGGTCGAGTTTTTCGACCGTGTGCGCGGACGGGTAGGCGCTTTTGCCCTGCTCGCCGAAGCCTTCAGCCAGGATCTGTCGGCGCACTTCCGCGGCGAAGGCCGCTACGTGTTCCACAAGCCGATCGAGCAAAGCCAGTTCGACCGGACGCTGGCGGCCATGGAAGCCAGACTGATGGGTGTGGAATCGAGGTCGCCGGAAGTAGAATCATATTGAGGCGGATCCTTATGAAGCTGTTGCTGCTCATGCTGGCCAGTGTTTTCCTGCTGGGGGCTCAGAAGTACTCCGGCCCGCGTCCCGCAAAACCGGACGTCCCTTACCTGGTACACGCGGATAATCTCGTCGAGACCGAAGTTGCGGAGGCGAAAGAGGAAAAGCGGAAAGAGGACCTTGCCTATATTGTGGCGGGGGCCGCTTCGGGGACCAAAACTCCGCTGGCCGCTCCGGCTTTCGTCTTCGAGTCAGACAAGATTCCCGCAGACAAGATTCAGCTGTATAAATTCGAGGTGAAGAACGGCCACCGCGAGGTATTCTTTTCGCACAAAGGCAAAGGATCGGCGCAGCCCCGCCGGCTGAACGTCAATCCGCTGGGCGGCGGCCTCTTCAAGATCGAAGTCAACGAAAGCCTGGAAAACGGAGAGTACGGGTTGACTCCGGAGGGGTCGAACCAGGTGTTCTGTTTTCAGGTTTATTGACGAGACACCGGCGAACACCGTGTGTTCCGCAATCTGGGGCCAGCCCGCGCAGGTTAGAACTGACCCCACATTTTAGAACAGCAACTTCAAGGCAAACTGATTCTGGCGCGGACTGGTTACGGTGCTCGACACGGTCCCAGCCGCCGTGGTCCCGATCGACCCGTTCGGCAATCCGAAATTCGGGTGGTTCAGAAAATTGAACGATTCGATCCGGAGTTGCAGCCGCACCCGCTCGGTAACCGGGATGCTCTTGAACAGCGAAAAATCCCATTGCGCCAGCCGCGGACCCGTCAGAATATTGCGTCCGGAATTTCCGAAAGCGAAGCCGACCGGCGATACGAAGGCTTTGGTGTCGAACCAGCGCTCGACAGTGCGGTCGCCATAGGGAAGGGCTCCGGAAGAAATCCGGTCGGGCCGCTGCGTGCCGCCCGCGTTGGCCACGTTCACATTGAACGTGGGCGTGAAGGTGTGGCCGGCCTGCACCTGGAAGATGCCGTTGAGCTGCCAGCCGCCCAGCGCCGTATTCCAGGGGCCGCCGCGATTCAACAGCCGCTTCCCTTTGCCCACCGGCAGCTCGTAAGCGTAGCTGGTGACGAACCGCTGCCGGATGTCATAATTCGCGTTCCCCTTTTCGCCGTGCCGGTTGAAGGCATCCTGGATGCCGGCGCCCATGAGGTCCAGCAGGGTCTGGGTGTCGTCGATGAAATGGCTCCAGGTATAGGCGGTGAGAAACGTGAGCCCGCCGGAGAAGCGTCTTTCCACCTTCGCCACCAGTCCCTGGTAATTCGAATTGGCGAACGGCTCCACGCGGTTGATGGAGGTGAATTGCGGGAACGGGCTGCGGGGCTGCTGCGCGCCGGGTCCGGGCCGCGGCTGATTGGCATTCCGGGATCCGGTCAGCTTGTGCCCGGCCGACGCCGAATAAGCGACGTCGATCAGCAGGTTGGGAATAAGCTCGTTCTGCACGTCGAAATTCCACTGTTCCATGTATCCGTTATGCATGTTCTGATCGAAGCTGATGACGCCGCGGTTCACCTGGTTGATGGTCGGCTGCAGGACGCCGTCCGGGAATCCTCTGGCCAGCGTGAAGGTGGGGTTCAACTGATCGCCGTTATAGGAATAGGACTGGTTGAACGGGGGATTGAAAGAGAGCCTGCCGTTGATACCGAACAGCGACGTGCCCTGGTTGAAGATCCCATAGGAGCTGCGGATGACGGTCTTACGCGGCAGCCGCCAGGCGAAACCGAATCGCGGCGCGAAGTCGGTCTTGTAGAATTTGACCAGCGCGCGGTCCTCGAGCGAGTCGCCGCGCGATCCGGCGAGCACCAGCTTCCCGAAATCCGGTCCGGGCTCCAGGATGAAGTTGCTCATGCGGTCGTAGTTATCCCAGAACGGAGAGCTCATGTCCCAACGGATCCCCAGATTGAGGGTGAGGTTCTTCGTCACCTGCCAGTCGTCCTGGAAATAGAAGCCGTAGTAGCGCTGCCGGAGATCCCCGATGGTGGGCGTGGTGACGCTGGCCGTACCGGGCACGCCGAGCAGCAGGTCGGCCACGCCCGATCCGGTGCCTGCGCGGCGCTGCGGGTCCTGCGTGAAGGTCCCGTTGAAGGCGAAGCTCCCTCTTGTACCGCTCGGCGTAAAGGCGTTACTGATAATGAAGCGGACATCGAGGCCTCCCTTGAAGGTATGGCTGCCATGTACGATCGATACGCCGTCCGCGATCTGGGTCACTTGCGAGAGCTTGTTGTTCGGCAGCGTGCCGCCTTCGCCGATCCCCGTGAAACCGGTCACCGAGACCGCCGGCAGCCCGCCGATGATGGAGAAGAAGGGCAGTCCCTTGAAGCCGTATTCTTCGATCAGCCGCTCTTCTACCTGTGTCAGGCGCTGCGTGCTGAGCCGGTTGAAGCCCAGCCGAAAGTCGTTGATGATTCGCGGGCTGAAAGTATGGGTTTCGCTCAAGGCTGCGCCATGAGCGGTGGTAGGGCTTCGCGCGCTGCTGATCTGCCCAACCGCGGGAGCGGGCAGCGGACCCGGCGTCGTGCCGTTGGCGTCCGTCAGGCTGTAGCGGCCGAACATGGTATCCATGCTCGAAAGGTTCAGATCGAAGCGAGCATCGTACTGATTGCTGCTGGTGTGATTTCCGGGATTCAGAATGAAGTTGTTGGGGCCGGACAAGTTGGGCGCCGGGTAAACGTCCACTGTGCGCTTGCCGGTCGGGTCAAACCGTGAGGAAGGGATCTGGTTGCCCGGGAATTGGTCCCGGATGGAGCCCGTGCCGGACGGATTGGGCCGCGTGGTCGCCGGATCGAAAACCGGCACGGAGAAGATTCCGTTTCGTTCATTCTGGGTTGGGATCGTGGAAACATTGGTCACGCCTTGCGCGATGCGCGTCCCCTGGTAGCTGCCGAACAGGAACAGCTTGTTGCGGACGATCGGTCCACCCGCCGTTCCTCCGAACTGATTCTGGCGGAAGGCCGGCAGGCTGCGGCCGGCGCGGTTGTTGAAAAAATTGTTGGCGTCGAGGGCGTCATTCCGCAAAAACTCGAACACCGAGCCATGCAGATCGTTGGTGCCCGACTTGATGGTCGCGTTGATGACGGCTCCGCCGTAGCGTCCGAATTCCGCGCTGAAGTTGTTGTTCTGGACTTTGAATTCCTGCAGCGCGTCGATGGAAGGCGACACCGCCTGCGTCGAGAAGGATTGCAGGTCCAGCACGTACGAATTGTTATCGACCCCGTCGAGCAGGAAGTTGTTATTCAGGGGCCGGGCGCCGTTGGCTGAGAAGTCGGCCGTGCCGCGGGATTGACCACCGGTGGGTACCGTGCCGGCGGTGAGCACTGCCAGTTGTTGATAATCGCGGCCGTTCAGCGGCAGTTCCAGGATGGATTTGTTCTGGACTACCTGGCCGATGGAGGACGTGCCGGTTTCGAGCAGCGGCGACTCGGCCCGGATCTCGACCGACTGGTCGATTGCTCCCACCGCCAAGGTGAAGTCCACCCGCATGCGCTGTTGGACGTTCAACAGCAAGCCCGGCCGGACGGCCGTGGAGAATCCGGACATGGCGACCTTCGCCGTGTAGTTTCCGATGCGAACCGGCGTAAAGATGTATTCGCCGGACGAATCCGATTGGGTTTCCTGCGACACGTTCGTGTCCACGTTCAGGAGCGAAACCTTCGCGCCGACAACCACGGCGCCGCTCGAATCGGTGACAATTCCGAAGATTGTGCCGGCATCCTGCGCCAGCAGCGTGGTGATAGAGCAGAATAGCAGCAACGCCCCTGATTTCATTGGTAAATTTTAGCGCGGTACTGGCTTACACCAGTCCGTTTCTAATTTCCCCTTTCAAACCGTGCTTGCGGTTTTCCCGCACACGGCTTAACGATGAGCTTTATTGGTGTGGCTTGCGCCGGGTATTTCACGGCGCCCATCAACTTGT
>DATJFH010000338.1:0-26486 GCA_035495815.1 Bryobacteraceae bacterium
GAGGAAATTGCGGATATCCTGGGGAACAGCCCGGCAGTGGTGAGGAAGCACTACGGCAAGTGGTCCAAGGGGCGGCAGGACAATATTGACCGGCTGATGTTGGCGCACTTCGAGAGGGCAGCTACATTTCCAGTCACAAAGTTGTCACACGAAAAACGGAGGCCATAACCTACTGAGCCCCCGTAGTTATTTTGGTGCGGAGAGGGGGACTTGAACCCCCACGGTGTTACCCGCTAGCACCTCAAGCTAGTGCGTCTGCCAATTCCGCCATCTCCGCTGGCTGGATCTACCCTCGTCCTCGCTACTTCTTCGGTGGCGCCGGCTGATTCTTCGGCGCGGGCGGGATGTTCAGCGGGATCGTCCGCTTCTCACCCGTATCCTCGTTGCTCAGCGTCACTGACGGTTGGCCCGGCTTTACCTCTCCCGAGCCTGAAGTGACCGGTTGCATCGGCGTCGCTCCGGGGGGAGTCGCTGTCTGCGGCGGCGGTGGCGTGACCGAAGTGCCCGGGCTCGGAGCCGTCTGCTTGGGCGCTGCCGATCCAGGATGCTTATCGAGCACCGTGCTTCCAACCCCGGTCTGGCGCGTCGCCATGATCGAAAGCGAGAGCGATGTCACCATGAACAAGATCGCCGAACCCGTGGTGGCCTTCGAAAGCAGCGTCGCCGAACCGCGGGGGCCGAACGCCGTCTGCGAGCCCATACCGCCGAAGGCTCCGGCCAGGTCAGCGGCCTTTCCACTTTGCAACAGCACAACCACGATCAGGAACACACATACCAGAACGTGGACAATCGTCAGTATCGTGTAAATCATTTCTAATCCCCTAGTATAGGGTCCGCGGGGCGCCCTGGTCAAATGCAGGAACTCCGGCCGAACGCAGCCACTGTCGACCCCTGTGATAAAATCCCCCCAGCGATGAATATCCGACGAAAGCTGGTCTTATCTTCTCTCCTGTCCATTTGCGCAGCCTGGGCTGAAACCACGGTTCTCAAGAACTTCACGCTCATCGATGGAGCCGGCGGTCAAGCCCAACCCGGTTCCGCCATGGTGATCGTGGACGGACGCATCCAGTGGATCGGACGCGCTTCCGACCTCAAAGCCCCTGCCGGAGCGCAGGCCACCGACCTGGCCGGAAAGTACGTCATGCCCGGGATTATCAATCTCCATGGACATGTCGGCAACACGGTCGATCTTGCGCAGGATCCGAAGAATTTTACGCGCGCCAACGTCGAGAGCCAACTCAAGATGTACGCCAGCTACGGCGTTACCACCGTGGTCAGCATGGGAAGCGAGCAGCCGCTCATCCTGGACATCCGGGCGGAGCAGCGGCGCGCCAACCGGCCCCATATGACCCGCATCTATACGGCCTTGCGCGGGTTCACCGGCGTCGGCGGATATCCCACCACGGCGCAGGGCATGAAAGGCGTGCCCTACGAGGTCTCGACGGTAGCGGATGTCGAGAAGGACGTGGCCGAACTCGCTTCCCGGAAGGTCGATATCGTCAAGATCTGGGTGGACGACCATTTGGGGAAGGAGAAAAAGATCCCATTCCCGCTCTCGAAAGCCATCATCGACAACGCGCACAAGAATCATCTGAAAGTCGCGGCGCATGTGTTCTACCTCGCGGACGCCAAGGCCCTGGTCGATGCCGGTCTCGACGGACTGGCGCACAGCGTGCGGGATCAACCTGTCGACGATGCCCTGATCCAGAGCATGAAGAAGCGGGGCGCCTGGCAGGCCGCGGCCACACTCACCCGGGAGGCGTCCACTTTCGTTTTTGCCAAGCCCAGCCCGTTGCTGACCGACCCCTTCTTCGCCCCGTCCGTCTCGGCTAACGTGCTTCGGACGCTCAAGGACCCGGCGTTTCAAAAGAAAGCGGCTGCCAGCCCTGACGCCGCGCACGGGCACGAATGGCTGGAGATGGCGAAAAAGAATCTGAAAAGGATGGTCGATTCGGGAGTGAAGTGCGGATTCGGCACGGACACCGGGCCGCCGCAGCGCATTCAGGGCTATTTCGAGCACTGGGAAATGGAGCTGATGGCCGACGCCGGACTGACGCCGCAGCAGATCATCACCATGGCGACGAAGAATTCGGCCGAGTTCCTGGGAGCCCGGGACCTTGGCACGCTCGAAAAGGGTAAGTGGGCGGACCTGATTGTCCTGCGATCGAGTCCGCTCGAGAACATCAAAAACACCCGCACGATCGAGGCGGTATGGATCGCGGGGAACAAGGTGAAATGACATGAGCATCACACGGCGCGGTTTTCTCGGGTCGATCCCGGCTGCCGGCCTGGCGCTGGCGGGGCAGTCTCACTACCGCGTCGGCATCACCACCAACACTCGGGGCGGCTGGGAGAAAGACGTCTTTCTTTCCTTCCGCGAAGCGCACGAAGCCGGTTACCGCTACGTCGAATCGTTCATCAACTACTTCAAGGACTTTCTGGACAAGCCCGCGGACCTGCGGAAACAGGTCGACGGAATCGGCGTGAAATTCGTCACCATTTCGAACGGCAGTCCTCTGGAGATGGCCTTTGAGGATCCATCGAAGAGAAACAAGCTGCTCGAAGACCACATGCGGCTCGTGCGGTTCATCAAGCAGCTCGGGTGCGATCACCTGAAAGTCAACACGAACACCCGGCGTGCGAACGGCACTACAGCGGCCAACCTGAAGGAAATGGCCGTTACACTGAACGAGCTGGGAAAGCGGATCACGGCGGAGGGGCTGAAGTTCGGAGTTCACCCGCACATGTGGACGCAGCTCGAGAACCGGCGCGAGATCGATGCCATCGCCGAATCCACAGATGCGCGATACGTCAACTTCGTGCTGGACACGGGGCACATCACCATGGCCGGAATCGACCCGGTCGAACTGGCGCGCGCCTACGGCTCACGGATCATCGAATTTCACCTTAAGGACGTAAATCCGGAGCATCGGGGTGGCGCAAAACAGCGGCGCGACCGGAATGACGTGATGAAGGATCCGATCTTTTTCGAACTGGGAAAGGGCGGGGTGGATTTTCCGGCAATCAAAGCGCACCTGGACAAGATCGGATGGCAGGGCTGGCTGACGGTGGAGTTGGATTCATCGCCATACCGGCCACCGAAGGAGAGCGCGCGCATCAGCCGCCAATATATTGAAAAGACTCTGGGAATCAAGGTAAGTTAATCGGGCGGCCCTGGTGCGCGCGAGAATCAGCCGTATTCCTCGGGGGTCAACAGCGTCAGAGCGTCAGGAACCATTTCAACTTTTCCCGGCAGTCGGCCGGCGTATTCCCCATCGATCTGCATGTAGACGCGTTCGCTCTCGGCGCAGCAAAGATTCACCCGGCGTGCCCGGAGAACGGTGACGCCGTTCATCCCGTCCAGACGGTTCACGGCGACGCCTGTCAGGTATTTGAGGTAACGGGTGGCGCGGTTTCCGGCGAAGAGCACTACTTCGAACCGGTCATCGAGAATGCTGACGCGCCGCGCTATCCGCAGATCGCCGCCGTAATTGCGAACCTTGGTGATCAGGGCGAAGGAGCAGCGATGCGTCCGGCCTTCGATCTCCACCTCGAACTCTTCTAGATGGCGCGTGAGCTCGCTGAAGCCGCCCATCCAGTAGGCCAGCTTGCCCCAGCGCTTTTTCCTCTCGGCGTTCATCCCATACACGATATGGGCATCGAGCCCGATGCCGGCCATGGCCAGAAAGTGCCGGGGCCGGCCGCCCTCGCTGAAGGCCCGTCCGACGGAAATGCGGCGCGGTTGAAAATGAGCAAGCCGCTCGGCGGCGGCAACCGGGCCTGAGCCGAGGCTCAGCTCGCAGGAAACGACATTGGCGGTTCCGCCGGGCAGAACGGCGAACGGAGTCCGCGCCCCGACCACACCCTCGGCCACTTCATTGATCGTGCCGTCGCCGCCGAACGCCAGAACCAGATCGGCGCCCCCGGCGATGGCTTCACGGGCCAGCGCCGCCGCCGTGCCCGGACCTGGTGTGGGTCTGGCGCTTACTGTATGGCCGCCCAGCGAGAGGGCCTCCAGGACGTCTTCCACGAGCTTGCCGCCGCCCGCCTTCAACTTTCCGGCTGTTGGATTGTAGATCAGAACCGCTTGACTATAGATGGGGATAGTTTGCCTCGCGCCGGCTTTGTTGTACTCGATAATTATAGTAGATGCATATGAATGAGAAGGCGCGCAAGGAGATCGACGCCCTGCGCGAAACACTGCGCCACCACGAGCGCCTGTACTACGTCCTCGACCAGCCGGAGATCACTGACGCTGAGTACGACGCGATGATGCGCCAGCTCAACGAACTGGAGGCGGCGCATCCGGAGCTGATCACGCCGGACTCGCCTACGCAGCGGGTCGGCGGCAAGCCTCGCGAAGGCTTTGTCAAAGTCGCGCACTCTACCCAGATGTTGAGCCTGGATAATGCGCTGAACGAAGAGGAGCTTCGCGAGTTCCTGAACCGGATCGGGAACGTGGACTACGTAACGGAGTTGAAACTGGACGGGCTTTCCATGTCGGCCCGATATCAAGGCGGGAGGTTCGTCCAGGCGGTCACGCGCGGCGACGGGTTGGTGGGTGAAGAAGTCACGGAGAACGCGCGCACCATTCGAACGCTTCCCTTGTCCATTCCGGATCCCGGAGAGCTCGAGGTTCGCGGCGAGACAATCATGAACCGGCGCGCGTTCGAGCGGCTCAACGCGGAGAGGGAACAGCAGGGCCTGGCCCGATTCGCGAACCCGCGCAACGCCGCCGCCGGGGGATTGCGGGCGCTCGATCCAGCCGTAACGGCGTCGCGGCGAATGGATTTCTACGCCTACCTTTTGCTCTCGGGCGGCGAGCCGGTTCATGAGAGCCATGCCGAGTCTCTGGTTGCTCTCGAGAAGCTCGGCTTCAAGGTCAATCCGAATCGCCGGCTGTGTAATGGCATGGATGAAGTGATCGCATTCTGTGCAGAATGGGAGTCACGGCGGGAGAGCCTGCCATACGAGATCGACGGCGTAGTGATCAAGGTGGATTCGATCGCCGCTCAGCGTCAACTCGGCTGGACGTCAAAAGCGCCCCGCTGGGCCATCGCTTACAAGTACGCCGCGCGGCAGGCTTCGACCATCGTCGAGAACATCGGCGTTCAGGTGGGGCGGACAGGCGCTCTGACGCCTGTCGCGCACTTGCAGCCGGTGGCCGTGGGCGGCGTCACGGTTTCCCGCGCCACCCTGCACAATGAGGACGAAATTGCGCGGCTGGGCGTCGAGATCGGGGACGAAGTGCTGGTGGAGCGCAGCGGTGACGTGATTCCCAGGGTGGTGCGTGTCACCCGGCAGGGTGAATCACGCCGGCCGTTCCACATGCCGGCGCATTGCCCGGTCTGCGGAAGCAACGTAGTCCGCGAAGAGGATGAAGCGGCGACGCGGTGCGTGAATACCAACTGCCCGGCGCGATTGAAAGAGTCCGTGCTGCATTTCGCGGCGCGCCTGGTGATGAACATCGACGGCATGGGAGACGCGCTGGTCGACCAACTGGTGGACCGCGGGCTGGTAAAGAGTGTGTCGGATGTCTATGACCTGACGCTGGAGCAGCTCGTGGATCTGGAGCGGATGGGTAAGAAGTCGGCGCAGAACGTGCTGCGCAACATCGATAGGTCCCGGCAAAATCCTCTGCCGCGCGTCCTGGTCGGGCTGGGAATCCGCTTTGTGGGGGTGCGCACCGCGGTGCTGCTGGCGGAAGCCTTCGGCAGTCTCGACGTGATCGCGAACGCGGAGGTGGAAACACTCCAGCAGGCCGAAGAAGTGGGTCCGAAGGTGGCTGAAAGCATCCACGAGTTCTTCCGCGAGCCTCGCAACCGTGAACTGGTGGAGCGGCTGCGGGAGAAAGGGCTGAAGTTCGATCATCCCAGGAAGGAAAGAAAGGCCGGGAAATTCGACGGTATGACGTTCGTGCTTACCGGGACACTGGCTTCCATGACGCGGGAGCAGGCCAGCGAGAGGATTCAGGCTGCGGGGGGAAAGGTCAGTGGATCGGTCAGCAAGAAGACCAGCTACGTGGTGGCCGGCGACGAGGCGGGCTCAAAACTGGACAAAGCCCGAAAACTCGAGGTTCCGGTGCTGGACGAAAAAAAATTCATGGATTTACTGAATTGAGGCCGGCCAAAAAAAAGTAATCGCGGAAACTGGAGGTCACTTGCGTGACATCCTGTTTTCCGCGATCAACTTTCTGCCGACTCGGAGGAGAGAAGGAGACGTGCTATTCAGTTTCCTACCGGCTAATGATCTAACTATAAAGGCCGGCGCCTTAAATTGAAATCCTGTCAAGACCGTATTTCCACCCTAGCCGCCTAAAGTCCAGAGGCTTCGTGGTTTAGTCGTAGACGAAGTGCAGCGCCTTCTTAAGGTCTTCCCACGCTTCCCGTTTTGCATTCTGGTTATAGGGACGCAGCAGGTAGGAGGGATGATAGGTCACCATCACCGGAATCTCATTCCATTTGAACCAGTTGCCTCGCATCCGGGTGACGCCCTCTTTTCTCGCCAGAATGGCTTTGGCGGCGGTGGCGCCCAGCGCGCAGATCGCCTTCGGACGAATTACCGAGAGCTGGCGGAAGAGAAATTGCCCGCAAATCTCCATTTCGTCCGGCTCGGGAGTCCGGTTTTCGGGAGGCCGGCACTTGACCACGTTGCAGATGTACACGTCCTCCCGCTTCAACGGGATGCCTTCTTTTGACGCCGTCCCCTCGATCATTTGTGTGAGCAGCTGACCGGCGCGGCCAACGAAGGGAAGGCCCTGCACATCTTCGTCCGCGCCCGGCCCTTCGCCGACAAAAACCAGCCGGGCATTCGCGTTGCCGGTTCCGAACACGATCTTGTTCCGCCCCTGATGAAGACGGCATCGCTTGCAATCCCCGATGTCCTGTATGATTCTGAGCAGCGTATCGCTTTCGGGCGCAAGACCGGGCAGAGCAATCATGGTGGATTGGGTTTGTTCGATCAATTTGGACCGCGGTTCCGGCTCCCGCACAGGTTCCGGAGCCGGGTCGGCCGACGGGGCGCGGCGATATAAATCACTTATACCCAGATCCTGATAGAAAGCGAGATAGCGCCGCAGATCATCGGAATCCATATCACCCGGCAGCCTGGAGCGCCAGCCTGAGCCGAAGCACCTGGTCGAGTATGTTGTCGGCGATTTGACGTTTGGGCGCCCGCGGCAGCTCGATGAATTCCCCGCTGCGCAGCGCCAGGGTGACCTGGTTCTGGTCCGATTCGAATACTCCCCCCTCCTGGCTAACCAGGTTGCCGACGATCATGTCAGCGCCTTTGACTTCCAGCTTCCGGCGCGCCTCAGCCCGCAGATTTTCGGTTTCCGCGGCGAAGCCGATCAGCAGGCGGTCGCCCTTCTTGCGGCCCAGTTCAGAGAGGATGTCGGGGGTAGGATCGAGCTCCAGCGAAAGGCGGGCTGCGGTTTTCTTTACCTTATGATCCGGCACTTTGGAAAGGTGGAAATCGGCGACGGCCGCTGCCTTGACGATTACCGTAACAATATCCAGATGCGCAAACACGGCGTCCCGCATTTCGACGGCGGTGCGGACCGGGATCAGAATGGCGCCGGGCGGAGGAGCCAGATGGACGGGTCCGGAGACGAGCAGCACTTTCGCGCCGCGCGCCAGGGCGGCTTCCGCCAGGGCATATCCCATCTTCCCGCTCGAGCGGTTGGATATGAACCGTACGGGGTCGAGCGGCTCCTGGGTGGGACCCGCGGTGATCAGGATACTCTCGCCTTCCAGGTCCCGCCGTGGATTCAGTTCGGTGAGCACGGCATCGGCGATTCGCTCGGGATCGGCCAGGCGGCCGGGACCGACCATCCCGCAGGCCAGAAATCCACTGTCCGGCTCGATAAACCGATAGCCTCGGTTCCGAAGCGTCTCCAGGTTGGCCTGAGTGGCAGGGTGCTCCCACATATTCGTGTTCATGGCCGGGGCCAGCACTACGCGGCCCGTGAATGCCAGGTGGAGCGTGCTCAGGAAATCGTCGGCCAGACCATGCGCGAACTTGGCGAGCAGGTCGGCGGTGGCGGGCGCTACAACCAGAACATCATTCTCCTGCGCGACGCTGATGTGCTCGACCGCGCTGGAGAGAGTATCCTCCGCGCTCGCCGAGGAAAACAGCGAAGTGATGACCTTCCGGCCGGTCAAGGTAGCGAAAGTCAGGGGGCGAACGAATTCCTGAGCGCCGGCGGTCAGGACCACCTGAACCGTGATCTCGCGTTGTACGAGCGCGCGGGCCAGTTCGGCGGCCTTGTAAGCGGCGATGCCGCCTCCGACACCAAGAATGACTCTATTCGAGGCCACTGCCCGGAGAAACCTCGTTCGGATCCTTGGCCAGCAGTTCGTATTTCACCAGCCCGCGGCGGACCTCTTCCATCGCGATGACGGTGGGCTTCTTCGACGAGGTCGGCAGCGACGGCCGCGCGCCATTCTGTAATTGCCGCGCGCGCTTGGCGGCCACGATAATGAAACGATTAATGCTCTGCTCCGGATCGTCCGGAATCGAACAGTGGGAATTATTCTTGGGAGTCTTTTCGGACATCGGTTACAAACCTCTCGTGATTCTATTCAAAAGTAGCCAAAATCGGGCGGATCTGCCCTTCCATCCGGGACCGCTTCGTCCGTTCCGCCCTGACAATGCCCGCCAGCGACTCGGCTGATGTTTGTAAATCATTGTTGATCAAAACGTAGTCGTATTGGCAATAATTCCGAATCTCACGGGCGGCATCGCGCAGCCGCCGCTCGATCACTGCGTCGGAATCCTCCGACCGGTCGCGCAGACGCTTCTCCAGGACCCCGCGGGAGGGCGCCAGAATGAAAATGGAAACCGCGTCCGGAATCTGTCTCTTCAATTGTCCCGCACCTTGGACGTCAATGTCGAGTACCAGATCCAGTCCGCGCTCGTTGGCCTCATCCAGCACCCTACGGTGGGTGCCATAATAGTTGCCAAAAACGTCGGCGTGCTCGAGAAACTCCCCGCGGGAGATGCAGGCCTCGAAGTCCTCGCGGGAGATGAAGTGGTACGACTCGCCGTCCTTTTCCTGCCCCCTCGGAGGGCGGGTGGTATAGGAGATGGAAAAGGTAAGCCCGGGAACGGTCTTCAACAACCGTTGAACCAGCGTCGACTTGCCGGATCCGGAAGGGGCGGAGATGATGAAAACGATTGACATACCGGTGGGTGATCCCGCCTTACTCCAGATTCAGACTCTGTTCCCGGATCTTGTCGATTTCCGACTTGGCCGCAAGCGCCAGTTCGGTGATGGTCAGTCCCAATTCGCCCAACCCTCCGGTTTTGGAAAGAATCGTATTGGCTTCCCGGTTCATCTCCTGAAGCAGAAAATCCAATTTCTTGCCGACCTCGCCGTCGGCCTGGAGTAACTGGTCCACCTGGCCGGTATGAGTTTTGAGGCGGATCAGTTCTTCACTCACGTCGCTGCGGTCCGCCAGCAGCGCAGCCTCCTGGGCCAGTCGCTGCGGTTCGATCGAAGCGCCGCGGAGCAGGTCCTGCAAGCGCTCCTTCAGGCGCTTCTGGAACGTGGCTGTCGCCCGGGACCGGATCTTTTCCATCTTGGCCACCTGTTCGCAGATGGTCGCGCAGCGCTCCCGCATTTCCGCCGAGATGGCGATGCCTTCCCGCTCGCGAAACTTATTCAGAATCTCCAGAGCTTCCTCCATCAGGGCGACCAGCGCTTTCTCGACTTCCGGTTTCAACTCGGCAGTGGCGTCGCCCCGGATCATGCCGGGAATCCGCAGCGCCGAGTTGAGATCGGGTTTGCCCGTCAGTCCGAACTCCGAGGTGGCCTGTTGAAAAGCGCTCAGATACGCCGCCATCAGCGGCCTGTTCAAAGACGCCACTCCGGCTTCCGTGGTCTGAACCAGCGAAATGTGAATTTGCAGGTGGCCGCGCGCCACGCGCCCCTTGATCGTCTTGCGCAGCGAGGCTTCGAACGGATCCAGTTCGGACGCCAGATGAAAATGCAGGTCGAGCGCCCGGTGATTGACACTCTTGACGCTCAGCTCGATCTCTCCGTCCGGAACGGCCTTACGTACGCGGGCAAAGCCCGTCATACTCTTAACGCTCACTGGTCCACCATTGCATCGGATTCCAAGAATTGCAGATTGTGCAGCCGCTGATAGATTCCGCCCTGGTTCACCAGGGCTTCGTGACGGCCGATTTCACAAATCTTACCCTGATCCAGAACCACGATCTTATCGGCCCGGCGGATCGTGGACAGCCGGTGGGCGATAACGATGACCGTGCGGTCGGCCATCAGGTTGGCCAAGGCTCTTTGTACCAGCATCTCGGATTCGGTGTCGAGGTGCGACGTCGCTTCGTCCAGTATCAGGATCGGGGCATTCCGGAGCAGGGCCCGGGCAATCGCGATGCGCTGCCGCTGGCCGCCGCTGAGTTTGACGCCGCGCTCGCCGATGATGGTCTGGTACCCGGACGGCAGCCGCTCGATGAACTCGTCGGCGAGAGCGCTGCGGGCGGCGGCGCGCACGGCTTCCGGGTTGGCCGCCGGATTCCCGTAGGCAATGTTCGCCAGCACGGTGTCATTGAACAGAAAGGTGTCCTGAGCCACCACGCCGATCTGTCTGCGCAGCGAAGCCAGGTTCAGGTCTCGTACATCCGAGCCGTCGACCCTCAGGCTCCCCGACGTGACATCGTAGGAACGCAAGATCAGGTTCACCAGCGTAGTCTTTCCCGCGCCGCTCGGACCCACCAGCGCCACGATTTCGCCCGCTTTGACTTCCAGCCCGATCGAGCGCAAGCCGAAGCCTTTCGGCGCGCCTGGATAGCGGAAGCTCACGTCTTCGAAAACGATCGATTCCTTGAAGCGTTCCAGTTCGGCGGCGCCGGGCTTTTCCTGGATCTCCTCGCTGCGGTCGAGGACTTCAAACACCTTCTGCGCGGCCCCGATCGCCTGCTCGAAAATATTGTGAATCCCTGCCAGCCGCTTCACGGGCTCGTAGAGCATCAGCAGTGCGATAACGAAGCTGGTGAACTCGCCGGAGGTCATCTGGCCGGCCACGATCTGGGTGCGGGCGTAGGTAAGCAATCCCACGATGGTCAGCGCGCCGAACAGCTCGATCAGAGGCGAGGCCAGCGCCTGCTGCAGCACGTAGCGCAGATTGCTTTTTCGCAGGTTGGCGGCTGCCGAGCGGAAACGCTGGGCCTCATAGTTTTCAGTTCCGAACGCTTTCACCACCTGGTGGCCGCTCAGAGTTTCCTGCAGAATCTGGTTCAACTCCGCGGCATTATCCTGTGCGCGTCGCGTGGTGCGGCGGATCCGTTTCCCCAGCCGCGCCGTCGGAGCCACTACGAACGGGAGCACGGTGAGACTTACCAGTCCCAGCTTCCAGTCATTGTGCAGCAGAACGAACAGCAGGCCAATGACGACGAATACCTGCCTGAGGAGGTCGGCCAGGATGTGCGAGGTGGCCACCTGGA
The DNA here is from genome assembly GCA_035495815.1 of Bryobacteraceae bacterium. Classification (GTDB taxonomy): domain Bacteria; phylum Acidobacteriota; class Terriglobia; order Bryobacterales; family Bryobacteraceae; genus DATJFH01. The sequence goes on from DATJFH010000338.1 coordinate 11,467, forward strand.
TTTTCTCGATGTCATTCATGATGGATGACATCAGGCGTCCGGTGGAATTCGCCTCGAAGAATTGCGAGCCCTGCCGGATCACTTTCTCGAAGACGCGGTTGCGCAGATCGGTGACCGCCGAGACGCCCACATAGTTCACCAGGTAATTGCCAAAGTAATCGCACGCGCCCTTGACCAGAAATACAGCCAGGATGCCCACCGCGACCATGGTCCACACGTTATGGATTCCGAGGCCGGATGGAATAAGGCTGTTGAGGTACACAGCGTGATTGAAAACCGGGACGGTGAACAGCAGGACCGGCTTATCGGGGGCCGCGGGGTTGAGGACGAAGTCGAAGATGGGGCCGATGAGAAACGCCAGCATGGCGTGCGCGGCGCCGACGCAGGCCATCAGGATTACCGAACCCACCAGCATCGGCCAATAGGGCCGGGCAAGCTGGAGCAAACGCAAACGGTCCTTCACACGTGCACCCGCAATCGCGCTACAGCGGCGATCACCTGGGCCGTGGAGACGGATTCAATGCCGGACGGACTGCTGAGTGTTTCGGCGCTGGTCTTCCAGGGGCGCCATATCTCGACGCTCGACGAACCGAAGATGGCCACGACAGGCAGTCCGAAGGCGGCCGCCATATGAGCCGGTCCAGAGTCATTCCCCACAAACAGCGACGCTCCCGCGAGCAGGTTCTTGATTTCGGAAAGAGGGGCGCCGGCCACCGTTCGATATTGGTGGAACGGTCCGAGGTCTTCGCCGGGACCGGCGATGAAAACGGGGTCCATGTCGAGATGCGCGGCCACTTCCAAAAACCGTTCGGCCGGCCAGGTCTTGTCGGGCTGCGACGCGACCGGGTGGAGCACGGCATACGGTCGGCTCGCCCGCGTGGGAGAGGGGGCGGAAAGGCGGGCGCGGGGGATATCCATCGGAGCGGCGCCGAGATAGAAGACGGCCGCGGCCAGATGTTCCGCGGTGTGAACCACACGGTCGACGCCGAGGACCTCCTGCGCGCGGGGAATGCGGATTGTATAGGCCTGGGTGAAACGGAAATGGGCGAAGCCGGCGCGAAGGGAAGCGCCCGAAGCCGCGGTGAGAGCGGCGCTCCGGCTTCCGCCGTGCAAATTCAAAGACAGCGCCGGATCCCATCGCCGCAGCGTCGAAATCCGGGGCGGTAGAATCTGTTCGACTGCGTTGTTGCCTTCGAACACCGGGGCGAAACGGTCCTCGACCACGACGCCTATGCGCAGGTCGGGGCGTGCGGACTTGAGTATGTCAAGCGCCGGCGTGGAGAGTACGCAGTCCCCGAGCGAGCGTAGACGAATCACAGCCACGCGCGCGCGGTCCGGAAGGCGGTCGAGCACATTCTGCATGAAAAGGGCGAGGTACCCGGGCACACCCTCCGGGCGCCTATTCTTCGATTTTCGCGTCTTCGATCAGCATGACGGGAATCTCATCCCGGATCGGATACACTCGATGGCACTTGACGCACTTCAATCCCTTTTCGTCTTTCTGTAACTCCACTGTTTCTTTACACAAAGGGCAAACAAGTATTTCGAGCAATTCCTTGCTGATAGCCATAGGCGAAGCCTAGTTTAGCAGCTTTTAGGGCCGAAACTACCGGCTTCCAGCTCCGATTTGGATTGCCCGGCCGCTGCTCGTCCGGTCCGGCCCGCCGATCTGTCTCCGGAATACCGCCCTCCGCATCAGGAATTCGACAGCTCGACGCTCGGAGCGCCGTTCTGGACCGCGGCAGATCCGCCGCCGCTCCCCCCGGCTACCGGGCCTCCGCTACGATCCGAAACCCGTAATCGGCGTATTGGAATGCGGGCGGAATGCTCGACCGGGCGGCGCAGCGAGTGACCTTGATGTGGTGCCTCCAGGATCCGCCGCGCGAGGCGCGCCTCTGGCCGCTGGCGGGGCCCTGGGGATTCCGCTCCGGGGACACGGCGTAGTAATTCGCGTCATACCAGTCGCCGCACCATTCATGGACGTTTTCCCCCAGATCGAAAATGCCGTAGGGGTTCGCCGCTGTTTCGCCGACCCGCCGCGGACCGCTGACCTTGCCGCCCCAGCGCTGGAAATATTCCGGACGCTCGAGCGGGGCCTGGTCGCCCCAAGGGTAGAGAGCGCCATCACGGCCTCCTAACGCCGCGCGCTCCCATTCCGCTTCCGTGGGGAGGCGGTAGCGGATTCCGTGAATGTCGCCGAGCCAGACGCAATAGGCGGCCGCCTCGAGCCAGCTGACCGAAACCACAGGCTGGTCCGGATGATTGAAATCCGGATCCGACCACTGGGGCGGCGCCGGGCTGCCCGTGGCTTCGAGGAACGGCGCGAAATCGCGGTTGCGCACCTGGTGGACCGCCATCCGGAACGCGTCCACCCACACGCGGTGCGCCGGCTTCTCTTCGTCCCGTCCCTGATCGCAGCCCATCAGGAAGTAGCCGGCGGGAATGGAGGCGCAGCAAGGCGGTGTCACTGTTCTGTATTTTAGCCGGATGAAAAGCGCGCGATGCTACGCTGAAGGACGGCGCACATGGAACAGTTTCTCTTGCAGTTCGCCCCGGAACGGCGCGTGCTCACGGTCTCGGAGCTGAACGCCGAAATTCGCGGCCTGCTCGATCGTGAATATTCCGACATTCACGTGTCCGGCGAAATCTCCGGGACCAAGCTGGCCTCGAGCGGCCACTACTATTTCACGCTCAAGGACGCCGAAGCCCAGCTGCGCTGTGTCTGCTTCCGCTCGACCGCGCGATTTCTGAAATTCAAGCCGCAGGACGGAGTCGCGGTTCTGGCCCGCGGCCGGATCGACGTCTTTGAAGCCCGCGGCGAATACCAATTGCAGGTGACCTCCCTCGAGCCGCAGGGACACGGCGCTCTGCAATTCGCCTTCGAGCAGCTCAAGCGGAAGCTGGCCGCCGAGGGTCTGTTCGAACAAGCGCGGAAACGTGCGCTGCCGCGCTTTCCCTCCCGGATCGGCATCGTCACCTCCGATCGCGGGGCGGCCATTTCCGACATGCTGCACATCCTGTCCCGCCGTTTTCCCGGACTCCACATCCGGCTGTTCCCGGCGCAGGTGCAGGGTCTCGGTTCGATCGAGGAAGTCTGCCGGGGCATCCAGTACTTCACCAGAACCGGCTGGGCGGAAGTGGTGATCGTCGCGCGCGGCGGCGGCTCGCTTGAAGATCTGTGGACGTTCAACGAAGAAGCCGTGGCGCGCGCCATTGCGGCCTCGGGAGCTCCGGTGATTTCCGCCATCGGACACGAGACCGATTTCACCATCGCGGACTTCGTCGCTGACCTGCGCGCCCCGACGCCCTCGGCCGCCGCCGAACTCGTAGTGCGAACGCGCGAGGAACTGCTCGACCAGATCGCATCGCGGCGGAACCGGCTGATCCAGCTCGCGCGCTACCGTCTGGCCATCGATCGCAGCCTCTTGAGCAAGCTCGCAGTCGACCGGGCGCACACGCTGCTGCAGCGCGCGGTCGGACGGCGGCTGCAGCGGGTCGACGAGTTGCAGGGCCGCCTGCGGGAGCGCGCGCGGGCCGCCATCGAACTGCGCTCGCGCCATTTGCAATCGCTGACCAATCGGCTGCGCTACTACGATCCGCGCCCGCGGCTGGGACGCGACCGCAGCCGGCGTCAGTCGGCCGGCGCCGCATTGGAACAGTCGATGCGCCTGCTGTTATCCCGCCGGCGAGCCCGGCTCGAATTCCTGGAAGCCAAGCTGTCCCAGCTAAGCCCGCTGGCGATATTGAATCGCGGCTACGCCATCGTGACCGGCGAATCCGGCGGCATCCTCACGGACGCAGCCGCCGCCCCCGCGGGATCGGCGATCGAGGTCCGCCTGGCAAAAGGCCGCCTCAAAGCCGAAGTGCGAAGCTGATTCGGAACGAGCGCCACAAAATCAGCGCGCGGCGCCATTCCGCCGCCACTCGTTCAGCAGCTCCGCCAGCTGTTCCGGACTCCTCCCGAAGTTGTCCGGCAGCGCATCCGTCTCCCCTACCAGCGCGCGATTGACCGCCGCCAGCCCGGGCTGGGGCGGCGGATCCGGACTGTACACCACCATGCGCCCGGCCCCGGGAAGGGCGGCCACGCGGAATTCGCTCACCCGATCCCATCGCACCAGCGGCCGGCGCCGCAGCAGCACACGCATTTCAAACCCCTCGGTCGAGATCCGCAGATACGACGCGCCCGGCCAGAGTTGCAGGGCGAAAACCAGGCTGCACAATCCGAAGAACAGCGCGCAGAACCAGCCCGCCCCGCCCTGCTTGTCGCGAATCATCAGAACGCCGCCTGCCGTGAAAAGCAGAGCCAGCGCCAGCCCGGGGAATCCCCGTTTTCTCGCGGGCCGCAACACCGCCATTCACGCCCCTTTGACCTTGAGCATGAACCGCACGGTCACCACTCCCATCGCCAGCACTGCGATTCCCAGCACGCCGTACAGCACTCCCGGATACCGCTCGCTCCAGGGCTTCACCGCTTCGGCCGGAGCTTGATAGTCGGGATTGATCTTCCACTCGCCCGCCACCGGCGTGGTCCTCGGCATTGGCGACTGGCGGCCCAGAATCGAAACCAGGTCGTAGACCGGAGGCCGCGCCTGGGGGTTTCCGTAGTACAGCCAGAAGTCTCCCGGCGCATTGGGAAGAAATTCCAGCAGCCGCTGCAGCGTTTCGACATAGACGCGCTGCACGGGCGCCGGCCGATTGTCCCCGTTGAATATCCGGAGCCGCAAATAACGCTCGTACCTCTGTGGATAGGTAATCGCGAGCGATGTTTCCTCCCTCACGCGAAAGATGGTGGCGCGGGTCACCATGCGCCAGATTTTCCCGTCGTCGCTGGCTTCAAGCTCGGTGGCGCGATGGAAATCCGAGCGGTCCGCTTCGAGCCGGATGCGATCGTGCGGCAGTCCGGACTGCCCCAGGTCGAGCGTGAGAAGGCTGCTGCGGGTCGCGGCGTCCTCGGTACGCTCGGGTGTGATCGCATCCAGGATATACCGCTCCGCCGGGCGCTCGACGCGATAATAGGACCGGGCTCCGGTAATGGAACTCGTGTCCGTCCAGCCGAAAATGGTGGCGCGGACGAAACGCCGGGTCGAAACCGGGTAGTCTACCGACAGCACCGAGAGCTTCCGGTCTCCCTGGCTGAAGTCGAAGATGTAGCCGTCCTCCCGCGACACGAGCCAGAAGCGGTTGTCGTCGCTCGCCTCGATCCGCACCCGCTGCCGGAAGTTAGCCTCGGGGGTGGTGAAAGTGATCCGGCTGTGCTGCCGCAGTTCCTTGCACTTCTCCAGGTCGAGAGTGATCTGCACGCCGGTCTCGGGAATTACGGACTTATTCAGGATCGCGGGCAGACAGGTGTGCTGCTCCACGGAGCCCGCCAGCGTCTCGATGATGAAAGGAACCTCTTCCGTTCCCCCGACCACCCGGATGTCGGCCAGATCCCGGCGCGCTCGCGCGTACAACGTGCGGTCGAACGGAACGACGCAAAGACGGCCGGGCTCCAGCACACGCAATGGAGTCCGATATTTCCAAGCCTTGTTGTCGAAGCCCGCACCCTGCGCCAAACTGGCCAGCAGCAGGAGCACGGCGCCGGCTCTGTCCGGCAGACGCCCAAACGGGCTACCGGGAATTGCGCTCATTCCACCAGTTCTCGATGGCGACACGGTTGCGCGAGTAAACATACGAAGTGAGCAGAAGCAGCGCCCCCAGGGCCCCGAACGCCGCGATGCGATAAATGCGCACCAGCAGCCAGACGTCGTACAGATACAGCTTGACGACCACGATCGCAATCAGACTCAGCCCCAGAATCCGGTTCACAGCCGAGCGGTACAGGACGCCCGCCCCGATCAGCAGGACAGCGTAGCAAGCCAGCAGAATCGAAATTGAAGCGCTCTGCGCGCTTCGCAGATTCTCGGCCGACGCGCTCCGGCCCGCCCATCCCAGCGCCTCGAGTCCAAGCCCCCACAGCATCACGTAATGTCCGCCGAGGTAGAGCGTCAGCGCCTCCCATCCGGCGCGAGTCCACCAGGCTGCCGCCCAGAGCGAGACAGCCGAGATGAGAAATGTCAGGAATCGCGCGTTGGCTACCGGGTTGTAATCGGACGGCGACGCGTACATCCAGGCGTCCACCGAATCGAGGCGCGCCAGCAGCAGGAGGAAAATGGCCAGCGTCGCGTATTTCAGGCCCTTCGATCCGGTTCGATCCGCGATCCAGGAAAGGGCTGCCAGCTCCAGCGCCCAGGCCGTCGTAATGCGGTAGCCGGAAAACTGAATCGGCGCCGCCAGGGTGATAAATGTCAGCGCAATGCCGAGCGAAAGCAGAACCAGCCGTATATCGCGGCTCTCGGCGGGCTGGTTCTTCCACAGCAGGTAAGCCACAGCGAGGTGAACCGCCGCCAGCGCTACCGCGAACAGGCCCAGGTATGCCTCGTAGTCCTTTCGCAGCAGGTTATAGCAGACGCCGAAATAGGCGGCGCCGTTGAGCGCCAGCAGGAGGGCGTCCTGCCGCGTCAGCGCCGCGTCCCGAAACAGAATTCGCCACGGGATCCAGGCGAGGAAGATCAGGAACGCGGCGGTGAGGAAGAGAAAGACGGGCCCGACGGGCAGCGGAAAACGATAATCGCTGGCCCACAGCGCATAGGCGAAGCAGAAGGAGGCGAACGTCACGCTGATGCCGGCGGCTCGATTGCGCCAGTCTGAAATGCCGAGTCCGGCCGTCACCAGGGCCAGGCTGGAGGCGGCATAGGACCCGGCCACCTGCGCCCAGATTTGCGCCATCGCGATCGACGCCAGCGCCTGGGCGGCGTAAAAGACCGCCGGGATCCGGGACACCGCGAACAAACCGTAGTAGAGGAAGCCGAACAGCGCGGCCACGGTCCGCTTCTCGGACGTGAAGCGGTCGGCCATCCAGCCGCCGTAAAGTAAGATCGTGGCGGTGAAGGCCAGCGCTTCAAGACTGCGCCAATTCCGGAAGCGCGCGGCCGCCAGAGCTCCGGCGTTCAGCAGCAGGACGTAACTGAACAATACCCAGGGCCGGTCCTCACCCGTGCTCAGCAGCAGTGGCGTGGCATAGCCGGTGAGCAGCCCCAGGGCCGCTATCGCCGGCGAGTCGTAGCGCAGGGAGACGGCGCCCGCCAGCGCCGTAGTCATCACCATCAGGACGAAAGCCGGAGTGGGTTCGAGCAGGTGGTAGAAGCCGAACGAGGCGTAGAAGGACAGATACAGAATCGCCAGTCCCAGCCCGCAGATCCCCTGCGCGTAGGTCTTCTGTCCTCCCCGCCAGAGGCGGTCGGCGGCCCCGAGCGCCGCCAGGCCGGCCAGAGCTCCCAGTGCAACCCGGCCCGCTGGACCGATCCACTCGTTATCGACCGCGTATTTGAAAATGAAAGCGACCGCCAGCGCCATCGTCAACACGCCAATACGGTTAATCCACTTCAGCCCAAGCCGGGTCTCGAGCTGGGGTGTCTGGTCCCGCCCGGAGGGCGCTGCAACCGCGGGCGCAGGCGGCGGGCCGGATGGCAGGGGAGGTGGAAGGTCGGCCGGGGGAGTCGCCGGAGCCGCCGCGGAGGGAGGAGGCGCCGGACGGGCCGGGGGTGGCGCTTCCCGTAGCGGCTCCACGACATTCGTGATGCCGAGTTTGGTCTCGATGAGCGCCAGCCGGTTGTCGAGCTGCGCCTGACGCCGCACCATCCGCGCCAGTGCTTCGCTCAGGGCATCCAAGCGCTCCGATTCGGGAGAAGGCATGATGGCGTTATCCTTGGCGCTTCAACTCTTCCAGCAGGACAAAGAGCCTGGGCGCGGCCTCGGCCTTTCCACCAAAGCGCAGCTCCTGGTAAGCGGTGACGAATTGCTCCGCCACGCCGGCGATTTCCGGACTGCGCAATGACCGCACGAACTCGGTCGGCGTGAACCATGGCGGTTTGGAGTATCCTTTATCGCGCAGCACATCGAGAAACCGATTGTACAGCACGGTGGCGTCGGCAATCGAAGCCCGCCCCTGCATCGCACGGCGCGCCTGCTGCCTCATCCGTCCCTGCCGCCAGAGCTTCGGCCCCAGAAGCAGGGCGCCCAGAATCAGGGCGAAGAGGGCCACGGCCGCCGGCGCGTACCGTCGCAGCAGATCCCGCGCCAGCGCCCCCCAACGCGTGGTCGACGCTCCTGCCAGTCCTAGCCAGTCCAGCCGGAACCGGCGGCTGGACTGCTCCATGCGGTCGGCCAGGATGAGCTGCCGCCCCAGGTCGTAGCTGACCACCCAATCCTGCCAGAAAGTCTCGGCGGCGTCGGTGTACATCGAGAGCCGGGCCCAAAGAGACAGCCCGGCGGCGTTGGGGTCGGCTGGCGTCGGATCGAACGCCGTCCATCCCCGTCCGGGCAGGTAGGCTTCGACCCAGCTGTGCGCGTCCGAGGCGCGGATGACATAAAGGCCCGTCAACGGATTGAGCACGCCGCTCTGAAAACCGGTCGCCAGCCGTGATGGAATGCCTATCGAGCGCAGCATCACTGCCATGGCGGACGCGAAGTATTCGCAATGGCCCTTCTTGCGGGTGAAAAGGAAATAGGCCAGCGGATCGGGCACCTGCTTCTTCGGAAGCTCCAGCGTGTAACCGTAGCCGGTTTGCAGCTTGCGCTCGATCACGAGCGCCTGGTCGCGTATCGAGCTCTCGCCGGCCGTCATCTGGCGGGCAAGCGCCGGTATGCGCGGGTCGAGGGGCGGCAGCTGCAGGTAGCGGGAGCGGATATCGGCCGGGATGCCGGCTTCGGCTGGGCCCGGATACTCGGGTAGCGGATTTTCGAAAAAGTCGAAAACGTCATATTTCAATCCACCCAGCCCGCCCATACCCACGCGATAGGCGCCGTTCACCGTCCGGACGACGCTCGGAGCGTTGACATGCAGCACCTCGGGCTCGCCGGCGAAGAACAGCGCGTCCGAATCGAGATCCTTCAGGTCCACACGGTAGGCCACACGCTTTCCGTCGAGCCGCCGCCGCTGCGCGTCATTGGCGAGAATCACCCGGCCGTCCCGGCCTACCGCGAGACGCTCGCCTCCGTCCCAGGTGTTGTACCAGCGCTTTCCGTCGAAATCGCTGAGTCCAGCGCCTCTCCATCGAACGTTTGGCTGGATCCGCCCGCTGTTGGTGTAGACGCGCACGTGCATCACGGCCATCGAGTGGGTCTTGATCTCTCCGATCTGTCCCAGCGTTACCTGGTTTGAAAATCCCGGCAGGTAATAACCCTTGGATGCCAGATGGCGCAGCGCCGCGTTCGCCGTGCGCGGGAGCAGAAAGAACAGAGCGCTGGTCAAGACCAGCACGGCTGCCGTGATGGCCATGGCGAGTCCGGCCAGCCTGGCGCTCAGGCGCCGCCGTCCGCCGCCGATCTGGCCGGAGCGCGTTTCCACGTCCTGAAAAGCCCGCCGGATCTCTCCGCTGGTGAGCGTCGCGATGGCGAACAGCAGGAACAGTCCCAGGAACAGAAAGTAATTCAACTGCACCGAAAGCAGCGCGGCGGCCAGCAATTCGAGCAGCGCGATGATAGCCGAATAGAGATAATCGCGGTTGCTGCGGGCGGTGAGAATCTTGACGACAGCCAGAAAGAATACCAGATGTACCGTGGCCGTCAGGAAGTCGCGCGAGACGAACTGGTAATCGACGGGATAAAAGCCGATATACGCGATCGTCAGGACCGTCACCATCCGTTCGGAGATCTGGAAATGGAGCAGGCCGGCGGCCAGCGCTCCGCGCAGCAGCAGTCCGGCGGCGGTGAGCAGAGTGGTCGGCAGGTCGAGATAGCCGGATCCGGCCACGGCCAGGAAGCCCGAGACCACCAGTCCCAGCAGGGAGAGCTGGAAAAACTTGTCCACTGCGGCTGCGGAACGCGGCATAGAATGGAAGAGCTGTTCCTATTCTATCGCCCCGTACCCTGCTCCATCGCACGGATGAAGGCCGAGACGGCGGCGCGGTCCGCGCCCTGCCAGTGGACCACCGTAAACAGGCTGTCTTTGTGAACGGCCACCGTATCGGCGACGGGTCTCCATTGCTGCTCGGCTTCGAACGCGGCCGCCGGCGAGGTGAGCTCATAGATGCGGACGTCAAGGGCGCCCGGCCCCTCGTAGGCAGCGCTTCCGGCGCGCCGGATTCCGAGTTTCCGGATTGCATCCGGCGCTTCCGCCGCCGCCAGATCGGCCGATTGTTTCAGCTTCCAGGGACCCACGGTTTCGGGAAAAAGAGGCGCCGGCGGTTTTGAAGAGCCGCAGGAAAGCAGCGTCAGCGCAAGCAGACAGGGAATGAGGCAGGACACAATCGACAAATTGTAGCGAATTAGGGTACAACTTTGAGGTGCACTTAGCTCTGTTCCACGATCGCCCGGCCGGCGCCACGCAAAATCATTTCGAACAGTTCACAAAAAATCGGGTGCTGGAGCAGTTGCGGGATCTGGACACGCGCGCCCGAACGAAGGGCCTCGCAGCGCTCGACTCCTCTCAGCCGCTCGTCCGCATCGGTGTCGAGACGGACGCCGCCGGCATGGTCACAAAGAATTCGTACGGCGTTCTGAATCTGAGCTGGCAGGCGCAGAAGCACCCGGAGTGGACGGATCAGATTGCGGACGAAGTGAACGAAGTGCGGGCGCGCCTCCAAACCGTCCATCGCACCCGCCTGCGTTACTTGATCTGGGCCGGAATGGGCGGCTCGGTCGAAGACAAGTCCATGTACAACGCGATCGGCCTGCTCAGGGGCAGCCCGCGCTGCTATGCTCTCGATTCGACCGATCCCGCCAAGCTCAAGTGCATCCTGGAAGACATGGGACGGCGCTCCGGCGACCCGCTGCCCAAGCTGCTGCGGTCCACTCTGGTGGTCGGCATGGCCATGGGGATGACTTCCTACGAGCCGGTCGTCAATCTGGAGAAGCTCTCCAACCTTTACAAGAAGCACGGGATCGACGGCCGTCCGAATTTTCTGTACATGACGCTGCCCGACTCCCTACTCGACCGCTTCGCGAGCCGCGAAGGCTACCGGCGCGTCGAGCTGCAGCCTGACGGCGCGAACTCCACGGCAGGCCGGCACAGCGCTCCACTCACGCGCGGCAGCCTCTACCCGCTGGCGCTGGCGGGCGTCGATCTGAAGAGCTGGGTGGCCGGCACGTTCCTCTCGGAGGCGGAAATCCTCACGGCGTGGAATCTCTCGGCGTTCATCCAGTCGCAGGGCGAGGCTGGACGAGACAAGCTGACGCTTTCCCTGCCCAAGGCGTGGACGGGCGCGGGACTCTGGACCAAGCAGGATTTCGAGGAGAGCCTGGGAAAGAGCGAAAAAATCGGGCTCAAAATCGTGATTGGCGAGAAGGTGCGTCTGGCCAACTACCGTGCTCCTAAAGACGCGCGCCAGGACCGCGCGTTTCTCTGCGTCCAGATGAAAGGCGCCGCCAATCCGGACGCCGCCCTGGTGCGCCGCGCCGGCTATCCGGCGGCCATTTTGACGCTGCCGGCCGGAGCGCCGCTTTCGCGCTACATGCAGTTCATTCATTACACGGTTTGCGGATTGGGGGTGCTGCGGGATATGAATTTTGTCACCCAGCCGAGTGTCGAGCTGTACAAATCGATTACCGGCCGTGTGTACGAAGAATCCCGGAAGTCGGGCGGCGTTCGGAATACCAAAGCCTGGCAGGCGATGACGCAATCCCCGCGCAAAGTGTCCTGGCGCGGCGCGCTGACACTCTACTACGACCATATCGGCCTGAACCTGCCGGAGAAGGACGCTCCTTCGGTCTACGCCGCCATCCTCCGCGAACTGGCGCCCGGGCGGTGCATCGAATACGGCGAGCTGACTTATTTCGGCGACACCCGCTACTGCCCGCGCGGCCGGCGGCTGCGCCGGATCCTGGACCAGGCCGCCGAGCGCGTGTTCCGCGCCCGTCTCTGCATGCCCGCCGACGTATATGAGGGCCCCGCCATGAATCATTCCTATCATGAGATGATCATCGGACACGGCAGATGCCTCTCCACCGTGCTGTTCTCGGAGAAGCAGGAACAGCTTCCGCAGGCGGGATACACCGCCGACTATCACTCGGCTCAGTTTCTCTCCACCAAGCTGGCGCTCGAGGAGCGCGGGCGAGCGGTGGTCGCCATTGTACTCAAGGATCTGAGTGAGAGGTCCATGGCGGCGCTGGACGAATTCTTTCGTCTGGCGGCGACGCGGTTGAAGCGGGCAGTAGACTGAAATGATATGGCGCGATTCAAGCCGGCCAGAGGCAAGGCGAAATCAGGCTCCGACATGCCCAGGGCGGGTTTGCCCTGCCTGGCGCTGGTGATCCTGGCGATGATTCTGACCATGACGCTGGTTTATTTCGCGCTGAAATCGAGCGGATCATGAGAATGGACGGGAGACGTCCGGACCAGATGCGTCCGGTGGAGATCAAGACGGACTATCTGCTCACTGCCGAGGGCTCGGCGCTGATCACGGTAGGCGCGACTCGCGTCCTGTGCGCGGCTTCCGTGGAGGAGTCGATCCCGCCGTTTCTCCGCGGGTCGGGCAAGGGCTGGGTGACGGCCGAATATTCGATGCTCCCGCGCGCCACCGCCAAGCGCACGCCGCGCGAGGCGGCCCGCGGCAAGCTCTCCGGACGGACCCAGGAGATCCAGCGCCTGATCGGGCGGTCTCTGCGCGCTGTGGTCGATTTGAACGCGCTCGGCGAGCGCACGATTACCCTCGATTGCGACGTGCTGCAGGCGGACGGCGGCACGCGTACCGCCTCCATCACCGGCGCCTGCGTGGCCCTGGCGCTCGCGCTGCGGCAGATGGTCCAGTTCGGCCTGCTGAAAACAATGCCTATGCGCGACTACGTGGTGGCGACCAGCGTGGGAATTGTGCGGGGCGAGCCGATGATCGACCTGTGCTATGACGAGGACTCGAGCGCGGACGTCGACATGAATGTCGTGATGACCGGCTCGGGCCGCTTCGTGGAAGTGCAGTCCACCGCTGAACACGGATCGTTCGACGACGCCCAGCTGGGGAGCCTCATCGCGCTGGCAAAGGGCGGCATCGGCGATCTGCTGGCGGCGCAAAAGCGCGCCGCGCCCGCGGCATGAGGCTGTATTGCGCCACCAGCAATCCCGGCAAGTTGCGCGAGTTCCGCCTGGCAGCGGGCGGCGGCTGGGAATTCGTCCCGCTGGCCGGCGCGCAACCCTGCGAGGAGACCGGCGAAACTTTCGAAGACAACGCGATCCAAAAGGCGGTTTACTACAGCCGCCACGCGCCCGGCCTGCTGTTCGCCGAGGATTCGGGCCTCGAGGTGGGTGCGCTGGGTGGATCCCCCGGCGTCCGGTCGGCGCGGTTCGCGGGAGAAGGCGCCGGCGATGAGGCCAACAACCGGCTGCTGATCGAGCGCCTGCGCGGAGCGACGAACCGGGCGGCGCGGTATGTCTGCGTGATCGCGCTGGCGCGGGAGGGGAAGCCGCTGCGGACCTTCCGGGGCGAGGTGGAGGGGCAGATCACGGACGAACCGCGGGGCGCGAATGGATTTGGATACGATCCCTACTTCTTCTATCCTCCCTTCGGGATCACGTTCGCGGAGGCCGCCCCGGACCGCAAGCTGGAGGTCAGTCATCGGGGCCGGGCGCTGAGGCAGATGTTTGCCTGGCTGAAGGAATCGCGCGGCGATTCGCAATCTCCGCCAACCGGCCGAACATAGCATCGTCGATGCGGCAGCCCAGCACGCGGCCGATCACCTGCGTCCAGCCGTGCAGGAAATATTGCCAGCCGTCTTCGACCTGCAGTGCCCGCGACTCCCGCTGCGATTGGGCGAGCTTGAGGAAGTCGAGCGCGCCCCGGTAATTCAGTTCCCAGGCCACGCCGCGCTGAGGGAACCTGGCCGCCGCAGTCAGCGGACAACCCGGAAGGTCCTTCCCCATCCCGGTAGCGTTCACCACGACCGAGCCTGGAGTCAGGCGGGCCATGAGTTGGTCATTCTGTTCCGCGCTGTCGTTGCAATGCCACTCGAATTCGATTGCGTCGTTAAAGCCGGCCGCCAAAGCGCGCAGGCTGTCGAGCCGCCGCGGAGAACGATTGACCAGAATCATGCGCCGCGGGCGGTCCCCCGGGCTGCGCTTGCGCGCCAGGTGCAACAGGATCGCGGCCGCCGCTCCACCCGCGCCCAGGCACAGGAACTCGCCGCCCGTCCGGCCAAAATAATCCGGCCCGAGAATGGCGTCCAGGCTGAGGCCGGCGCATAGAGGATCCGTCGCATGGCCTTCGAGCGCGGACCCGTTCTTCGAAAGACACGAGACTTCGCCGCACAGCGTTGCGTCCTGATCGAGGTAATCGAACATATCCCGGGCCGCTTCGAGGAGGTGGATCTTATGAGTAGTCACCAGCCCGCCGAGCGCCGTCGGATCGTTCTTGATCCGCAAGACGGCCGCGCGGTAGTTTCCGGGATCGTCGTGGAGCTTCAGGTCAGCGCCCCGAATTCGGACGTCGGGTCTGCCGAGCTCTTCCATCCACAGCGGGAACAGCTTCATGATCGAGGACTGGGCAGTGGTCACGCCGATGAAGAAGAAGTCCGGCATGACTATATTCTAGTCGGGGGCGCCGACGCGGCATAGGAAATGCCGGACCGGCGCTCGACCGCGATTGCCCGGCCGATTCCTGCTGTTTCCATACTCACGTACCTCGATCCCTTGCGCTCCGGGCTTCGGTAGCTCAGCAGGTGTCAACTCGCGGAAGCCGGGCATGAGCGCGCCGTGTTCTATCTGAATCAAAAATCAGTAGCCGTCCTGGCCTGAAGCCAGCAAGGATGCGCATGTCTCGAGGAGCGCCACCTCCTCTCGTCCACAGAGGGCCAGGCGCGCGGACAAGCATAGCGAGGTCATTGCAGCACTGCAGCGCAGCCGTGAAAATAAACCGCAACGAGGAGACGGCAATCCCGCGTCTTATCGATTCGAGGCTGAGATGAAAAAACAAATGTGCGACGAGCCGCGGCGTCGGTTTGTGTTGGCGGCTATGGCGTGTGTCGCCGCCCCGGCCGGGTTGCTGCGCGGCCGC
>DATJFH010000339.1:0-4364 GCA_035495815.1 Bryobacteraceae bacterium
GGTATCTTTCGCAAGATGTTCGAAGTTCTGCCCGTATTGCAGCGGCCCTGTGGAAAACCACTGTGTAACTCGCCGCAAAGGCCCAAGCCGGGCGGACAACGCCGGGCACTTCGTTACGATTTCGTCATATTCGAAACCAAATCGCGAGAGAAAACTCTCCGGCGCGAGTCCGCAGACGTTGGTCCGTCCCGCTTCGATACTGGTGACGCCCACATAGGAGCGCTCGAAAAAGAACAGCTCGACGGCATCGTCGGTGGGGCCCTCAAAGTGAGCCTTGAAGCCGAACAGACGCTGGCCTTTTTGCCTACGCCCTTTTTGGTTAAGCATAGAGTGACGCCCGGTGGCGACGATTACGGGCGGTTCGTCGCCTGCCTCATTCACCACCTCCGCTCCCGCCGCGCGCGCCAGGTCGAGCAGCATCAGGTCAAAGGTGTATCGGCTTAATCCGTACGCCGGCTCCGGCAGGCGCGAGCTCTTTTGCTTGGCGCCGAAATGCAGGACAGTCCTGCGAACGCGCGCCGGACCGGCCGTAAGAAACGCGTTCCAGGCGCCCAGGCGTTCCAGTTCCGGGCCGATCTCGGGCGAAAAGAACTCCCCACAAACCTTGTGGCGCGGCAGCCGGGACTTCTCGATCACCCGAACTCCGATGTCACGTGTCCCCTGGCGTAAGGCTGCCAGAGCCGCTGACAGGCCCGCCGGACCTCCGCCCAGAATGTTAATGCGCTTCATGAAAGGGACCGATCACCACTATACTGGCATCTAAGTCCTCTTTTTCCACCCATGCAAATTTTCGACATGATTGTGATCGGCTCGGGGCCGGCCGGCCAGCGGGCTGCCATCCAGGGCGCCAAATCCGGAAAACGCGTAGCCGTGGTGGAGCGGCGCGAGTGCGTCGGAGGCGCCTGTATCAACACTGGCACCATTCCTTCCAAGACACTGCGCGAGGCGGTGCTGCATCTTTCCGGCTACGCCTACCAGGGCGTCTACGGCGTCAACTACCGTGTGAAAGAGAAGATCACCATGGCGGATCTGGCCTTCCGGGTCCAGCACGTCATCAAGACGGAAATCGACGTCACGGTGTCGCAGCTCAACCGCAACGGCGTACAGGTGCTGGCCGGCTACGCGTCATTTATCGACCCGCACACCCTCCGGATCACCAACTTGACCGGTTCGGTGGATTACCAGGCTGAGAACATCATCATCGCTACCGGCACTAAGCCCGCCGAATCTCCCAAGGTCCCCTACAACAATCGCAATATCATCAACAGCGATCAGATCCTGAACATGCAGGAGATCCCCAAGACCTTCATCGTGGTGGGCGGCGGGGTGATCGGCGTCGAGTACACCTGCATGTTCGCCACGCTGGGCGTCCGCATGATCCTGGTCGAAAAACGGCCCCGGCTGCTGGAATTCGCCGACGGGGAAATGGTGGAGGCTCTCTCCTATCACCTGCGCGACAACCGCGTGACCATGCGGCTCAACGAAGAAGTCTCGAGCGTCGAGGAAATGTCCGACGGCAGCGTGGTGGCGAACCTGGAGAGCAACAAAAAGATCACCGGCAGCGCGCTGCTCTACGCCGTCGGCCGGCAGGGGAACGTGGACGAGCTCAATCTCGCGGCGGCCGGACTCGAAGCCGACGAGCGCGGGCGCATCAAGGTGGACGCCGACTTCCGCACCAAGGTCCCGCACATTTTCGCCGCCGGCGACGTCATCGGCTTCCCCAGCCTGGCTTCGGTCTCGATGGAGCAGGGACGCATCGCCTCTGCGCGCGCCTACGGTCTGCCGGTGCAGTCGAATCCCGCCACGTATCCGTACGGGATTTACACCATTCCCGAAATCTCCTTCATCGGAAAGACCGAGGAGCAGCTCACGGATGAAGATGTCCCCTACGAGGTCGGCGTGGCGTATTACCGCGAGATCGCGCGCGGCCAGATCCGCGGCGATACCACCGGACGCCTCAAGCTGATCTTCCACCGCGAAACCCGGTCGATCCTGGGGGTCCACATCATCGGCGACGGCGCCAGCGAACTCCTGCACATCGGCCAGGCGGTGATGATCCTCAAAGGAACCGTCGATTATTTCGTGGACACGGTCTTCAACTACCCGACCTTGGCCGAATGCTACAAGGCCGCCGCGTTCAACGGACTGAACAAGCTCGCGCGCGCGTAGAACTATAGCGCCAACACCGCCGCGACGCGCTTCTCCGCCTGCTCCCGCTCGATTGGATTCCGCAGCGGGCGCCCAAAGCCTTCCCACTGAATCACGACCTCGTCGCCTTGCTCCAGAACCACTCCGTCGCCGAAGCTGGAGACGCTGCCGCCCAGAAAGTGGACGTGGACGTCACCCGGAATCCGGTGAGCGTCGAATTCGAAATGACGCCGCTCGATTTCTTCCAGTCCGAAGGCCGTGTGCTTCTCGCCGGTCCTGATTTCCTTGGACCAGACCGGCGAACGCACCCCGTCGACGGCGCGCTCCACCGCAACTGAGCCTGCCACGTCCGCGAATTCGGCGTCCAGCGCCAGCTCCGGCCCGATGGAGCAAGCGCGCAACTTGGTCCGCGAGAGCAGACGCGCGTCCTTCGCCGCCATGGCCGGATCCGCGAATTCGTTCCCGGGCGTGAGTCCGACGCGCCGCGGAACGCCGTCCGGTCCGATCAGATACACCGCGGCCAGCTCGGCTTCCTCCGCCTCGCCGTCCGCAAAACGGGGGATTGTCAGCGGCTCTCCGTGTGCCCGCAGGTGCATGCCGTTCCCTTTGGTGAACCAGGGCGGCGCCACAGGCTTATCGCCGGCCACGCCGTGGGGATTCGCGCATCCCGAAACCAGGCAGCACGCCAGGTCCGTAGGATGGTCGAAGCTCGGCAGGAATCGCCAACCGCTGTTGAGCGCGTAAACCTCGCGATAGTCCAGAACAATGCCCGACAAGTCCGTGCTCAGAAGGTCGCGCAGCTTCTGGCCGGTCTCGATGGCGGCCATGGCGAAAGCATACGCCGTCCGGTAGGTGGACAGAAGATGCAGCTCGTCGCCATTTACCAGGGCTATACGGCGCCCATACTCCGGATGGATGATCTGGACCAGACGAGTCAACCCTCAGCGTAACAGGCATACTAAAGTCATGGCGAAACGAGTCGGAGTGCTCGGATCGGGCGTGGTGGGTCGGACGCTCGCCGAGGGATTTCTCAAACACGGATACGAAGTCATGCTGGGGACCCGCGACCCCGGCAAGGGCGAGGTACCGGCCTGGGTTGCGACACAAGCGGCCGCGCACCCCGGCGCATCCGCCGGGACTTTCCGGGAGACTGCGATTTTCGGAGAGATCGTCGTCCTGGCCGTAAAAGGGCTCGCGGTGGAGGAGGCGATCCAGGAGGCCGGGCCGGATCATCTGACCGGCAAGACGGTGATCGATACCACCAACCCGCTGACTGAGACGGGGCCGGTGGATGGAATCCTGGAATTCACCACCGGGCCCAACGACTCACTCGGCGAAAAAGTGCAGAAGCTGCTGCCCAACGCGCATGTGGTGAAGGCGTTCAACAGCGTGGGCAGCGCGCTGATGGTGAATCCGAAATTCGAGCAGGGCACGCCGACCATGTTCCTGTGCGGCAACAACCCGGAGTCCCGGCGAGTGGTCTCCGAGATTTGTGTCCAGTTTGGATGGGAGCCTTTTGATTGCGGCGGCATCGCTGCATCCCGTGCGCTGGAGCCGCTCTGCATTCTGTGGACTCTGCCTGGGTTTCTGCGCAACGATTGGCGTCACGCCTTCAAGATGCTGACCGGGTAACGCACCTAATACAGCGCGTTAAACAGCAGCTTGAACGTCCCGTGGGATTGCCCGCGGAAGGCGACCTCGGGCCCCAGCAGCACCACTCGCCCCGCGCCGACCTTGGCTTCGGCTACCGCCGTCGATCCCTCCAGATGCTCCTGTCCCCAGGCCCACCCGCTGGCGAGCGTCTCGCGCGACGCGAACCAGGCCACCTTACTCACGTCACCCTCGATCCGGAATACCGGGCTGTTGTCGAAGAATACGATCGCTTCCTCTCCCATGCCGAACGCTAGTGGATTGCTCGTATCTACCGCCGCCCGCATCAGTGATCCGGGTACGTAAAATTGCTCGCGCGAAAGTCCCGCCAGCGGATTACCCACCTTCAGGCCGAGAGACTCCGCCAAGCCTGTGGAGCTGCCGATCGTAATGAGCGATCCCCCGCCCTGCACAAATTTCTTCAGCTCAGGAACGGTCTTTTCCTCGGTGATGCGGCCCAGCCAGGCGCGGTATTCCGCGGGAATACTGGAGGGCGCCGGCTGCGATCCCGTCGCATTTTTCCGAAACGCGCCATCGGTGAGCACCAGCACGTCATATCTGCGGTT
>DATJFH010000340.1:0-7052 GCA_035495815.1 Bryobacteraceae bacterium
GTCTGCTCGCGCCGGTGATTCATTTCAGCCGCCGCAAGCCACCCGGCCAGCCCTGGATTCTGCCGCCGGCGCCGCCCGCCGCGTCCTGATTCGCTCCGTCGAGCGCCGCCCCGTTGTGCCATAATGCTCACCTTATGCCCGATAAGTTTCGCTACGAGGAGTTCACCTGGCCTGAGATCCGTGACGCCGTCGCCGAAAACCGCGTGGCCGTGCTTCCCGTCGGAACCGTGGAGCAGCACGGGCCCCATCTGCCGCTGGTCACCGACGTTCTGACCGCCACCGAGATGTCCCGCCGCGCCGTGGAGCGCATGCCGCGCGAAGCCGTCCTGCTGCCCTCGGTCTACTATTCCTTCAACGAGCATCATCTCGATTTCCCCGGCACCATCGCCGTGGAAGGCCCTACCATCGTCAACTACGTCACCGATATCGGCAGGAGCCTCGCCCATCACGGATTCCGCAAGATCCTGCTGGTCAACGGTCACGGCAGCAACGTCCCCTTCCTCGACGTCGCCGCGCGCAATATCACCAACCGCACCGAGGCCATCTGCGCCATGGTGTCCTGGTGGAGCCTGATTCCTCGCGAACTGCTGGAAAAACTCCGTGAATCGGAATTCCCCGGCGGCATGGCCCACGGCTGCGAGCTCGAAACGTCCGTCCTGCTCTACCTGCGCGGAGACCTAGTCCAGTTCGAAAAAGCCCAGCGCGATATCCATTTCCAGGCCACCGAATTTTTCTATTGGGACCTGGCCGCGCCCTCGCCCGTCTTCTTCCAGGAATGGTTCAGCCGTTATTCCCGCACCGGCACGGTCGGCGATCCCACCAAGGCCACGCGCCAGAAGGGCGAGGCGTTCGTCGGAGCCGTGGTGGACCGCATGGTCGCTCTCCTGAAAGAGTTCCGCCTGCGGCAAATTCAGCCGCGCGTGGACCACCATTGACTCCCGCGAAGTAGGCCGCTTTCCCCCATGTTTCACGAGGGCGCCGTTGTATACTCGATCCAATATCGGTGTTGAGGGGAAATCATGCGCTCGAAATCGTTGCCGGCCTTCGCGCTCGCTTGCGCGGCCCTGTTTGCCCAGTCGAGCGGCGGCGGAGGTTCGATACAGGGGACTGTCAAGGACGCGACCGGCGCCGTTCTGCCCAAAGCCAGAATCTCGATCGTTCACATCGAAACCGGCCGCAAGACGGATACCGAGTCCAACAGCGGCGGCTTTTTCTCCACCCCTTCCCTCGCCATCGGCCGGTACAAGGTGCGCGTCGAGTCCGCCGGCATGAAGGCCTGGGAAGGCGAAATCCAACTGGAAACCGGCCGCATCGCGGAAGTGAATCCGTCGCTGGCCGCCGGCCAGGTCAATGAGACCATCACGGTCTCGGAAACCATCCCCCTGGTGACCACCACGGATCCCACCGACGCCAGCACCCTCGACAGCACCCGCATCAAGGAGCTCCCCATCAACGGCCGCGACCTGAACACTCTGCTGGGGGATGTGACGCCCGGCGTCGAGCCCGTCATCGACGTAAACGGCGGCGTCCGCACCGCCGGTCTGATGGTGTACTCCACCAACTATATGCAGGATGGCGCGGCCTCGAACAACCGCGAATTCGGCGGGTCGATGAATATTCAGGGCCTGGAATCGATCGGCGAGGTGCGTGTCGAGACCAGCACCTCCTCGGCGAAATACAGCAGCCCCACCTCCGTCATCGTCACCACCCGCGGTGGCACCAACAAGCTGCACATCTCCGCCTATGAGACGGCCCGCAATAACGCCTTCGGCGTTGCCAGGGCTCGCCAGGACATCAGCTTCACCAGCACTCCGTACAAAGTTCCGAAGCTGATTCGCAACGAGTTCGGCGGGTCCATTGCCGGCCCCGTGTACATTCCCAAAATCTATAAGGGAAGAAATCGCACCTTCTTCCTGTTCACCCGCGAGCAGGTGGAATTGCGCCAGGGCCTGACACGCGACTTCAGGGTCCCCACCCCAGCCATGCGCAACGGAGATTTCAGCGACCTGGTCGATTCGACCGGCCGCCGGCTCACCCTGTACGATCCGCTCACGACCAGCAAACAAACTCTGGCCAGCGGGCGCGTGGTCGCCGTGCGCCTGCCGTTCAACAACAACGTGATCCCCAGCCAGCGCCAAAGCCCGTTGTCGAAGCGGCTGTGGGGAATCACCCCGCTGCCCACCGATCCCGGCGCCAACCCGCTCGTCACCACCAACCTCAAAGTAGCCGTCCCCACCAACGGCTCGCCGAATTTGAGCGATAACCCCACCACCGTCAAGATCGATCACGTCATCTCTAAAAACGACAACTTCTTCATCAAGGCCAACGGCGGACGCCGCATTACCAATTTCCTCGGCACCGGCTCCGGCACCGGCGCGCCCACCGCCAACCGCGAGGCCAACGTGACCTACCTGCCCATGCAGGCCATCGCCGGCGCCATGAGCTGGACTCACATTTTCTCGCCCAGGTTCTTCGTCGAAAATGTGGCCAACCATACCTGGCAGAGCACCAGGACCATCACCGGCCCCATCGACGCGCAGAAGGACTGGGCGAAGGAGCTCGGTCTACCCAACCCCTACGCGGAAATCGGATTCCCGAACATCACCAGCCTCGGAAACTTCATGACGTACACCGAAGGCGACAACCGCCGCGCCCTGACCACGCGCGTGCTCAACGTCGCGCAGAACTATTCCTACATCCGGGGTACGCACGCCATCTCGTTCGGCTGGAGCCATCACTCCGAGCACCAGCATCTGCTCCCCGATCAGGGCGCCATCTCCGGATTCGCCGCCTTCAACAGCCTGTCGACCGCGCTCGAGAGCCCCACCACCGGCTCGGCCACCGCCCCTGCCGCCACCCCCCAGACCGGCTACGACGGCGCCAACTTCTACCTCGGCTACGCCGCCACCTACAACGTGGGCCTCAAGCGCTCCTACCTGCGCATGATCGACCGCAACACCGGCCTCTATCTCCAGGACAACTACAAGGTCACCCCGCGGCTGACCGTCACGCCCGGCTTCCGCTGGGACCTGAACCCGGCCGTCCGCGAAGAGAACGGGCTGCTCAACCGCTTCGACGTCGAGAGCCATGCGCTCATGTTCCCCAAGGCGCTCGACGACTATTACCGGATCGGCGCCACCACGCCCAAAATCGTGTCCCTTTACCAGGACGTCGGCGTGCAGTTCAAGAGCGCCGCCGAGCTGAACCAATCCCCCCGGATCTTCCCCTCCAACCTGTTCGACATCGGGCCGCGCCTCGGCTTCGCCTACAAGGCATTCGACGGAAAATCTCAGGTCGTCATTCGGGGAGGCTACGGTATCTACTTCGCGCCCATCCCCATGCGCACGCTGCTGGCGCAGTTCTCCTCGCTCGCCCCTTTCCGCGCCACGTTCAGCTACAACCCCAACAACGCGGCCTTCAGCCCGGACGGCATTTCGAACTATCTCCTGCGCAACGCGCCGCCCTACGTCGCCGGGATGAATAGCGCCAATACCGTCGATATCAATAACCCCAACGCCATCGGACGCGGCGCCAGCGTCCTGGGGATGGCGCCCGATATGCCCGACCTGCGGATCCACGAGTGGAACCTGGCGATCGAGAAGCAGATCAACTCCGCCACCGTCTTCCGCATCCGCTATAACGGCAAGCACGGCGTCCACGCCGATCAGCTCGACAATATCAATCCCACCCAAACCGATTGGGTCTGGTATAACACCACTCACCAGTCGCTCCCCACCGGGGCGTTCGCCAACGTGGGGCGGCGGCCCTACGACCGCACGGCCTACACCGACGTCCGCCTGCTCTCGAAGACAGGCTTCATCAACACCACCACCTTCACCCTCGAGATGGAGCGCCGCTTCAACAAGGGGCTCGGCTTCCAGGCGTTCTACACCATGACGAACTCCTTGCGCGCGGCCGGCAATTCGTTCCGCGACGGCGCCGGCACAACTCCCGCGGCCTTCCTGCCCGGCGCGGTCCCCACCGATTTCGACGCGCTCAACCGGTTTCTCAACTACAGCCGCGATACCGGCATCCCCAAGCACCGCGTGCGCTGGAACTGGATCTACGACGTGCCGGTCGGCAAGGGCCGCAAGTTCGCCGCCGGCGCCGGCAAGCTCATCGATACTCTGATCGGCGGCTGGCGCTTCTCCGGCAGCGGCACCGTGGTCAGCTCGTGGTTTCTCCTCCCGGCTACCAATTGGGGTTCCACCAACCCCGTCGAAGTGTACGGAACGAAATACAGGATCCTCGACTGCCGCCAGACCTCGGCCACCGCAACCAATCCCGCCGATGAGCGCTGCTTCGAAGGGTATCTTTATTACAACGGGTACCTGTCGAAGCGCCAGATCGACAGCCGCAACCCCGCCGGACTGCGCAACGGAATCTACGGACTGCCCGCCGGCTACAAGCCGTTCAGCGCCCCCGTCAACGCCTGGCCCGCCAACGGCCAGTTGACCGACCCCGGCGCCGCCGATTACGACACGAACATTGTGGTGGTTCGTTTGAATAACGGCAGCAATCAGCGCGTCGCCTACGACACCGGCCTGAACCCGTTCCGCAACCAGTCCCGCCTAGGACCGTTCAACTGGACCATGGACACGCAGATGGCGAAGTTTTTCCGGCTCAAGGAGAGGCTCCGGCTGAAGGCCAACTTCGACGTGTTCAATGTCCTGAACACCCAGGGCCTGAACCCGCCCGGCGCCGACGGAGTGAGCCTCCTGAGCAGCTCCTACGGCGGCTTCGGCATGAAACCCCGCCAGGTCCAGGTAAACCTCCGCCTGGAATGGTAGCGGTTCGCCGCCCGGCGGTCACAACCGAATCCATTTCGCAACCAGTTGAATCCACGCGCCTGGCGGTCCTCAAACTCCCAAAACCATTGACACGGCGGGATAAGTTTGGATCAGGAGGGCCCAGTGATCTCAACCGCGCCGGTTCAACAGAATTCAACAGATTCGACACCGAATGGCCAACACCGTGACTGGGGATTCTTTCCTATGAGGCCACGCCACCCATGCGGTCCGCATCGCCGCCGGCCATTCTACAGAATTCTACACATTCGACACGGATTCGCTTACGCCGTCGCGATCTGCTCCCAGGTCTTCTCTTTCCCGCTGTAGATCGCCTCCCGCGCCATGATGGCCGTCAGGGTGCTCTCCGCCGCCGTGAACGCCGCGTTCTCCAGCTTCCCCGTCCGCGCGCCTTCCACGAACGCGTTCACCGCGTCCTGCGTGATGTCCCCCTTGGTCACTACTTCCACCGGCGGTTCCCCGCGCTTCTTCCCCATCCACAGCTTGTACCCCTGCCGCGACGTGTAGATCGACCCCTTCTCGCAAATGAACGTCTCCCCGATGTCCTGAAACCCGCCCGCCGTGATCTGGTTGGCGCTGTAACTGAACACCACCCCGTTCGAGAACTGGAACGTCGCCGCCAGGTTATCCATGATGTCGCCGATGTTCGTCCGCACCTGCCGCCCGCCGTAGCCGGCCGCTTTCACCGGATGCGTCCCCATGAACCAGTTCACCACGTCCAGGTTATGGCAGTTCTGCTCCACGATGATGTCGCCGCCCTTCGCCCGGTAGAACAGCCAGTTGCGGATCTGCTCTTCGCTCGCCGGCACTCCCTCGCGCACCGGCAGTCCGCCGCCGATCCACGCCGCCCGTATCGCCACGATCCGCCCCAGCTCGCCCGACTTCACGATCTCGTACGCCTTCCGGTAATCCGCCCCGTAGCGCTGCTGGTAGTCCACCGTGATGCGCTTGTTCTTGTCCGCCGTCCGGGCCGCCGCGATCACCCGCCGGCAGCCCGCCGGATCCACCCCCGCCGGCTTCTCCATGAAGATGTGCTTGCGCGCCTTCACCGCCTTCTCGAAATGTTCCGGATGCAGGAAGGGCGGCGTCGCGATGTACACCGCGTCCACGTCGCTTGCCAGCATGTCGTCGATGTTCTTGAACGCCTTCGCCCCCGAGAACAGCTTCGACGCCGCCGCGATCTGGTCGTCGTAAATGTCGCAGAGATAGGCGATCCGGGCGAACTCGTTCTTGGCGAACAGCCCGCTCACGTACGAGCCGCGCCGCCCGCACCCGATCAGCCCCACGGTCAGCGCCGAGTTCGCCTGCGCCCCGCGCGCCGATTGCGGCCCGACAATGGAAAAACCCAGCGCGGCCGCCGCCGCTTTCGAGTTCTTCAAAAAATCCCGGCGATTCGTGGTTTCGCTCATAGCGGTCCTATTATACTGTCTTGGAGGGCGTGTTTCCCCCCGATTGCATGACGGCTCGGCCTAAAATCGCAATTTCGAAAATACATTTCATCCCCCCGGCCGCGCGCCGCGCAGGAACAGCCGCGGACGCGGCGCCGCGCCCCCGGACCCGCCGCCGACGGAGCAGCGCGCCGTGAAGCTGTCCATCCTCATGCCGGTTTACAACGAGCGCACCGTGGTCGAAAGGTGTATCTCGCTCGTCCTGGCAGCGCCCATTCCCGAGGACATGGAACGAGAGCTGATCATCGTCGACGATTGCTCCACCGACGGCACCTACTCCATCCTGCAGCGCATGGCGTCCGAACATGCGGCCATCCGCCTATACCAGCACCCGGTCAATCAGGGCAAAGGCGCCGCCGTCCGCACCGCCATCAGCCACGCCACCGGCGACTTCTCCCTCATCCAGGACGCCGATCTCGAATACGACTCCTCGGAGTACCCCATCCTCCTCAAGCCCCTCCTCGACGGCCGCGCCGACGCCGTGTTCGGCTCCCGCTACATGGCCGGCGAGCAGAAGCGGGTCCTGTTCTTCTGGCACTCGGTCATCAACAAGACCCTCACGCTGATCTCCAACATGTTCTGCAACCTGAACCTGACCGACATGGAGACCTGCTACAAGGTCTTCCGGCGCGAAGTGCTCGAAGGCATGATTCTGCGCTCGGACCGTTTCGGCTTCGAGCCGGAAATCGTCATGAAGTCCGCCAAGCGGAAGCTGCGCATCTACGAAGTCCCCATCAGCTATCACGGCCGCACTTACGAAGAGGGCAAGAAGATCGGCTGGAAGGACGGCATCAAG
>DATJFH010000341.1:0-3452 GCA_035495815.1 Bryobacteraceae bacterium
CCAGACCTTCGAGCGGCTCGCGCCACCCGCTGATATCGATCAATACGACATCCGGCCGCATGCGCTCCAGCCGGTCCATGAAGTTGGAAACGTCGCCTACATCCTGGTGCTCGACGATGACCCGGAAAGGCAGGCCGGCCAGAGTGGCCTGGGCCTGCTCCCAGAGCTCCCGGTTTTCGATTGCCAGCCCAATTGTCAGCGGATACATGTCGCGTCTCCAGTATCCAGATGCTTCACTTGGCGGCGCCTCCCGGGGCAGTCGGGGCTTGCCCCGTCTGACCGGCGGGCGGAGTGGAGGGAACCGGGACCAGCATCATGGGGGACATATTGGGCGCTGGAGCCGGCTGTCCTTCTTTGCGGCGCTGGATCAATTCTTCGAGCGGCATGGTTTCATTGGGCGCCTTCACGGGCACCGGTCCGGTCTTATCCATACCGGGCTGATGCATCGGGATGTCGCTGTTCGGCTCCATGAACGAGCTCGGGAAATGCAGCATGGGGACGGGCTGTCCGGCCGGGATCGGCCGCACGATTTCAGGCGTCACCAGCACCAGAAGCTCGCCATTGTTGCGGGCGCGCGACCGGGATTGGAACAGTTTTCCCAGCAGCGGGATGTTGGCCAGGCCGGGAATCTTGTTCAACGTTTCGGTCATGGTGTTATCCATCAGGCCGGCGATGACGAAGCTCTGTCCGCTCTCGAGCTCGACATCGGTGGCGACGCGCCGCGTGGTCAACGCGGGAATCGTGAAGCCCTGGAAGGTGACCGCGTTGGCGAAATCCAGCGCGCTCACTTCAGGCGTCACCTGAAGCTGGATGGTGCCGCGCGGAGTAATGCGCGGCAGGAAGTTGATCCGGATACCGAATTCACGGAAGGTGATGGTCACCGTGCCGACGGATGCACCGCCCTGCACCATGGGGAACGGGAACTCACCGCCGGAAACGAAGCTGGCCGGCTTGCCGTTGGTGGTCAACAGATTCGGCTCGGCCAGGCTCTCCAGGAGCCGCTTGCTTTCCAAAGCCTTGATTACGGCGCCGAGGTTGAGGTCCTTGCGGAACAACAGAACGTTCAGCGCGTCGGAGATGTTGATCGGGCCCTTGCTGGGGAACAGCGGCGGTTCAAACCGCGGAGTCGGGAACTGGCCGGTAGCGGTCGCCGTGTCCTGATTGAATGCCGTCGAAATCAGGTTGATACCGAGATCCTGGCTGGCGCCGCGATCCACGTTGGCGAACCGCACCCTGAGCAGGATCTGGGTTTCGACCGGCGGGACGTCCACGCGCAACAGGTTCACGCTCTTGGGACCGATGGAGCCTACGATGGACATGACGCGGTCGGCCGCGATGGTGTCCTTCACGCGGCCGCGCACGAAGGCCGTGTCGTTTTCGAAAGTGACATTGATATCTTCGTTCGGAAATTCGCGGGCGAGCTGCTGCCGCACCGAATCCAGCTTGTTGGAGCTCAGCCGGACGGTCAGATCGTACAGCAGGCGGTTGCCGCCCTGCTGCCAGACGATCAGCGAGGTTTCGCCGGCCGCCTTGCCGTTGATCAGAACTTCCTTGGGATTTACCGCGACTGCTTCCACCAGGTCGCCATTGGCGACCGAGATGCGCTGAATATTGACCGGGCTATCGATAATCATCGACTTGCCCACCGTGACGGTCAGCTTTTCCGGCGCGGCGCTGGCGCCGGCCTGCTGGGTTCTGGAGGCGGCCTCTTCGGTGCCCGAATTCTGGGCAAAGCCGACGGAGAGACACGCTGCCGTTAACAGAATGCTGGCGCTAAGCCTCGATTGCAACACGTTATTTGCCCTCCCCGTTGGCGCTCTCGAATTTCTTTTCTTCCTTCTTGGCGCCGGAAATGATTTCCATGACAAACGGCGCTTCCTTCTTCGGCGGAGGCGGCGCCATCATGACGGGCGCGGGCGCCACGGCCGCGGTTCGGATGGGACGCGGACGAGTCGGCGCGGAGGTCACTTCGCTCTTGGCCTGTAAGGGCGGCATTTTCCCGCCGAGGAACAAATGCGATAAGGCCGTGCCAGGCGTCTTGGCCGCGGCGCGGTCCAACGGATTGCGCAGTACGAGCTGGATGGCGGTCTGCTGCGCCGCCAGGCTGAGCTGCTCGGCCTGTTCCGGCGTCACCAGCAGGTTGACCACCTGGACCAGCACCGGCTTGCCTTCGGCATCCTTCTTGAAGTCTTGTCCGGCGGAGAGCACTTCGATGTTCTGCAGCAGCGTCCGCGTCAGGGTTCCGACGTTGCCGTTGCCGCCCGGCAGGTTGCCGGAAATGAGAATATCGACGCGCATACCCGGGACGACGAAGCCGGCCACGCCGACCACTTCGTTGACGCGCACGCCGACGGCGCGCATTCCGGGGGGAATCATGGCCGCCAGGCCGCCGCCGGCGCCCTTCGGCGCCAGGCGCGATTCGATGATCGGCTCCTTGGCGTAGATCATGGTGGTCACGCCGCGGCCGACCAGATCCTGAGGCTTGGAGGTCGCTCCCAGCGGCGCGACGCCGGGCCATTCGGCCAATTTGATGTCGTCTTCTTTCAATACCGTGCCCAGTTCCAGGTCACGGTTAGCCAAGGCGACGTGAACCGTGGCGGTGGGCGTTTTCGCGCTCGCCGGCCGGTTCACCAGCACCTTGTACAGCACCAGGCTGGCGCCCGCTGCTACGAGAAATGCAAAGGTCAGTACTCCAAGAAATCTCTTATTCATCTGCTTCCCCGATCCGCCGGACTTCGTGCCCTTACCGGCGCCGCGCCTGCCGGGAGTTCGCTGCTATGCGGCCGTAAGTTTCCGGACGACCTGCCGCGATTTTCTTGCAGGCTTTTCACCCGCTCGAATCTCGCGGCTGCCGCCGGAATCATCATTCCCTTGTGGTTCGAACATACAGGCGACGGCCGCGCCGGGCGCCTGCATGTCCGTCCAAGGGTTCCCAATTAGCTGGCGGTGTTGGCCGCAGCGAGCTGGGAGTTAGTGGTCGACCAGATGCCCTTGATGCTGCCGCCGGCGCCCAGGAAAAGGGCGGCCGAAGCCAGCGCGACGAAGGCCATCAACAGGGTATATTCGATGAGATCCTGGCCCTGTTCTTCATTCCAGAGATTGCGCAAAAACGTCATTGTGTTCGCTCCTAAGTTTGGGTTTGGTTTCTGTGATCGCCTGATCACGTGCCTCGATTTTCGTGACCTTGCGATCACGGCCTTTTCCGTCGCCCCGACCTGCTTCGGAAATCTGGGTGCCCGGCTCCCGGACGTTCGACCGGAAAACCAATGCGATGCCGTCGTCGTAAACCACCCGCCAACGGCTGCTTTCTTTCAGCGCGCCCGTAAGCGGCGCGCTTGGGGGCATTAATATCGTGTCGACGCCGAAGCGGTTGAGGGTCTTTTCCCAACCGTATTTGACATTCAGAACGTCGATGTATTTGTTTTCGAAATCGTCTCCGTAAAAGTCGCTGC